>JAZUSK010000009.1:0-95543 GCA_045606645.1 Acutalibacteraceae bacterium | reverse complement strand
TGTTTGATTATCTTGGTATTGCTCGTAAAAACTTTACCTATAAAAAAATTCGCAATATGAGACCGAATCAAATGGCAATTGTATTTAAGTTATATACTACTACATCTGAAACCCAGCCCGTTATACAGGCTGATGATGGTGTGGAGGCTAAAAAAATACAAAATGTATATGTTTACTGCCAACTTATAACTCGTATATCATAATTTCTATAAACTGAATATATATCATAACACCCTCTTGTTTAAAGAAAATTTAAGCAAGAGGGTTGTTTTTTTACCCTCATCAAAACAGAGAAAGTGTAAGTGATGATTTAGTGGCTTGATAATGCTCCTATCATCTTTATTAATCTATAAGTTTAGCTCAATTCACCATGAAAATGGAACTGGTTATTTCAAAAGATGTATAGGTGTTGACATAGATGGTGTATTAAATATTCATGAAATAACATTTGTAGAAGTCTGCAACAAAATAAATGGTACTTCACTAAAACCATCAGATATTACCACCCTTCCGATTCACAACTCAGGTGTAATATCACAAACAGAATACAAGTTAGAAAATAACCTTTAAGTAAACATTTATGAAAATTAATGTAAAATAATACCTAATATTATAATATTGCATATTGAAACAGCAGAAAAAAAGTTTTATAATAAATATTAGATTTTCTATTTTTACTGTGAGGTTACTTTAATGTTAGGTAAATTAATACGCGTATGTATCACGGATCCCGTCGGTACAGCGATGCCTAACGGGAAAACTTATAAGCTCAACCACGGTACACCTATCGGCAAGTTCCGTGCATCATCACCTATAAGCGGCGTCCTTGTATTAGGCATTGATAATCCCGTAAAGCATTTTGACGGCAGAGTTATAGCTACCGTTCGCTTCAGAGACAACGGCGAGCTTAAATTAATTGCGGCTCCCAAATCCAAACGTTTTATTGATTGGGAGATCAAAAGATTTATATCGTTCTATACAGAGGGCAGATCATTCTCCATCGATTGCTATTATGAGCGATCCTGCGGTGCAGTTATATACAGACACATCGGTGGTATGGTCAGGTATCTTCTCATAAAGAACAGACGAAGCTCTAACTGGAGTTTCCCCAAAGGTCATATCGAAGATGGCGAGACACTCGAAGAAACCGCAAGACGAGAGGTTTTAGAGGAAACCGGAATAAACATAGATATCTTCCCCGGTTTTATGAGTAAATCTCAATATACCATCCAAAACAAAATCCAAAAGACTGTGCACATCTTTGTCGCTACAACTAAAGACGAGCAAACAAAGATACAGCCCGAAGAGATAGAAGATTACATTTGGCTTCCTTTCGAAAATGCTTTTAATTGTCTTAAATTCGAAAACGACAAAACTATTCTAAAAGAAGCGAACGATTTTTTGCTTGAAAAAAATATAATTTAACGAGGTAAATATGGTCGATCAAATCGTAACGACATTTACGGATTTTTTAGCAACCCACAACATTCCCGAGGAAGTTATCCCTTTTATTATATCGCTTTTCCCTGTTCTCGAAATCAGAGGCGGAATGATTGCTTCTTTAGCTTTAGGGATAGATTTTATTCCCGCTTTCATAGTTTGCTATCTCGGCAATATAATCCCTATCCCTTTTATTTTACTTTTTATCAGAAAGATTTTTGCATTAATGCGCAAATCTAAAAGACTAACAAAAATAGTAGAAAAAATGGAAGCGCGAGCAGACAAGAAAAAAGATACTATGTTAAAATATAAAGAATGGGGTCTTCTTCTTTTTGTTGCCATTCCCCTCCCCGGTACAGGCGGTTGGACAGGCGCTCTCATTGCGGCACTGATGGACCTTCGAATAAAAAAAGCATTCCCGATCATTTGTCTTGGTGTTTTAATCGCGGGTCTTATAATGTCGCTCTTAACATATGGAATATTCTAAAAACTAAACGCTGTATTTTATATACGGCGTTTTTTTAAAAATGGTGAAATTATGAATTGCTGCTACATTTTCGGTGCATTAGATTGCGGTAATATACAATTAAGTATAGATGAATCTGATATAATCATCGCTGCTGATGCCGGGCTGAAAAATCTTAAAAGATTAGAATTGGATCCCGATTATATCGTCGGAGATTTTGATTCACTTGATTACACTCCCGAAGGAAATAACGTAATCAAGCATCCTGTTATGAAAAACGAAACAGATACTATCCTCGCAATCGATATAGGGTTCGAAAAGGGATATAAGAAATTTATTATTTACGGTTGTATAGGCGGCAGATTGGATCACACATATGCTAACGTTCAAACTGCGGCATACGTTGCAAGCAGAGGCGGAAACGCTATATTCTGCGGTGATCAGGAAAACTTTACCGTTATTGAAAATAATAGTATAACTTTTTCAAAAGAATGTAACGGCAATGTTTCTGTTTTTGCTCACTCTTGTGAAGCGAAAGGCGTCACAGAAGAAGGCTTACTTTACGTAATTGAAAACGCTACCCTTTCCGCTAATTACCCCTTGGGTGTCAGTAATGAGTTCATAGGAAAAGAAGCCCATATATCCACAACAGACGGAACACTTTGTATTATATGGAACAATCAAAAAGGAACCTATAAAATCGGAGGTTATGAATATGAAGAAAAATGATATCAAAAACATTCAAGGTGCAATATTCGATCTTGACGGAACAATACTCGACTCTATGTTCATATGGAGCGAAATAGGATATAAATTTCTCGAAGAAAAAGGAATTCAGCTTCCTTCCGGGGCAGATGAACAATTCACTACAATGAGTCTTATGGAAGCGGCTGAGTATTATATCAAGCATTTTGATAATACTGCAACAATTGAGGGAATCGTTTATGATATAAACAAGCTTGTTGAGAACTTTTATTTTAATGAAGTATTGAAGAAAGACGGTGTCGATAAATTCCTTGAATATCTTAAAAACAAAGGAATAAAGATGTGTATCGCAACAGCTACTGATAAGTATATGGTTGAAAAAGCCTTAGAAAGAAACGGAATCAGACATTATTTTTCAGAGATATTCACCTGCAACGGTGTTGGCGCTGGTAAAAATACTCCCGTAATCTATGACGTTGCACTTGAACACCTTGGTACACCAAAGGAAAATACCTTCATATTCGAAGATGCTCTCTATGCTATTGAGACTGCAAACAAAGCCGGATATAATATAGTAGGTATAAAAGACGTTTCCGAAAAAGCACCCGAGAAAAAAATCGCAAAGCTCTGCAACTACTTTATCCACGAATACGCGGATATATATAAATACTTTAAATAATTGCTAAACAAAAAGCCTCAAGGAGTTTATCCTTAAGGCTTTAATTTTATCATTCTGAATCAGTATTTTCTACCGAATCCTCAATAGCATCAGAATCAACTGTAGTATCGTCAACCACGTTTTCAATTTCTAAAGCTTCAACTGTTTCAACCGACTCAGCAGAATCAACAGACTCTACTTCCTCATCAAAAACATCATTTTCGGGATCGTAGTCTTCTGACATAAGCTGTTGGAATCTTTCGCCCGAAATCTTCTCGTTTTTAATAAGAGTTTCTGCAATAAGAACAAGCTTATCATTATGCTCCGTAAGAATATTTTCGCATTTTTCAAAACATTCCGTCATAATACGCTTAATTTCGTCATCAATCTGAGTAGCGTATGTTTCGGAATAATTCTTAGAATGAGAATAATCCATACCGAGGAAAACCTCGTCAGTATCCTTTCCGTAAAGGACAGGACCAAGCTTGTCGCTCATACCGTACTTAGTAACCATCGCACGTGCAATATCAGATGAATGAGAAATATCTTGAGAAGCACCGGTGGAAATATCACCAAAGGTAATTTTCTCAGCAACTCTACCACCCATAGCAGTTACAATTTTGTCAAGCATAGCAGACTTAAGCATATGCGAAGAGTCCTCATCAGGTCTGTATAGGGTATATCCGCCAGCCATACCGCGAGGAATAATTGAAATCTCATATACAGGCTCACAGTTTTCGAGATAATATGCAGAAACTGCGTGACCGGCCTCGTGGTAAGCAGTAATCCTCTTATCCTTTTCTGTATATTTTCTCGATTTTTTCTCCGCACCAACCTCAACCTTAATGGTTGCTTCATCAATTTCAGTCATTGTGATAGCCTTCTTATTTCTCTTAGCAGCAAGAAGAGCGGCTTCGTTAAGAAGGTTTTCAAGGTCTGCACCAACGAAACCAACCGTACCGTGAGCAACACTCTTGAGGTCAACGTCGGGAGCAAGAGGTTTATTCTTAGCGTGTACCTTAAGAATCTCTTCTCTACCCTTAAGATCGGGTCTGCCGACAGTAACCTGTCTGTCAAAACGACCGGGTCTGAGAAGCGCAGGATCAAGTATATCGGGACGGTTAGTTGCCGCAATAATAATTATACCTTCGTTATTACCGAAGCCATCCATCTCAACAAGCAGCTGGTTAAGGGTCTGCTCTCTTTCATCGTGTCCGCCGCCCATACCTGCACCTCTATGACGACCGACAGCATCAATCTCATCAATAAAGATTATTGAAGGGGCATTTTTCTTCGCTTGATCAAAAAGATCTCTGACACGTGATGCACCAACACCAACATACATTTCTACGAAATCAGAACCTGATATAGAGAAAAAGGGCGCATCTGCCTCACCTGCAACCGCACGGGCAAGTAAGGTCTTACCTGTACCGGGAGGGCCAACTAAAAGGACGCCTTTAGGAATTCTTGCACCAAGATCTGTAAACTTATTGGGATCCTTTAAAAACTCAACGATTTCCTGAAGCTCATCTTTTTCCTCGTCGGCACCGGCAACCTCTTTAAACGTAACCTTACGTTTTTCGTCCTTACCGAACTTTACTCTTGCCTTACCAAAGCTCATTGCACGGTTATTCTCGGAATTAATGCTACCGTTCATCTTCCTAAAGAAGATAACACCGAGAATAATAATCATTATAACCATAAATGCGGTAGGCAAAAGCTGAATCCAGAAATCATAAGATGCACCGGATACATAGTTGTACTGAATGGGCTTCTCACCCTGCTGAAGATTTTTATTATGTTCAACAACGGTATCGTGAACGTCTTCAATAAAAAGATTCACGTTGGGAACCGTATATTTTGCAGAAGTACCGTCCTTGAGCTCATAGGTAAGAGAACCTGAAGCAATGTTCAACTCATACTTCGCAACCTGATCGTTATTAAAATACTCAACGATCTGGTAATACTCAAGATTTGCTTTCTTTGTTGTATCACCTGATGAAAGGAATATAATTCCAACCATAACTAATGGAATGATTATATATGGTAATACTGATTTTAACTTTCCGATTTTTATGACAATTCACCTCTAAAATAATTATTTCTCATATACAGAGCGTTTAAGAACACCAACAAAAGGTAAATTTCTGTAACACTCGTTATAATCAAGACCATAACCGATAACAAACTCATCAGGAATGATGCAACCAACGTAATCGGCTTCAAATTCGACCTGTCTTCCTTCGGGCTTATCGAGGAAGGTGCACACCTTAATACTTGCAGGTGAGCGCTCTTTAAGTAAATTTACAACCTTTGATAAGGTACGACCGCTATCGAGAATATCCTCGACAATCAATACGTCTCTACCCTCAATGGATTCATTCAAATCTTTAATGATATTAACAACGCCTGATGAAACGGTTGATGCCCCATAGCTTGAAACATCCATAAAATCAATATCACAAGGAATTGTAATTGCTCTCATTAAATCAGAAAGAAATACAACCGAGCCTTTAAGCAAACCAACCAATACAAGATCCTTATCCTTGTAATCAGCAGAAATAACATCACCGAGACCCTGCACGGTTGCGCAAATCGCTTCTTTTGAGCATAAAACCTTTTCTACATCATTAATGTAATCAGCCTTCATATTATTCTTCCCCTAACACCAATATAATATTATTTGCTTCGTTATTAACTCTGCAACGTGAATTTGTACCAACACCAAAGATCCACACAACGCCTTTATCATCATACAGAACAGGTAGATTATCCCGTTTCTCAACAGGAACACCAATTTCATTAAACAATTTTTTTAACGACTTAGTAATCTTACGATTTTGAAACGTAAATTCATCACCGCCGGAACGGGATGAAATATAAAGATTTCCGACAATTTTATCACAATCAATCAGATTATCAAGCAATTCTTTATTAATGTTGATTTTATAGTTACTTAAGCGTTCAAATATAATTTTGTAACCGTTATAACAATGCTCGACAGCTCCATCGGTTAATGCAATCGAAATCCTGTCACGCTTTTTTTCTTCAAAATAGAAAAATCTGAATCTGTTTTTTACAACCTCGCAATATATGTCACCGTATATCTGAATTCTGCCTTTCTTTGACAAAAGAGAGTATATGTCATTAATCTTTTGTCTTGTTAGAGCCAAGTCTGAAAATCGAGCAAAAGCAGCAACAATACATTCCGCACAAAGGGCCTTATGAAGAGATAGCAGACAGTCAGCATCAAATACCCCTTCTTCAATAAAAGCCTCAGATAGCTTCTCAGAAGCTGTCACCGTCATATATGATGATAGCTCCGCAGCGTAGCTTGAAAACTCGGTAATCTTATTAAGAAATGCTGAATTAACCTTCTCAAGGTTTGGTAACACGTTATGCCGAATGTTATTCCGAGTATAATCATCAGATAAATTCGTACTATCCGTTACATAAGCGAGAGAATTTTCAGAGCAATATCCTTCAATTTCTTCTCTTGAGCAATAAATCAAAGGGCGAATAATATTATCCCTTACGGGAGGAATACCGCAAACACCCTTCAATGCCGACCCACGACAAAGATTAAATATAACGGTCTCTGCATTATCATTTGAGTTATGTGCCGTAGCGATTTTGCAACACCCAGAAGAACAAAGACTACTGAAAAAAGCATACCGTTCTTTTCTTCCGCACTCTTCAACGGTCTCGCCGTTAACTGATGCCAACGATACACAATCAATGTTCTTTGTATAAAAGGAAATATTGTTCTGTTCGCAAAAAGCCTTACAAAAGTTTTGATCTCTCTCGGCTTCTTCACCGCGAATGCCGTGATTAAGATGAGCGGCGGTAACTATGTAAGAAAAGTCATCCTCAAGTTTCTTAAGTAAATGAAGCAAACAAAGAGAATCCGCTCCACCAGAAAAGCCAACAACAACATTGTCAACGTTAGAGAGCATCGAAAAGTCGTTGATGGCGGAAATTACCTTTGACCTAACAACTTCGGTATAATTAGTCATCTCTATACTCCAATGTTGAGAAAAGTGTATATTGAGCGTCCCAATGAAGAGTGATACGATCTGTCTGACCGTGACGATTCTTAGCGACGTCAACGTCAGCCTTAGTCATATCGATCTCATCCGCGTTCTGTGAACTGTTTTTATAGTAACCTTCACGATAAAGCATCATAACAATGTCAGCATCCTGCTCGATTGAACCTGAATCACGAAGGTCAGAAAGCATCGGTCTGTTTGAAGATTTACCGTTCTTTTCAGGTCCACGGGAAAGCTGAGCACAGCATACAACGGGAATCTTCATATCCTTGGCAAGCATCTTAAGGCTTCGAGTGATTTCTGTAATCTCCTGTACTCTGTTATCTGTTTTCTTTGCAGACTCCATAAGACCGAGATAATCAATAACAATACACTCAACGTCTCTTGCTCTTTTAATCTTTGACTTAATTTCGGGTACTGTAATAGATGCAGTATCATCAAAATAAAGATTACACTTCATAAGTCTGTCCGTTGCTTCGGCAAGGCGAACCCACTCATCAGCAGAAATATCACCGGAACGAAGTTTACTTGATTCAACACGTGCTTCAGTAGAAAGAACACGAGAAGCCAACTGCTCATTTGACATCTCCAACGAAAAGAAAACAACCTTCTTGCCTGTCATGGCAACGTTACGAGCGATATTAAGAGCAAAGCTTGTCTTACCCATAGCAGGACGAGCACCGATGATAATAAGGTCGGAACGATGAAGACCGGAGGTAATCTCGTCAATTTTAGAAAAGCCCATAGGAATGCCTTTATATTCGTCGGCATTTTCCGATGTTATATTAACAAGCGTAGGATAAACCTCTGCCGAAATAACGTCACTCAACCTCTGCAAAGAGCCGGTAGATTTACCCTTACGGATATCATAAATCTTCTGTTCTGCGGCATCGAGAATCTTGTCTGCTTCAACGCCACCGTCAGTTGCGGCATCAATAGTCTCACGAGAAATATTAATAAGAGAACGAAGGAAATATTTCTCTCTTACTATCTTACAATAATTCTCAACGTTAGCGGCAGAAGGAACCATCTGTGCAAGCTGGAACAGATAATTCTTGCCCGACTCCATATCAAAATTACCGTCTGCATTAAGCTTATCAAGAACCGTTAAAGCATCTATTCTCGAACCAAGCGTATCCAGGATAACAATAGCATCCATAATCTGCTTATGACGAGGCATATAGAAATATTCCGCCTTAACGTGAGATAAAACAACGCTCACGCATTCAGGATTGATCAATATAGAACCGATAACCGCCTGCTCTGTCTCAAGACTGTAAGGCACGTTTTCGATATTATCAAAATTCACAAGACTGTTTTTATCAGCCATAATCAATTTCCTCTCTTACTCTTCTACAACCTGAACCTTAAAATCTGCTGTAACCTTAGGATGAAGTCTCACCTGAGTGTTATAAGTTCCAAAGGTTTTAATTTCATCAACAGTAATCTTTCTCTTATCAACCTTAACGTTGTATTTCTGAGAAATGAGAGTTGCTATTTCCTTGGCGGTAACAGAACCGAAAAGTCTGCCGTTTGTACCGCCCTTCGCCTTAATAACAACAGTCATACCGCTGATCTTCTCAGCGCAAGCCTTTGCAGCCTTTAACTCCTCATCGGCTTTAAACTGCTCTGATGACTGCTTGTTTTTAAGCTCAGCCATAAGCTGATTGTTCATTTCTGCAGCAAGACCTCTTGGGAAAAGAAAGTTGCGGGCATACCCTTCGGAAACACTAACCTTTTCACCCTTTTTACCGAGACCCTTTACGTCATTTTTTAATAAAACTTCCATTTTAGTACCTCCATGGAAAGATAAATTTACTTATTTATTTTTCAAATATTCGTTGATTGCGCCAAGAAGATAAACTCTCGCCTCATCAACACTATCACATTTAATTTGCGTTGCCGCCATGGTACTATGTCCACCGCCGCTTAAACGCTCCATTATGAGCTGAACGTTTTCCTCACCCAAAGACCGAGCGGAAATCTGATATTTACCGCTACCGAGCTTTGAGATTACAAATGATGCTTTAACACCGCCGATATTAAGCATCTCGTCCGCCGCAGACGAGGTAATAACACGGAGGTTTTTGGAATCACTCAGCGTTGAACCAATCATAAAACCATCGTAAATCTTAGCAGACTGAATAATATCATTTTTAAGAGATGCCATATCTGCATCTATTGAGAAAAATTTTCTGACTCTAACAGTATCAGATCCGTTATCTCTGAGAAAACCTGCCGCCTCAAAGGTACGCTGTGACGTTCTAAGAACAAAGTCTTTAGTATCAAGAACAATACCCGCGAGAAGAGCGGTCGCTATATAAGAAGGAAGCTGCTTATCAATAGAAGAATATTGAATAAGCTCAGAAACCATTTCACAAGTCGAAGAAGATGATGGCGAGCTGTAAGATATATTAGCATTCGAAATATAGTCGTCGGATCTTCTATGGTGGTCTATGATAACTGTAGCACCTGCTTTATCAAATATCTCAGATGTATCGAGGAGCTGCTTTCTCTGGGTATCCACAACAATTACTACAGTATTCTTATCGCAAATATCTTCTGCTTTTGACGGAGAAATAAAGCCCGTAAAGCCTTTATCGTTCACGTGTGATGCCAGAGGAAGTGAAAGTGTAGTTTTAGTATCAAGAACCACATATACTTCAAGTCCGTATGCATCGGCAAAGAAATGCATACCGAGTGCAGAGCCAATAGCATCGTAATCAGAGAACTTATGTCCTACAACAATAACCCTTGAATATTTCTTGATAAGAGTAGCAATGCTTGCTGCGGTTTGTCTCGGTGAAACCTTCGAGTTATCATTAGTGCGATTTGAAACGCCACCAAAATATATGTAACCGTTATCACTATGTATTGCAGTTTGGTCACCACCGCGACTAAGAGCCATATCGAGCGCTTTCTTTGCTCTAAACTCACATTCTGCAAAATTTTCACCCATTGCAACGCCCGCAGAGAGAGTTGCACCGACAGGCTCATCCTTGTAAGTATATTCTCTGATTTTGTTAAGGATGGAGAACTTATCTTCTACGAGCATATCTAAGTTTCTCTTTTCGCCTATTACCACATAATTACCATTACCGATTCTTTTAAGAACAACGTTTTGGTTTTTGAGCCATTCCTCAATAACGCCCTCAATATTACCGAGAACAACAGCAAATCTGCTATCTGAAAGTTGTCTGGATAACTGATCGATATTATCAATCAAAAGCAACATAACGAAGGGTCTGGAGAAATTATACTCACGGGAAATCGCCTTATACTCTGTATCATCAAAAAGATAAAAGCAAAGCATCGGCTTAGATTTACTGCTCACATTAATAATAAAAGCCGTGTACTCTTTATCGCCGTATACTGCAGAGGATACTTCCATATCCTTGTATTTTTCGAATTCAAAGTCACCAAAGAAATCTTTTATAGAAATTTTTCTGATATCTACTTCATCAATCACGTTATCTCTAAAAGATTTGTTAAACCAAGCAATATTACCCGATTTATCGCACATAAAGGCGGGCATGGGAAAAGAACCGACATTTTCAATACTTTTCCCAAACAGAACGCCGTTTATTGCAGAAACGTATTTCAACGTACTCTTAAGAGACAGAAAGGCGTAAATAAAATCAATTACAAGTACGACTGCAAATGAAATACCGAGTGCAATCGCTACCCTCTTATCAATAAACACTGAGCACAAAGAAAAGGCAAATAATATTATGGCGGATATAAAGCCAACAGTATTTTGATAAAATAAAGCCTTAAACTTCATAAATTAATCACCATTATACTTCCATAAGAATGGGCAAAATCATCGGATTACGTTTTGTTCTTTCGTACATCAGACGAGAAATCTCATCTCTTATTTTACTGTTCATAGCGTTAAGGTCAAAGCTATACGGCGGAAAACTGTCAATAACGTTCATCGCTAAAGCAACCGCCTCATTCATAAGAAATTCCGCCTCTTTTACGTAAACGAAACCTTTTGAAACAACCTCGGGACCCGATAAAAGCTCACCGGAAGCCGCATCAATAGATGCCGTAACGATAATGATACCGTCCTGACCGAGATGAAGCCTCTCCTTCATAACGCGAGTACCTACGTCACCGACACCATAGCCGTCAACGTAAACCTTTCCGCTGGCAACAGTACCCGAAACATATATACCCTTATCGCTTACAGAAACCTCATAACCATTGTCAGCTATTATAATATTGTTCGGATCCATACCGATCGATTCGGCAAGTCTTCCGTGACTTCTGAGGTGCTTCTGTTCACCGTGTACCGGAATAAAATACTTGGGCTTAACAAGAGAAAGCATAAGCTTTAGCTCTTCTTGACAAGCGTGACCCGAAACATGAACGTCATACATTTTTTCGTAAATAACCGTAGCACCGAGTTTCATAAGGTCATTTATTACACGATAAACCGTTTTTTCATTACCGGGAATGGGCTTTGCGGAGATGATAACACAATCATTATTATCAATACTAACCTTGCGATGATTCCTTGACGCCATACGAGAAAGCGCAGACATCGGCTCACCTTGACTGCCGGTTGTAACGATAACAAGTTGCTCGTCTGTATAATTACGAACCTCATCAATACTGATAAGTGTTCCTGCAGGAACATCTAAATAGCCAAGCTCTGATGCTATAGAAACCGCATTCTCAAGGCTTCTTCCCGAAAGAGCAACCTTTCTGCCTCTCTGCGAAGCAATATCTATAATCTGCTGAACTCTATGAAGATTAGAAGCAAACGTAGCGATAATAATACGCTTGTTTCCCGCTTGAGTAAATAGGTTCATGAAGGATTCACCAACCTTACTCTCGCTCTGCGAATAACCGGGTTGCTCGGCGTTAGTAGAATCAGAAAGGAGACACAAAACTCCATGTGTACCTAACTCAGCAAATCTCGAAAGATCAATTATACCACCGTCAATAGGACTTGTATCAATCTTAAAGTCACCTGTCTGAACAATAACACCTGCATCTGTTCTGATAGCAAGAGCAACTGCATCGGGAATAGAGTGGTTAACCTTAATAAACTCAACTATAAAATCACCAAGCTGAATGGTATCTCCCGCTTCAACGACGTTGATTACTACCTCGTGCTCAAGGTTATGCTCTGCAAGCTTACCACGAATAAGACCCGCGGTAAGAAGAGTTGCATAAACCGGAATATTTACCCTCTTAAGTAAATAACAAAGAGCACCGATGTGATCCTCGTGACCATGGGTAATAAGAACACCCTTAATTCTATCGGCATTTTTCTCAACAAAGGTAAAATCAGGTATAACGAAATCGACACCTAATTGGTCTGATTCAGGGAAGGTCATACCGCAATCAACGATAAGCATCGACTTGTTATATTCATAGCAAGTCATGTTCTTACCGACCTCATTGATACCGCCGAGAAATGAAATCTTAACGGGACCGAAATCCTTGGGAGGAATAACACGACTGTAATTCTTTGACTTCTTAGAATCAGATTTCTTAGAATTTGTATTATTCACGGTGTTGCGATTCACTGCTCCTTTTTTATTGGAAGAAACACTCTTCTTAGTTGACTTACTCTTAGTCGAATCATTTTGCTTAGATTTATTGCTTTTAGGAGTCTTAGATTTCTTCGTTTTGTTATTAACTTGTTTTTTATTGCGCTTGTTTTCCTTTTCTGCGCTCTTATTGTTTTCTTTTTGCATAACAGTCTCCATATAAATTCTAAATATGTAAGCCGTACAAAACGGCATAAATTCCTATTATTTATTATAATATAATACTATTAATGTTATTTATTGTCAAGAAATACATAGTACTTATTTCAAATTCAAGTCAGATAATAGCTCCTCCGCAGCCTCGAAAGACGATGCTTTTATAGCAACCCTTGGATTATTTTGAAAGTTTTTATGATATTTTATATTGATTTTTTTATTTGAAAGTACAATATAACCATCCTCATTTTCATATTTATCAAAATTCTCTGTTGTTGAAACCAATCGAGACAAATCCAAATAATTCTCCAGTAAAAATTCCGCTAAATATGCGCCGCTCTCTATTATTGAGCCCTCCGAAAGCAAATAATCAGATCCAATAACAGAACCGCTAAAAATTGATGAAGCACGTCTTACTGATACGTTATTACAGCATATGCAATCCTCAAGTAAACAATCCTTTGAAATATAACAATTATTAAGTAAAACGGATTTATCAATAACGCTGTTCCGGGCAACAAGTGAGTCGTTGTAAACCGATGAAAAAGGACCTATAACAGCCCCCGATTCTATCTGAATATTATCGCCAAAATAAACAGGCGGAATAATTGTATAATCCCCTCTCGGGATGTCTCCGATCGAGTATATACCTTGGGCAATTTCAGGTAAGTCATCACATAAATCAGTTGATAGTATTAAATCGTTTAAGAGCTTATAATCCTTGATATTACTGAGAGTAACGCCTGTTTCAACCACCTTAAGTATTGAATATTCCTTCCGACTGTTTAAAAAAGAAGGTGTTATTTTCGAACTTTTCGTCAAGAATTCAATAGCATTGAATTTATTGAGAACTGCCCCGAAAATTTCAAGATTTTCATTGCAAAAAACAGCATCATCTTCTACATTTTCAATTGATGAAAACGAATCAGATCGCAATGTAAAAAACGAATTCAAAAAGATAAAAACTATCCTTTTATAACCTCGGATTCCAATGAAATCTACGAGTTCTTCGATAGATTCAAATACTATGCTATCACCAAAAACAGTACTTTTATTTTGGGATAAAACAACGTAATCATTGTTTAATAACATGTAAACATTAGACTTCATATAACAATACAAATTTTTATGAAATAGCGGTATCTCTGCATAAGAATCGACGCCAAAAGATTGTGTAAAATAATCTAATTGTTTATCAACAAAAACCACCAACATCCAAATAGCTCCTAAAAAAATAATACATATATCTTTAAAATGTTCAAAAAGTATGATATTATGTATAAAAATAATTCCAAAGGATTTTTATATGAAAAAGGTTGAAATTTTTACAGATGGCGCTTGTAGCGGAAATCCCGGTCCCGGTGGTTGGGGTGCTATATTAAAATATAACGGCAGGGAAAAGGAATTAAGCGGCGGAGAGGAAAACACCACTAATAACAGGATGGAATTAACAGGTGTTATCAAAGCTCTTTCTGCTTTAAAAGAACCCTGTGAGGTTACTGTAACAACTGATTCAAAATACGTATGTGATGCCATAAACAAAAACTGGGTCTATTCTTGGAAATCAAACGGTTGGAGAAAGGCCGATAAAAAACCTGCTCTAAACGTAGATTTATGGGAGCAATTATTAGATCTGCTCACCTATCACGCCGTTGAATTCAAATGGGTAAAGGGTCACAATGATCATCCCGAAAACGAGCGTTGCGACAAGCTTGCCGTCGGTGAATATCTAAAAATTAAATAAGAAACCGAAAGCTTACCTTAAATTAAAGGTAAGCTTTTTCAATGTCAATATTACTGTCTGAATCATATAATGCTAACGGGATATCCCATATAAGGGTGACAAAAGTAATCCGAACATACGTCAAAAATAATATTTCGGTACTTTTCACCCAATCCTATCAGGAGGACAACTATGGCAACATTTACAAACCAAGCATTATTAAATTACAACGGAAATGTTACACCCTCAAATATTGTTACAGGAGAAATAACCGAAATACTAACTGCAACCAAGACCGCTCTTGCTGACTGTTATTTCGGCGATTGTGAGCTAACCTATGTAATATCCCTTGTGAATTCAGGTATAACATCATTATCAGGTCTTTCTGTTAATGATAACCTTGGTGCTTACGATTTTAACACGACAACCTTAACACCATTGACTTATGTAGAAAATTCTGCAAGCTTATTCATCAACGGTGTACAGCAGTCATCACCCACCGAAACTTTAACTAACGGTGTAACCTTCTCCAATATAACAATCCCTGCATTATCAAATGCTATGATTCTTTACAGAGTATCTGCTAACGAATTTGCACCACTCCCTACGGGAAGCACTATTACAAACACCGCTACAATAAGCGGTGACGGTCTTATTAACGACGTTGTCGCAACAGACACGTTAGGTGTTTGCGCGAACCCCAACTTAGAAATCACAAAAGCACTTTCACCTTCTGTGATTAACGACAACGGTCAGATAACCTATACTGTTACTGTATTAAACTATGGTAACACAGCAACCGTTGCAACAGATAATCTTTTTGTATCAGACACGTTTAATCCGATTCTTAATCCTATATCCGTATCACTAAACGGTCAGACTCTTACAGAAGCAACGGATTACACCTATGATACAACGACAGGACAATTCACAACAAACCCCGGGGTAATAACAGTACCTGCGGCAACCTACACACAGGATCCGACGACCGGTGTATGGACAACAACCCCCGGAACAAGTATTCTTACGATAACGGGAACAGTATAAAAGAAAAAAGAAGTCTCTTTCGAGACTTCTTTTTTGATCACTTATTTAATTCATCAATAATTAATTGTACGTTATCTGCTATTATATGCGCCATATCGGGACCCATTGAATTAGTCTCTTCATAATGACGTCTGTTATGCTTATCTCTTCCGTTTTCAAGGTAAGGTGCCGTGGGATGTAATATAAAATCATTAGGTGGTAAAACGTAACCTAATTCATCATTTGCAAGGCCGAAAACGAGTATTTCATCATCATTAACGATTTCAGCGAGGATCTTCGGATTAATTTCTGAACCTTTGCCCGTCGCGGATTCCTCCGGGCCCAGGAAACCGCCGAAAACAAGCTCGGGAAAAATCTCACAAGGAATCAAAAGAAGTTTTTTACCACCGATTTCAAAATAAGAAATCTCTGATTTCAAGCATAAATGCTTCGGGTAATCTGCAGAAGCGTATTTGTCAGCTTCAAGAAGACCGATATGACAAGCAAGGGTCAAAATAGTGTTATCCGCAGGTGCATAAAACTCTTTCCTTGCAAAATTAACACAGGCATCGAGTTTTATATCATTACTGATAGAAACAGCGTAATCAGCAAGCTTATAGCCGATATTACGTGTTGACTCGAGTAATCTGTGCTCTTTTCTCAGCCTATCCTCATCAGGTATATCCATACTTATCATGCCACCGATAGCACCAACGGTATATACAACGTCTGCATTAGTATGATTCTTTATTTTTTCGCGTAAATAGCACGGAAAATCAGCACTTACGAGGTGATTGCAACCTTGAAGCGACTCGGAATGAGATGCAAAATTAATCATCCAAATTTCATTATCACCATTTTCGGGAACAAAACGGAATCGTGTAAGAGTTTTAGAATAAACAATGGGTGTTCTGATATCCTCTTGCATATCGGGAACCTCTATCGTTCCGAGATACAAATCGCCGTTTTTTCTTGATTCGAAGGCATCTTCACAAGCTTTAACAACGGCATCGAAAAGAATATCCATAAACTTTGGGTCTTTGCCGGAAAAGGGCAATTTACCCCATATACCCATTGTATCAATACCCGCGTGGTTATGGGTTGAACAAACGTTAATACCTCTGCAGCCTGTTTTTTTAGAAAAGCAGGAAAGTTTTTCTCGGATTCTGTTAACATCCTTGTTCAGAAGACCGACAATGTCAAGAGAAATGAATAAAACGCCGCCTCTTCCTGTATTGTCGTCGATCCACATAGCGTGAGCATACTGTGGATCTATAACACCCTTGGCGGGATTATTCTCTCCGTAACCAGCAATATAATATTTTTTCTTGTCAATATCATCGGGAAGTATCACACATTTACCAAAACCAACCGTAAAGCACTTCCCTTTTTCTTCCGAAAAATCAACCTGCATTGGAGGAAGTGGCTTTGCAGGATTAGTGACAAGTGTCTTTTTTGCTTTCTTTAGAAGAAATTTCTGAAGAGGTCCTGATATCATTGAAGAAAAATCCATAAATCTCACCTATAAGTTTTTGATATTTCTTTATAATCCGGCATAAATTCAGCAACAAAGCTATAAAAAGCCTTGCTGTGATTATGATGCTTAATATGAGCAAGCTCGTGAATAACAACGTAATCAATGAATTTTTCGTCTTTATCCATCAAATACAAAGAAAAATTAATATTATTTTCACTCGAACACGAGCCGTATCTTTTTTGGGCAGAATTGATCTTTACCGATTTTGGTTTCACGCCCATAATTTCCGCATAATATTCAACCTTTTGCGGCAAAATTTCCTTTGCTTTTTTCCGCAAAAGCTCAATCTCCTCAGTTGTATATATCTTTCTTCTTTTCTTCCTCTCAAGTTGTGACATAACAGTCTTTTCAAGCCACTGTTTCTTATCTAAGACAAATTCATCAATAGACTTCTGTGATACACCGTACGGAGCTCTAACAACTATGTTACAGTCACTATCCACTTGAATTGCAAGACTCTTTCGAGAAGAATAAATAACCTCATAAGTAAACAGCATGATTAAAAACCATTCTCATATTCAATTATAGGCTTACCGCCACGGGCAAGATAAGCCTCGTACAAGCTCTGCTTGTATTCGCTCGTATATTCATATCCCCACAAATCATTAATACCCTTGAAATTCTCAAAGGTCTCATCGGGATATAATTTTTCATTCCCTTTAATATAAGGCAAATCAATTTCCACGGTACCGTTTGACGCAATATAATAAGTGCCACCGGCTAAATCAATAGCGTACTTATTCTCTTCGTAAACCTTGTATTCCTGGTCAAATATAATCTGAGTGACAGGGAAAAGAACAATATCTGCATCAACCAATCTGTAAAACTCTTTCGTTGTTCCGAAATGTCCGTGGTGGGCTTGCTGTACTATGTCCGATTTAAGAAAATCCGGATATCTCTTTTCAAGTATATAACTCTCCTCATGACCTGCATCACCGGGAATAAGTATTTTATTACCCTCGGTAGAAATCATAATCACAACAGATGAATCGTTGAAATTACTGTTATCTGCGGGATATACGTCCTCGTGAGAACATAATACGTGAATTTCAAGATTGTCAACGTAGAACTTCTGTCCGGTGTGAAGTCTGACTATATCGATCTCGGGATGTTCCTTGAGAGCGTTTATTGTATAAATCGGATAAAGCTTTGTAACTTCCATCCAATCAACTGCATCTTTATGGTCACCTGATATAAAATTCACGTATGCCCTGTCAATAACAGTATCATTCATATTAAACTTAAGGTAATTATTAAACTGCGCAACGTGATCGTCGTGACCGTGAGTAATAAACCAACCCGCAATGTGTACCTTCTGTCCTGTAGGGGTACGTTCTCTCATAAATTTATAAATTCTGTCACAATCCATTACAGAATATCCGTGAGCACTGTCTATAACAAAAAATTTACCTGATGCGGTACGTATAATATAGCACATACCACAGTCTATAAGAGAATGATCGATCTCATACTGCCATAAGGTCGTTTGGGAATTTCTATCGTATTTAACGGGAGTAATATCAGGAAGCTTCGTGTCAGAATCAAGAACGATACGTACAGAATCATCACAGTGAAAATAACCGAAGCAAAATAGATTCTCATTCAGTTTATGAAAAGAAAACTCATTTTTATCAATGATATTCTCTGCTATTTTATAGGAACCGAAAGAAGAATCGAAGCCCGAAACCAATGCCTTAAAATCATCGTATGAAACGTTGTTATAGAGCAACAAATCGCATTTTTCACCCGATTCATAATGCATAGAACTCATTTTAAGACAATCATTTGCAACAGCTTTTAATTTTGAAAACAAAACTTCATTTCTCATAAAAAAAATCTCCGATAGTTAGAGAATTAATAAATCTTTCAATATCGAGCCTCGGTGAGGTACACTTTCCTTGAATCATAGTATCTCTTCCGCCACCGCGACCGCAGAGCATCTCGTTATGAGACTTACCGAGCTTTTTTAAATCAAGAGAATGACTACATATTACGTAAGAATAACCAACTTCATCGGAGCCCGAATACACAAAACAAGCCGATGATTTTTCTGCCCCGAAATTTGCAACCTCACGCATCATATCTGCATCAAAACCATCAACGATACAATAGGTACAATTATTGGAATAAGCAAGGGTCGATTTAGCGTTTTCGGCAACAGACATCTTAAACTGATAAAAATCGCGTCTTAGATTTTCGTTTTCAGTTTGAAGTCTTTCAACAGCTTTTGAAATTTCTCCCTGCTTTGCGGAAAGCAAGCCGGAAACATCATATACACTCTTGTACTTCTCGCGATAATCCTCAAGTGCATCAGCACCGCTTTTCATAACGATTCTAACGCCACCCCTATGGCGCATAAAATCAAGAATTTTGATAATACCCACCTCACCCGTTAATTTAACGTGGGGAGCGCAACAGGCACACAAATCCGTATTTTCTATTTCAACAAGTCTAACGTTTTCCGTAAGCTCAAGCTTACTTCTGTAGTCATATGAATCAAGCTCGGATTCGTTAGGGAAAAAGCATCTGATTTTATAATTTGAATATATGGCAAAATTGGCTTTATCTTCAATTTCATCAAGCTGTTCTCTGGTCAGTTCTCCGCTAAAATCAACGGTTACATAGTTTTCATCCATGTGAAAGCCGACGTTATCATAACCGTAAAGCGAATGAACAATACCCGAAACAATATGTTCACCGCTGTGGTTTTGCATTCTTCGAAAGCGAACGCTCCAATCTAACGAGCAGCTACACACGCTTCCGGACGTTATTTCCTTATCAACGTAATGATAAATAACTCCGTTAACCTCTTGAACGTCGGAAACCTTAGCAACACCAATATATCCACTATCGGATTTCTGCCCGCCTCCCTCAGGAAAAAAGGCGGTCTTATCCAAAACCACCTTAAATATATCCCCGGAAGACTCGCAAGAGACTATCCTCGCTTCAAAGGATTTGATATAACTATCTTCGTAATACAGTTTTTTTGTCATCTTAATTAACCCTTAATAAAATATAACGATACGGCAATTGTAAACTGAGCCGCGTAATACAACGCATGATTCAATACTATATCAGAACGTTTGCTTTTCTTTTTTTCATCAAGACTGAAATAAATACCGGATAAAACTGCATCTGACAAAATAAAGAGAATAAAACCAATAGCCATAATAATTGCAGATAATGAAAAATCGGTAGAATTAACATAACCAACAGACAGACCAACGGTGAAATTAAGAACAATCATATATATAATGGTTATAGGTTTAAACTTGCCGAATTCAAGCTTGAGTAATCGCTCGGAAAACAGTATGAATATAGTGAGAAGAACACAAATAACTGCAGCTATAATAAACGCCTTGGCACTAAATCCATAAATAAAGTACATAGCAAAACAGTAAAATACGTGACCAACTAAAAAGGAGCTGAACCCTGCCTTAAGATAAGATTCCTCGTATTTTTTAAAAACATATTTAAGATCAAGCGCAATGTCACCCAAGAGACCCCAAACAGCCGCAACCGCAACAAGAGCACCAACTATACGCGGACAATTATCATTGGATACATATGCAAATTGACCGGTAAGTATAAAGCACATACTTGTAACCGCTTTAAGAAATGCAACGTTAAGAGTAACCTTGGCAGTTCTCTTGGTCAAAAAAGCAATACAAAGCACAACACCAATACCCAAAAACACAAAAGTCACTTACATCACCTTTAACAAAAATTCTTTATTAAAATAATAACATAAAATAAGAAAAAATACAAAAATTTCCGTATGTTATATTGCATAATTTTACACCCCAATCTTTGTAAATAATAACGACATAATTACACTTGATTTTTGAGGGAAAGAGTGGTAATATTTGATTAAAGTTAATACGCCAATGACTTTACGCAAATAACGAGAATCGTTCCCGAAGTGAACGGTTCTCGTTATTTTTTATATTGATTTTTCAATATAGAAATTTATATAATTTGTATAATTTTTCATTCATTATTTTGGGGTGAAAAAATATACGTTTCTGTTGAAATATCAAAAAGTATATAGTATTATTAAATATAATATATAATTATTCGGAGAGCAATTATGGCCATAGTAACACTTAAAGAATTAATAACTCGAGCCGAAGCAAACAAAACAGCAGTCGGTGCATTTTCTGTCGGTAATATGGAAATGATTCTCGGCGCAATTAAGGCCGCAGAGGAAACGGATACACCTATTATTATTCAGATAGCCGAAGTAAGACTTCCAACCTCGCCCCTTGAAATTATCGGACCAATGATGATTGCTGCCGCAGAAAACAGTTCCGTTGATGTTTGTGTACATCTCGACCACGGCTTAAAATATGAAACTATATGCAAAGCTCTCGAGATTGGATTTTCATCAGTAATGATCGACGGATCTCTTTTTTCACTCGAAGAAAACATAGCTCTTACTCGCAAGGTTGTTGAAACAGCCCATGAATACGGAGCATCCGTTGAAGCGGAGCTTGGTGTTGTTGGCGGAAATGAAGGTGGCGGTAAGGGTCACGACATAAAATACACAGATCCCGCTATCGCTGATAAATTCTGCAAGGAAACGGGTGTTGATGCTCTTGCTGTTGCCATAGGCAATGCACACGGACATTATGCAGTTACACCCGAATTAAGATTAGACGTATTAAAGTCAATCGATGAATTATGTGATACCCCACTTGTTCTTCACGGTGGAACAGGAATCACACCCGAAGTATTCCGGGAATGTATTAAACGCGGTATAAGAAAAGTGAATATTGCAACCGCAAGCTTTGATGCAGTAGTCAGAGGAGCAAAAAAGTCAATCGATGATAACGGAAACTACTTCAAAATGTCACAGAGCATTGCAGATGAGGTTTGTGAAAACGTCAAAAAGCACATCAGAATATTTAATATGGAAAATCTTTAATAAGGAGCACTTATTATGAAATATATAGAATTTGACAACAGTAAAGAATACGACCTCATCCTCTTGGGTCGTGTAGCAGTTGACCTTAATCCCGTTGACTACTACTGTCCTCTTTCCGAGAGCACTACCTTTAAGAGATATCTCGGAGGCTCCCCCGCTAATATTGCCGTTGGTCTTGCAAGACTCGGTAAAAAATGCGGATTCTTTGCAAGAGTATCCGATGACGAGCTTGGTACATTTGTGGAAAACTTCTTCAAAAACGAAGGTATCGACTGTTCACACATCACCCGTTGTACAAACGGAGAAAAGATCGGTCTCACTTTTACAGAAATCCGTTCTGAAACAGAGAGTTCAATTACAATGTACAGAAATGAAGCAGCCGACCTCAAGCTTGACGTTGCTGATATAGACGAAGAATATATAAAGAAAGCAAAGGCACTTCTCATTTCCGGTACATCTCTTTGCGAGAGCCCCTCGAGAGAAGCTGCGCTTAAAGCTACACTTATTGCAAAGAAGAACAATATTCCCGTTATATTTGATATTGACTATCGTGCATACAACTGGAAGAGCATGGATGAAATCGCCATCTACTATTCAGCAGTTGCAGAAAAGGCTGATATTATTCTCGGTTCAAGAGAAGAATTTGATTTAACAGAGAAATTCATTGGTCTTGACGGTACAGATGTGGCAAGCGCAAAATATTGGCATTCTAAAAACGCTAAAATTGTTATTATTAAACACGGTAAAGAAGGTTCAACCGCATACACCAACGATGGGGAAAGCTATTCTATCAAGCCCTTCCCGGTAAAGCTTCTTAAATCCTTCGGTGGCGGAGACGGTTACGCATCTGCATTCCTTTACGGCATTTTTGAAGGCTGGGATATGTGGGATGCTCTTGAATTCGGCTCAGCTTCTGCCGCTATGCTCGTAGCAAGTCACGCTTGCTCTCAGGATATGCCCTCTGCAGATGCAGTTAAAGAATTTATTAAGAAGGAAAAAGAAGAGTACGGCGAAATGGTTGCAAGAGGCTAAGCTTATGAAAATGCCAAAGATTCTAAAAACTCTAAACAAGCACCCGAAACTTAAAAAAGCAATTTCAGTTTTACTTGTAATAGTCATTATCTGTGCCACTATTCCGTTAATCATAAACGGTTATATGGTAGCATACTCTTCCCGATATATTTTGACTCCCGAAGAGTATTCGGAAATGAATTTTGATTGCGTACTTGTTCTCGGCGCAGGGCTTTTCGGCGAATACGAGCCCTCCCCTATGCTTGAAGAAAGATTAAACCGAGGAATAGAAGTTTACTCTTCAGGTTGTACAGATAGAATTCTTATGAGCGGAGATCACGGCACAGAAGGCTATGACGAAGTAAATTCCATGAAACTATTTGCAGTCGAAAAAGGTATTGAACGCGATAATATTTTCATGGATCACGCAGGATTTTCCACTTATGAATCAATGTATAGGGCAAGAGACGTTTTTGCGGTTGATACACTTGTTATCGTTACTCAAAAGTACCATTTGTACAGAGCGATTTATGATGCTCGTAAATTGGGTCTCGAGGCGTACGGAGTAATTGCGGACGGTCAATATGACTACGGCTTGGTAACTACCACATATAACAACACACGAGAATTTCTTGCAAGAGTTAAGGATTTTGTTTATTGCATTATAAAACCTGAACCAACCTATCTCGGCGAGATAATTCCAATAAGCTCAAGCGGTAGCATGACCGATGATGCAAATACACAAGATTTAATATAAAGGACGTTATATTATGTCAAACAAATTCGAAAAACTTGATTTCAATGAAAACAATGAAAAAATCATCTGCGAAATGAACGGCAAGCATAGCGATATGCTTATGGATATCAAGGTTAAGCGATTCGTTGCAGATGAAACCTACTCGGTTTTCAGCGAGGATTGTGAAACCGCTCTCTTGATCTTATATGGTGAAGCGGACATATCCTGGAACGGTGAAACCGAAAAAATGGTAAGAGAATCGCCTTTTATCAAGGCATCCTACTGTCTTCACGTACCAAAAGGCACTAACGTAGATATCAAAGCTTACAAGGATACAGAAATCCTTATCCAACAAACGGATAACGATATTATTTTCACACCCGTATTTTATACTCCCGATATGATTCTTTACCAGCATTTTGGAAAAGATCAATGGGAAGGAACGGGATACAGAATCGTATCAACCGTATTTGATCCCGATAACGCACCGTATTCCAATATGGTTATCGGTGAAGTTTACAACCAACCCGGCAGATGGTCAAGCTACCCCCCTCACCACCATCCGCAACCCGAGGTGTATTACTATCAGTTTGATAAGCCCCAAGGCTTTGGCGCCGCTTTTGTTGGTGACGACACATTCAAGAGTGTGCAAGGCTCCGCGGTTTATATTACCGACGGAAATGATCATCAGCAGGTTGTTGCTCCCGGATACGAGATGTGCTACGTTTGGATGATCCGCCATCTCCCCGATGATCCTTGGTACAAAACAACAAGATTCGTTTCAGACGAGCATCTTTGGCTCACCAAATAATTCAAAAAATTATTCCATAAGGAGTGATATAAATGCCTATTATGACAATGGGTCAGGCACTTGTTAAATTCCTCGACAATCAGTACGTATCCTTCGACGGTAAGGAAACTAAGTTTGTCGATGGTATCTTCACCGTATTCGGTCACGGTATTGTTTGCGGTCTTGGTCAGGCACTTGATGAAAACCCCGGTTCTCTCAGAGTCTATCAGGGCAAAAACGAACAAGGTATGGCTCACGTTGCCGCAAGCTTTGCTAAGCAACATAACAGAAGAAAAATCATCGCTTGTTCATCATCTATCGGCCCCGGTGCTGCTAATATGATAACGGCGGCGGCTACTGCGACAGTAAACAACATTCCTCTACTCCTCTTACCTGCAGATACATTTGCTTGTCGACAGCCCGATCCTGTTTTACAGCAGTTTGAGCAGCCGATCTCATTATCAATAACTACCAACGATGCATACAAGCCTGTTTGTCGTTACTGGGATAGAGTTGTTCGTCCCGAACAGCTTATGTCAGCAATGATCAACGCTATGAGAGCACTTACCGATACTGCAAATGCAGGTGCGGTATGTGTATCAATTCCGCAGGACGTTGAAGGCGAAAGCTATGATTATCCTGAAGAATTCTTCAAGAAGAGAGTACATAAAATCACAAGAATTGCTCCCGCAGTTGATGAAATCGAGGATATTGCAAACGTAATTAAAGGTGCAAAGAAGCCTCTTATCATCGTTGGTGGCGGTGTAAGATACTCCGAAGCAGGAGCCACTGTTCAGGAATTCTGCGAGAAGCATAATATCCCCTTTGCTGAGACTCAGAACGGTAAATCAGCAGTACTTTCATCACACTATCTTAACCTAGGTGGCGTAGGTGTTACAGGTAATCTTTCTGCTAACACGATTGCAAAAGAGGCAGATGTTGTTATCGGCGTAGGTACTCGTTTCTCCGACTTCACAACTGCATCAAAATCGCTTTTCAAGTCTGATGCAAAATTCGTCACAATAAACACAGACAGATTCGATGCTTATAAGCTTTCTGCAACTAAAGCAGTTTGCGATGCTAAGCTTGGAATCATTGCTCTCGACGAAGCAATTGGCGATTACAAGACAGAATACACGACAGAAATTGCTGACGCCAAAAATGCTTGGTCAGAAGAAATGACTCGTCTCGCTGATTACAGATATGACGAAAACTTCAAGCCTCTCATAGAAGCAAGATACGAAGAAACCATTCCCGAATTCGTAGAAAAAACGGGTGGTGTAATTACTCAGACCTCTGCACTTGCACTCATCAGAAAGCTCATTGATGACGATGCTATAGCTGTTGCGGCGGCAGGCTCTCTTCCCGGCTGTATGCAGAGAATGTGGACTACAGATGCACCCAACTCATACAATATGGAATACGGTTATTCTTGTATGGGTTACGAAATTGCAGGTGCTCTCGGTTCAAAATTAGCCGAGCCCGATAAGGAGGTTTATGCCTTCTGCGGTGACGGTAGCTATCTTATGCTTCATAGTGAGCTTGTTACATCTATTCAGGAAAACAAGAAAATCAACGTTCTTCTTTTCGATAATGCAGGCTTCGGTTGCATCAACAACCTTCAGATGTCAAACGGTATCGGAAACCTTGCTACAGAGTTCCGTAAGCGTGACGAGAACGGAAATCTTCTCGGTGAACTCTTCACTATAGATTTTGCAAAGTCTGCCGAGGCATACGGTTGCAAAACATATACCGCTACTACCCTCGAAGAATTAGAGGCCGCACTTGTTGACAGTAAGAAGCAGACAGTATCGACACTTATTGATATCAAGGTATTACCCAAATCAATGACTGATGGCTACGGTGCTTGGTGGCACGTAGGTATTGCATCAACATCATCAAAAGAAGCAGTAAACGCTGCTTTTGAAAATAAAGAAAACAATTTAAGTAAAGCGAGGAAATTCTAATGCTTGATATAAACAAAGTAAAGCTTGGCATCGCTCCTATCGCCTGGACTAACGACGATATGCCTGATCTTGGAGCAGAAAACACATTTGAACAGTGCATTTCCGAAATGGCTCTTGCCGGCTTCACAGGTTGTGAAGTAGGCAACAAGTATCCTAAGGATACAGCTGTACTTAAGAAAGCACTTGATCTTCGCGGTATGCAGATCTGCAACGCATGGTTCTCAACCTTCCTTACTACAAAGCCCTACGAAGAGACAGAGGCAGAATTTATCAAGCACATTACCTTCCTTAAGGAAATGGGCGCAAAGGTAGTAGGTATTTCCGAGCAGGGTCACTCAATCCAGGGAACAGACCTTTCCATCTTTGATGACAAATACGTTATGAACGATGAAGAGTGGGAGCTTCTTTGCACAGGTGTTAATAAGCTCGGCAAGGTTGCTAAGGATATGGGTATAACACTTACCTTCCACCATCACATGGGTACAGTTGTTCAGACTGCGGCTGAAATTGTCAGACTCATGGAAAATACAGACCCCGAATACTTCAACCTTCTTTTCGACTCAGGTCACCTTGCTTATTGCGGCGAGGATTATATGTACATTCTCAAGAAATACATAAACAGAATCAAGCACGTTCATCTCAAAGATATCCGTCCTGACGTTGTAGCAGAAGTTAAAGCAAACGGTCTTAGCTTCCTTCAGGGTGTTCGTAAGGGTACATTTACAGTTCCCGGCGACGGTGTTATTGACTTCGCACCTATCTTTGACGTACTCGCAGAAAACAATTATGAGGGTTACGTTCTCGTTGAAGCAGAGCAGGATCCCGCTATTGCAAACCCCTTCGAATACGCAGTTAAGGCAAGAAAATATATTGCTGAAAAAGCAGGTCTTTAATAGAGAGGTAAAATATAATGGCAGAAAAAATCAAATATTTTGTTAACGGTGAATTCCGTGAATCAAAAACTGACGTATGGTATGACCTTCATAATCCCAGTACAGGCGAAGTAACAGGATACGCTCCCTGCTGTACAAACGATGAGGTTTTAGAAGCAGTTGAAGCCGCTAAGAAAGCATACCCCGCATGGAGAGCTACTCCCGCTATAAAGCGTGCTCAGATTCTTTACAACATCCGTAATCTTATTATGGCTAATATGGAAGAGCTTACCACTCTCGTTGCTGAGGAAAACGGTAAGGTTTGGTCTGAGGCTGAAGGCGACGTTCTCAAGGCTAAGGAAGGTACAGAGCTCGCTACTCAGGTTCCCTCACTTATGATGGGCGAAAGCACAATGGATGCTTCCTCCGGGTTTGATACTGTTCTATACAGAGAATCTATGGGTGTTTTTGCAGGTATAGTACCGGTAAACTTCCCCGCAATGATTCCCTTCGGTTGGATGGCTCCTACTTGTATTGCATGCGGTAATACAATGGTTCTCAAGGCAGCATCTCTCACACCCAGAACAGCATTAAGACTTGCCGCTATCTATAAAGAAGCAGGTGTTCCAGACGGTGTTATCAACGTTGTAACTTGCTCAAGAAACGAGATCAATACTCTTCTTGATCATCCCGACATTAAGGGTATTACTTTCGTTGGTTCAACTCCCGTTGGTAAGCTTATTTACGAAAGAGCCGCTAAGGCAGGCAAGAGAGTTCAGGCTCTTTGCCAGGCTAAGAATCACGCTCTTATTCTTGAGGATGCTCCCATCGAAAGAACTGTTGCAGGTGTTATTAACTCCGCTTACGGTTGTGCAGGTCAGAGATGTATGGCTCTCTCTTGTGTTGTTGTTCAGGAATCTATTGCTGATGCTTTCGTCGCAGAGCTCAAAAAGCAGGCTTCTCAAATTAAGGTTGGTAAATCTGTTGATAAGACCTCTAAGCTTGGTCCCGTTACATACAAAAAGCATTACGATGAAGTTATCGCTGATATCGAGAAAGGTATCAACGAAGGTGCAACTCTCGTACTCGACGGCAGAAATCCTGAGCTTCCCGAAGAGCTTAAGAATGGCTACTTTGTTGGTCCTACAATCTTTGATAACGTTACAGAAGATATGACTATCGGCAGAGACGAGGTATTTGGTCCCGTGCTTTGCGTTAAGCGTGTAAAGGATTTCCACGAAGGTCTCAGAGTAATGAACTCTAACCCCTACGCAAACGGCTCCGTTATCTTCACGCAGAACGGTCACTATGCTCGTGAATTCACAAGACATACAGACGGTGGTATGGTAGGTGTTAACGTTGGTATTCCCGTTCCGATCGGCTTCTTCCCCTTCTCCGGTCACAAGGATTCATTCTTCGGCGACCTTCATTGTCTCGGCAAGGATGCTTATCGCTTCTTCACAGAGAGCAAATGTGTAACAACCCGTTGGTTCGACGAAGACGAAATTAAGAAGACTGAAGTATCCACTTGGGACGGCACTATCTAATTCATTAATTAATTGATTAAATCAAATTCTGAAAGGAATAATATTTATGCTTAACATTGGTATTATCGGCGCAGGCCGTATCGGTAAGGTTCATCTTGAATCCATTTCATATCACGTAAAGAATGCGACAGTTACCGCCATTGCAGATCCCTTTATGAACGATGAAACAAAGGCTTTCTGCGAAGGCTTCGGCGTTGAAAAGATATACACAGATTACAAAAAGATAATCGAAGACGAAACTATCGACGCTGTTCTTGTTTGCTCATCTACAGATACTCATGCTCCCATTTCAATCGAAGCAATCAACGCAGGCAAGCACGTTTTCTGTGAAAAGCCTCTTGCTAACACAGTAGATAAGATTTTTGAAATTGCAGATGCACTCAAGGCTCATCCCGAATGTAAATTCCAGGTTGGCTTCAACCGTCGTTTCGACCACAACTTCGCAGCAGTTCGCAAGGCATACGACGAAGGTAAAATCGGTGATGCTCAGATTCTTAAGATCACATCTCGCGATCCCCAGGCACCACCCGTTGGTTACTGTGCAGCAAGCATTTTCCTTGATATGACAATTCATGATTTTGATATGGCTTGCTTCCTTACAAACAGTGATGTTGAGGAGCTTTATGTTTATGCTGATGCACTTATCAATCCCGGTATCCGTGAATATGGTGATTTTGATACAGCAATCATTTCTATGAAGATGGAAAACGGTGCTCTTGCTGTTATTGACAACTCTCGTCAGGCTATGTATGGTTATGACCAGAGAGCAGAGCTCTTCGGTTCAAAGGGTATGGTTGCAACAGCTAACGACACTCTTTCAACTGCGGTAATCGCAGATGCTAACGGAGTAACAGGCGAAAAGCCTCTCTATTTCTTCCTTGAGAGATATATGGGCTCATTTGCAGAGGAAGTTAGACAGTTCGTTGACTGTTGTATTAACGATAAGGAGACACCCGTTGGTATTCACGCAGGTCTTCAGTCAGTTAAGATTGCTCTCGCTGCTGAAAAATCTGCTAACGAAGGCAGACCCGTAAAACTCTCGGAGATCAACTAAAATGCAAAATAACAACTATGATATTATAGTTATAGGTGCAGGTTGCGGCGGTTTGTCCGCCGCAATATGTGCCGCAAAAGAAGGTAAAAACGTTCTTCTTTTAGAGCGTGGCAATACCCCCGGTGGGTTCGTTAACAGCTTTGTAAGAGGACGTTTTGAATTTGATATTTCTCTCAATCAGCTCTGCGGATTATCAAAGGAAGCAGGGCTTGGTGAGTTACGTCGATTATTCGATCATATGGACATAACAGACAAGCTCCAATGGTCTGAAATCCCCTACGCGTACAGATTAATCACAAAATCAACAGACGGAAATGACATCGACGTTGTAATGCCCTTTGGCATTGATAATTTTATAAAAGCTATGGGTATTTATGTACCCGAAAGCAGTGAATCAATATCCACATTATTTGAAATTGCAAAAGAAATAGAAGATACTGTTTCAGAAATCGAAAAAATCGAAGGACAAATTACAAGGAAAGACGTCCGTAACATCATGAGCAAATACGGCAATTTTGTTAGAACTGCCCCATACTCTGTAAATGAAGTTTTTAGTGCAATAAACATTCCCCAAAGGGCTATAGATATTTTAAATGGCTTCTGGACTCATTTTGGAATTGATTGTGACAGATTAAATTTTACGCACTATATTTCATTTTTATATACCTATATTAAGTATGGTTCATTTATCCCCACACACAAGAGCACCGCTCTCATATCTGCAATGGTTGAAGAATTCACCAAAAACGGCGGTACACTTAAGCTTAACGCCCAGGTAAACAGAATTCGTTGCAAAAACGGCTCTGTATCCGGTGTAATTCTTAAGGATGGTACTGAAATAGCATGTAATCACATTATATGCAGTACTTCACCTACAACCACTTACGCAAAGCTTATGAAAGCCAAGGATGTTCCTGTATCTGCGGTTAAGCGCACAAATGCAAGAACATTTGGCGCAAGATATGCTTGCGTATATCTCGGTCTTAACCGTTCAGCTAAGGATTTAGGGATAAAAGATTATTCTGTTTTCATAAACGAAACTGCTGATACTGCAGAACAATACAATCTCATGAAATCGATCGATACAAATAATTCATTACGAGCTATTTGTCCAAATATAATTAACGCCGACGCATCACCCATAGGAACAACAATACTGCGTTTATCAACAATATACACCGATAATTGTTGGGCAGACGTATCTCCCGAGCAATACTTCGATGCAAAAGATATGCTTGCAGCACGCTTAATAGCAAAATACGAAACTGCAACCGGAATAACAATACACAACTCAATCGAAGAGTTGGAGGTTGTTACACCCGTTACGTTTGCAAGATATACCGCTTCACCTCAAGGCGTTACTCACGGATATCTTGCCGATGATTGGGATAGCATTATCCCGAGGATCATGACCGAGGAAACAGACTGCGATATTAAGGGTCTGCGTTTCTGCAGTGCATGGGGCACACAGCTGAACGGTATCAATGCGGTTGTAGCAACAGGACGAAACGCGGCTTACGCTACTCTTTGCGACATATCCGAGGAAGGAGGAAACGCATAATGAACAAAAAAATTATCGTTCGTTCATCCTTCAAAGATAAACAAAATTTCAAGGAAATTCCCGAGCTGAGAAAAGGTGTAATCGAACAAGCACCCGACTCTTCTCTTATGGGAAACTATGCGGTTAACTCTATAGCTAACTTTCTACACACACCCAATCAATATCTCAAAGTTAAACGAGTTACAGAGGTTGCACGTGATACTAAAGCATATACTTTAGTTCCCGATGCATCAAGAGGTACGGCTAAACTTGCGTATTTCCGTCCGGGACAGAACATAAGCATTACTTTAAATATCGGAAACAGTATATATTCAAGACCATTTACTATATGCTCATCCCCCACTTTGTCAACTGAAGATGAATACATCATAGTTGTCAAAAAAAATCCTGACGGGATTGTTTCAGAATTCATTTATAACACTTGGATCATAGGTACGGAAGTAACAGCATCCTCTCCTTTTGGATTATTCACGTATCAGACCCTTCGTGACTCGAAAAACGTCATAGCTATCTGCGATAACACCGGATTTTATCCCTTTTTATCAATGGCTGAGGCTATTAATGACGGTACTTTAAACATTAACCTCACTTTGCTTTATTCTGCAAGAAAGCAAAATGAAGCAGTTTTGTCCGAACGATTTGATGAAATCGCTGCAAATTGTGATAAATTCAATATCGTTTACGTTTTTAGCGACGAACACGTTTTCAAATGCGAAAGAGGTTTTGTAACAAAATCACTAATCGAGAAATACAGACCGTCCGCAAAATTCAGCCTTTTTATAAGCTGTTCGCCCGACAGATGTAAAAATATAATTCCTCAATTAAATGATTTAAGACTCGAGAATAAATACATTCGTTTTAGCCCCGTTTGTCACGTTAAAAAGGGAAATATGTATCCTGACTATCCCAAGGATGTATCCGGAAGGCTCTTTCTATGCAAGGTTATTAAAAACGGTGAGATTATTGCGACTGTTCCTTGCTACTCAGAAGAAACCTTACTTGAAGCATTTGAAAAAGAAGGGCTTGAATCAAATTCACGTTGCAGAGTCGGTGAATGCGGTTTTTGCAGAGCTACACTTATTGACGGCGACGTGTTTATGCCTGAAGAAATGGATTCAAGAAAAAAAGCAGAGAAGGATTACGGTATAATCCACCCCTGCTGCTCGTATCCGTTATCAAATCTTGTAATTGAATTGCATTAAAAAAATGTGTTACTCAAAAGCTTGAGTAACACATTTTTTGTCTGATTTTATCTGAAATCGTCGTAATTATCGTCTATCTTCTTGTTTTTGTTGTTCTTTTTCCCTTTGGTCTTAGGCGGTATAAGCGGATCGGCGGGATTGAGGTTAACCTTCATAACATCAATCTTCTCCTCATCCTCTGATTTCTTGTCTTTATCTGACTTTTTCATGTCAGATGCATCTATTTCTTTTGTAAGTTTGTACGCGATAGCAGCATTCTGTTTCTTCATTGATTCGACAGCGTCTTTAAATTCTTTTGACAAATTTCGCATTGAAACAACCAAATAACCCCAAATAGAAAATACTACAATCACAAAATAAAATACTAACATACTGTACGACTTAATATCGTCAAACACAAAAAGTAAAATAAGTATAGCAGGAGTAAAAATCAAAGCAAGAAAAACAATAACTCCAAGCGCTTTTTTTAGAATACTGTTCACAATTAAAACCTCCCCTTATTTATTTTCATCAGCAATTCGCTGAAGACCTTTAAAACCAATTTCAACAGATTCGTATGGATCTTTATCGTAACAAAGGTCCTGCTCAATAACAATATACTGAGCACCGATTTCTTTACATGCGCGATAACAAGCACCTAAATCAAGGTTACCGGTACCACATTCGGCAAATCTCTGCTGATTGTTAACAATACGCATATCCTTGAAGTGACAAACCTCGACTCTGCCCGCAAGCTTCTTAATATAATCTGCGGGATTAACACCGCCAACCTGCATCCAATATGTATCAGGTATAAAATGAAGCTCGGGTGCATCGTTTATAAGTCTCTCAAAAGTACGCTCTCCATCATAAACCTCAAACTCAAACGCATGGTTATGGTAGCATAAACGCTTTCCCTTAAGAGCCATTTTCGCGGAAATTTCGTTACATTTAGTAATAAAACCTGCAACTCCCTCGTAAGACTCGTGGATATTACCCGGCATAGCACCGATACCTATATTATCGCAATGAATAAGATCATGCTCGTGTATAAGAGCATCAAGATCATTTTTCATTCTATCATATGATTTATGAGTAACGCAAACATCCATTTTGTATTTATCAACAAGCTCTGCAACAATTTCGGGATGAATATCACCTATAGCAGATATCTGAATAACATTACAACCTATACCATCCAGAAATTTAAGAGTAGTTTCAAAATCATCTGCGTTTTGACATTTATCTCTAAGTGTATATAACTGAACACCCAACTTGATATCGCTCATAAAAAACCTCCGACAAATACGTATATACCTATATATTATCACAGAATTGAATAAAGTAAAGTTTTTTTTACTGATTATACAATTTATTTAAAAAATCTATTGATTTTATCTTAAAAATGTTTAAAATATAATAATGAGAAAAAATTGTAATGATATTTACACGAAAGAGGAAAACATATATGGCTAAATATCTTATTGTAAATGCTGACGACTATGGAATGTGTAGTGCGGCTAACGAAGCAGTTGAAGAATTATTCCTTGGCGGATGGCTTAAATCTGCTACTGTAATGATGCCCTGTCCCGGTGCAGAGCATGCGGTTGAATTTTCAAAAGCACATCCCGAGTATCCCATCGGTATCCACCTTACAATGACAAGTGAGTGGGGAAAATATCGTTGGAAACCCCTCACCCACGGTGTATCACTCTTCGACGAAGAAGGCTTTATGTGGCACGAAAGTGACCAGGTAGAAAAGAATGCTACATACGAAGATCTCGAAGCGGAAATCCGTGCACAGATTGACCTTGCACATAGCATGGGTATGAAACCCTCTCACGTAGATAACCATATGGGTTCACTCTATGGTCATTATACAGGCAGACTCGGTCTTTCCAAGATGACACTTCGCATTTGCGGTGAATACGGATACGCTTACAGATTATACGTTAAGCACGATAAGAGAATTTGTCCTAACGGTACACCCTATCCTCTTTATGCTGCAGTAACTCTTCTCTCAAAAAAATGGGGTAAGAAATACAATGTTGTTATTCCCGATTATCTTCTCTTCCCCGATTGGAACGATGATATGAGAGAAAGCTACGAGGTTTATCGCGATACAATTCTCAAAATTTGGACAAACATTCCTGACGGCGGTGTGACAGAGACCTTCGTACATCCTTCAGTAGAAAACGACGAGCTCAAGGGCATTACAGCAAGATGGCTTGACAGAGTTTGGGAATATCAGCTTATGAAGGACCCCTACGTACATCAGTACCTTAAGGATCATGACGTTGAACTTATCAGCTACAGAGAGCTTATTCAAATGAAGGGCGGCAAAGTTCGCGGTTAATCAGTTATTTAAAGAGAGTTGATTTTTCAACTCTCTTTTTTATTTACGAAATAATCTAATTAACACTTGAAATTTACATAATAATATGGTATTATTTCATAAATGCTTTGATCAAGAGAGTAGAAGTTTATTGACGTCACAGAGAGATGCGCCTTGGCTGTAAGCGTGTTACAGATGTATTCTTTGAAGTTCACTTGTGAGCGGCGCGGTTGAAACTAAGTAGGCTGCGACGGGTGTAACCGTTACATTACGAAAGAGTGTTTGCTCTGATGCAAAAATAAGGGTGGTACCGCGGAGTTACGTCTTCGTCCCTTTACGGGATGGGGGCTTTATTTTTTGCCACCTTTCCGACTTTGTTAATCATTTGTAATATATATTGAAAGGATGAAAAAAATGCAGGAAAAAGCACAGGCTTTAAAAGAGCAGTTTCTTAACGAAATAAGTAACGCAACTGCTACTGCACAGCTTGAACAGTTGAGAATTGATTATCTCGGCAAAAAGGGACCAATTTCAGGTCTTATGGCTGAATTAAGAAACGTTCCCAACGACCAGAAAAAAGAAGCAGGTCAGATTATCAATGAAGTTAAACAGTTCATTGAAAATACTCTTACCGAAAAGCGAGAAGAGCTCCAAAAGAAAGAGGAAGAAGAGCTTATTAACAGCGCAGAAGATTACGACGTTACCTTCCCTATTGATGAAGATAAGGGCTCATATCACCCTATTACGCTCATCCAGAGAGAGGTTGAGGATATCTTCGCAGGTATGGGCTTCTCTATCGAAGATTACGACGAAATCGTTGACGACTATCATTGCTTTGAGGCACTCAATATCCCCAAGCATCATCCCGCACGTGATATGCAGGATACATACTACCTCAGCACAAATCAGCTTCTCAAGACTCATACATCTGCAGCACAGAATGCCATTCTTATCAAGTACACAAAAGAGCTTGAGGCAGACAGACCCATCAGAGTTATCTTCCCCGGCAGATGCTTCAGAAATGAGAAGATAGACGCTTGTCACGAAAATACATTCTTCCAAATGGAGGGTGTTATGGTTGATAAGGATATATCTATTTCTAACCTTATCTACTTTATGAAAACTATGCTTTCAGAAGTATTCCAGAGAGATATCACCGTAAGACTTCGCCCCGGCTTCTTCCCCTTCGTTGAACCCGGCTTCGAGCTTGATATTCAGTGTGCTATCTGTGGCGGTAAGGGTTGTCCTTCATGTAAGGATTCCGGTTGGCTTGAGCTTTGCCCCTGCGGTATGATTCATCCCAATGTTCTTACAGCGGCAGGTCTTGATCCCGAAAAGTACACCGGCTTCGCATTCGGTCTCGGTCTTACAAGACTTGCTATGATGAGATACGGTATCAAGGATATCCGTGTATTTAACTCTTGTAACCTTAAGTCACTTTCACAGTTTGAAAATACAACCTTCGTAGAACCCGAAAAGGAGGTCAAATAAATGTTTGTTTCAATTAATTGGATAAAAGAATACGTTGACCTCAGCGGTCTCGATATTAAAAAACTTATAAACAGCTTCACTCTTGCTACAGCAGAGGTTGAGGATATCATTGTTAAGGGCGAAGATCTCCGCGACGTAGTTGTTGGTGAGATTCTTTCAATCGAAAACCACCCCAATTCAAAGAAGCTCCACCTCCTTAAGGTTGACGGCGGCGATAGAATTTACGACGTTGTATGCGGCGCACCCAACGTTCGCGAAAATATGAAGATTGCTTTCGTTAAGGCAGGCGGTAGAGTTCCTGCAGGTGAAATCACCAAAGCAACTGTTGCAGGCTTTGAGTCTGAAGGCATGTGCTGTAGTGCATATGAATTAGGTCTCTCTGATGATAAATCAGGTCTTATGGAAATTGACGTTGATGCACCTAACGGTACAGATCTTAAGGATATCTATCCCATTGACGATATTATCTTTGAGGTTGATAACAAGTCTCTTACAAACCGTCCCGATCTTTGGGGTCACTACGGTATAGCAAGAGAGTTTGCAGCTCTTACAGACAGAGAGCTTAAGCCCCTTCCCCTTTCCGACCTCGCGTATGACGGTGATAATAAGATAAAGGTTACAGTTGGCAGACCCGACCTTGTTTACAGATATTCCTGCGTAAAGATGGATAATATCACAAAGAACGTTAGTCCTATTTCTATGCAGATTCGCCTCTATTACTGCGGTATGAGAGGTATCAATCTTCTTGCTGACCTTACAAACTACATTATGCTTGAAATGGGTCAGCCCACTCACGCGTTTGATGCAAACAAGATTGATGAAATCGTTGTAGATACTCCCAAGGAGAACTGCAAATTCACAACTCTTGATAACACAGAAAGAGATATCACTACAGATACACTTCTTATCCAGAATGGCTCAACACCCGTTGCTATTGCGGGTATTATGGGCGGTCTTGATTCTGAAATCGTTGGCGAGACTAATTCTGTTGTTCTTGAAAGCGCAAACTTTGACGGCGTAAGCGTAAGAAAATCATCCTCAAGACTCGGTCTTCGAACAGATGCATCCGCAAGATACGAAAAAATGCTCGACCCTGAAATGACAGTTACAGCCGCAAAGAGATTCGCTTATCTTCTTAAGTCAATAGACGAAGGCGCAACAGTTGCTTCTCAGCTTACAGATGAATACGTAAGAAAATATCCCGAAATAACCATTACATTCAACAAGGCTTACGTAGATAAATATACAGGTATTGATATATCTGAGGAACGTATTATCAAAACACTCACCGCTCTTGGATTCGGCGTAGAAAAGAACGGCGACGATATTACCGTTGATGTTCCCTCTTTCCGCGCAACTAAGGATGTTACCATAAAAGCTGATATCATAGAAGAGATCACACGTATTTACGGCTACGATAACTTCAGTATCATTACAACAAAGAGCCCTCTTAAGCCCGTTAAGAGCTCTCCCGTACGTGCTCAGAGCAACGAGATCAAGGATATCCTCGTTAAGCACTATAATCTCCACGAAGTTCACTCATATATCTGGGGTGACGTAAGAAAGTACAAGAAATTAGGCATTGAAGTTGAGGAAAACGTTAAGGTTCTCAATATCGAAAGCTCCGATAACGGTACTATCAGAAATTCAATGATTCCCACTCTTCTCCTTGCTGCATCCGAAAACAAGGATTATTCGGATAGTTATGGTATCTTTGAAATCGGCAGAGTTGCTGACGGTGTTAAGGAAGATGGCACCGCAAATGAGCGTCGCCGTCTCGGTGTTGTGCTTTACGATAAGACATCAACCGAAAAAGACTTATTCTTCAAGGCTATCACGATTATCAATAACCTCTTTACACAGATAAAGCACAAGACACCCGTTCTCACCAAGGTTGCTCCTTCTCATGCATGGCAGCATCCCAAGAACACAGCAGAAATCTCCTGCGATGGTATTAAGGTTGGTACACTCAATACGCTCCATCCCACCAACGCACAGAAGATGGATAAGATTGCTAAGGTTGTATGTATTGAAATCGACGTTGATGACTTCATTACAATCGACGGTGCAAACATCGATTTCTGTGAACCTTCAACACAGCAGTCAACATACTATGACTTATCACTTATCCTTAAGAACGGTGTAACATTTGCTCAGATGTGCGAATGTTGGAATTCTCTTGGTCTTGAAGAGCTTGACAGTGTCAAGGTTATAGATACCTACGACACAGATGAAATCAAGAGTATTACTGTAAGACTCATCTTCTCATCAAAGGAAAGAACTCTTGAGATGGATGAAGTTCAGTCCTGGATCAATACTATTCTTGAAAATCTCGATAAGATTGGCGTTAAAATGAGAACATAATTAATTAATTCTTAATATTTACTTATTGTATTTTTTGAATTTTTAGTTTATAATGTTATAAAGATATATTAGGAGGTGTTCATATGACAGATAAAACTATCCAGTTCACAATTAGCGATGAGCACGAAAAGGAAATGCGTAAAATACTTGTATCGGTTTACAACGCTTTAGTTGAAAAGGGGTACAACCCTACCAGCCAGCTTGTAGGTTATATACTGTCTGAAGACCCCACGTACATCACGACTCACAATAACGCAAGAAGTCTTATCAGAAAGATTGACAGAGATGAGCTTCTTCAGGTTCTTCTCAAATCCTATCTTAGTAATTAAGGAGTGTTTAGTTTGGCTGATACTCAGGCAAGTTTTCTCACATACAAGGGTAAGCCCATAGTTCGTAAAGGTAATACTATCTACTACGGTAATATGAGCGATCCTTTTGTAATAATGCTTTCTATTGCATCTACTCACGAAGTTCACGGAGTAAAGATTGCAGATAAAGTTATCATTCAGCTCATCAATACCGACCCCACGATCAATCCTATGGAGGCTATCGTAAAGAGAACCGAAAAGAATGGTTTGTGGACTGCGGTTGACATTGCATCGGTTTGGCTTGAGCGTGCTTTAAAGGCAGAATAAAAATTAGCCCTATCTTCCCTGCGAAGATAGGGTTCTTTTTGTATATATTAACGACATATTTTCCCTTGATATTAAATAAATATAAGAGTATAATGTATTAGATTATATTGAGGGAAATTTAACACTATGACAAAGCATCGATTATTCAGATTTCTTCTGCTTGTAACCGTTACGTTATCTTTTCTTATAAGTATGATATTTCCTGCCGCCGCAGTATTGGTAGAAAAACCTCTCGAGGGCAAAACGATCTCCATCCTCGGCGATAGCATATCAACCTTCGTAAACGTTTCTTGCGGAGATGCATCACTCACCTCAAATTCAACAATAAAGAACAACCGTCTGTATTTTACAGACGGTCGTTTGGGCGTTTCAATAAATGACACGTGGTGGAAACAAGCTATTGATAAGTTAGGCGGAGAAATCCTCGTAAATAATTCATACTCTAATTCAATGGTTTTTGACCCCGTAGATAACGCTTCTTCCCAGGGTTATTTAGATAGATGCGTTAATCTTCATGACGATACAGGTGAAAACAGCGGAGAAGAGCCCGACATAATCATCGTATATATGGGAATTAACGACTTCTCGTATCACAAGAATAAACTCGGTACATATTCAGATATTGAATTTAACACGCTTATCAATGAGAGTGCTGATAATATAACTTATGCTCAACCAACAACAAGCTGTGAAGCATACGCTATAATGCTCCATAAAATAAAAACGCGTTATCCTGACGCAGAAATTTATTGCTTTAACTTTCCCGCCAAAAAAACAACTACTCCGGAAGACGTGCCGATATTCGACAATTACAACAAATCAATAGAGCATATTTGTGATTACTTCGGTTGTAATCTTGTTGATTTACACTCATCATTTAATGATGCAAATAAATCAAATGAAACTTTCTTTTACGATGGCATTCATCCGAATAAAAACGGAATGGATGTTATCACAAATGCTTTTGTTGAAAGTTTTTACAAAAACAGCAGATATTCTGATAACTCTATCCCATCATATAACATCGAATATGAGCTTAATAATGTAATTATATCAAACGGTAATCGATATTCAGTAAAAGAAAACGATGATTTTTACTGTAAATTAGAAACCAAAGACGGCTCCCCTATTCAAGTTTCTGTTACAATGAATGATATTGACGTTACAAAAAATTACGTCAACAAGAATTTCATTTATATTCCAAGTGTTACAGGTAATCTCGTTGTTTCTGCAACCAACACCAACTTCATTGCAGATTCCTACGGATTTACTGTTAAAAACAATTCTCTGTCAAGCAATGATAATGACGGCTTTGTTTTTGGTGAAACAACAATAATAAACGGTACAATCGAAAATAAAATCATTTCAAACGGATTAATTGAATTTGAAAAAACTATTGAATTAAAGAAAACCGAGCCTTGGAGTCTTGTTTGGAATGCTTCGTATTCATCAGATAGAAAGTCTCACGTTTTCTCATTTAATAATTACGCCTCTGTCAACGAAGAAGGCAACCAATTTATAAAACTTGATACAGCCAAAGAGACTATTACAATAGGTAAATACACAAATGGCGAAACTCATAGCTTCGGCATCGATTTATCAAGTTATAACGTTGATTATAATGAAAACCATACTTATAAATTACACAACAACGTTATCGACGGAAGCGTTTATCTTTATATTGACGGCAAGAAAATCGGTACCCTTTCAAGCTATTACGTAAACGACCAATTACAAAAGACGTCATATAACAATTTCCAAATCTCCGACACTCTCTTGAACTACATCGGAAGTGAAGAAAACCATATATTTAATACAACGATAGAATATATTAAAATTTGGGAAAGCATCGTACCGGAGACACACATACACAAACACGAATATAATTGTGTATATGAACTGACCTGTACAGAAGATGAACGAACCGAGAAAGTATGTGATTGTGGAGATACCATTTCCGAAATTACCGCTGTTGCAGAAGGTCACAAGGAATCCCCCTGGCTCACCTCAAAGGTTGCAACAGTAAATTCGTCGGGAAGCGCATATAAAATATGTGAAACTTGCGGTAAGCTTTTGCAATCAAAGAATCTCCCCCAGCTTAAGCCTGACGCCCCGAAAATATACAGTATCTCAAACAAAATCAACGGTATAAAAATCGACTGGTATAACGTAAACGGAGCAGACTCATACAGAGTATATCGTCGCGGTGCAGGTGAAGGATACTGGACTTACATTGCTACTGTAACCACCAACTCTTATCTCGATACTACCGCCCAAAACAACGCTTATTGGAGATATACAGTAAGAGCCGGAAACGAAGCAGGATATGGCAGCTACGACACCAACGGTAAATACATAAAATACGTTTCTGCACCACACATATCAAAGCTTGAAAACTTAACCAACGGAATACAAATTACATGGAACAAAATCCCGGGAGCCACAGGTTATCGAGTTTATAGAAACAGATTAGGTTATTCCAACTGGACTTACGTAGGAACAACCACCGTAAACAAGTACATTGACAAGAACATTGTCAACGCTAACGGTGTATATTACAAATATACAATAAGAGCCGTAAACAGTTATTACAGTGATTTTGAAGTAAACACCCAATACATCAAGAGACTTTGCACACCTAAACTTCTTTCTGCAAAAAGCTACTATAATGGTATAGAATTAAAGTGGATGCCTGTTGTAGGAACAACGGGATACTACGTTTACAGAAAGACCGATAAATCGGGATGGGTATGTATTGACTCTGTTGGTGGCACCAACAATACAGTCTATATTGACCAGACTGCAAAAAAAGGTGTAAAATACACCTATACAGTAAAAGCATGTTACGGTAAATATCTAAGCTCTTACAACTCAAAAGGCGTATCTGCAAAAAGATAAAAATCACGACGCACAGTCTATAGTGCGTCGTGATTATATTTTCATCAATTCTTTTTATCCAAATCGTCTAAAACCTTCTTATACGGCATAAGCATACCTTCGTTCATCTTATTACCAATTTTAGCCTTAATCTTCGGATTACCCATCATTGCACCCACAAGATACATAAGAAGCATCGTACCTTTCTTTTTCTGCGGGAAATCATATTGTCCATGTTCTTTATAGAACTTGTGATCCGCTTTCATCATTCCCTTCATCTGATAAATAAGATCACGGAAGATTTTCATTCCGCCCACACCGTAGAAATTAGACGGAGGAGCATAGCTATTCTCAATAGCATACTGCAATGACTTAACAAGGTCATCAATTTCTTTATCAGTATTCTTTTCATCGGTTGCAACACCCGAGAGGAAGTTACCACCTACGTTTGCCCTACCCTCAATTATCATATTAAGATTAGGCTCTTCGCTAAGATTACCGCTCACGATATAACCTACGGGCATACCCATAGTAACGGATCTATGGCCATTACAAAACTGTCGGTCATCGTATAATTTAAATTTTGAACCCATTGAGTGGTCTTTGATTGTAAAGGCATAGATAATCGCTTGACCTGTCTGAATCTCATTTCTGAGATAATCGTCAAAACCATCCTTATACACACATTTACCGCCTACAGCGCAATTCATACACCCAAGACAACCACCTTTAAACGGAAAATCGTTAAGATTGATAATTCTTGTGTTAAAAACAGATACATTTCTGAATCTTTCAATCATTGAAGAAAGCTGAGAATCATCTTCTTTACAATCCGTTACGATAACAACGTCACCCTTCTTTTCCCCGACAGATTCTGCAGGTGTAGCCTTTACGTTAATGGGTGCGTTATTAATAAGACCGTTACGCTCATAAATATCGTTTTCAACACAATAACAAACGTATTTAAAGAAATCCTTTGCGTCCTTCTGCCCTTTAGCAACGGTTAAATCTTCCATATCAGCAGATAAACCGCGAACATATTTCATACCCATATCCCGGCAATTATCCTGAACATATTTATGGGCGGTAACGTCATAGAAATGCTTTGAGGTAGTTATCTGAGTTGCATATTTACCTTCAAGAGAAATCCCTGATTCCTTTAGAAGTTCAATAAATCTATGCAACTGATACGGTGCAATAAAGGTATATACGGGATAACAAAAAACAAGTACATCCGCGTTATTAACCGCATATTTAACCTCAGAAAAATCTTTTTCAAGAGTCTTAATACGCTGACCTACGTTAATGTACGAAAACTTATGCTCTTGGTTTAATTTTTCAAGATATTTCGCAGTCTGCACGGTAATACTGTAATCGCCCTTTGGACTACCGTTTAAAACAAGAATATTCATAACAAACTCCTAATAAACCCTTATGAAAAATCCTATCGATTTCCGATAGAATTAAATCATATATTAAATTCTATATAAACAAGCTGAGAAGGACAGAAAAGTCTTAAAGGTACAACGCTGTATCCAATGCCGCGACTTACTATCATATCTGTCTTCCCCTGCTCATACAATCCGGAAGTGTACTTCGGTAAACCCGACTGATCGGGTACCTTAAAAGTAAAGCCAAACAACGTTATCTGACCACCGTGAGAATGACCGGATAAAACAAGGTCGAAGCCGTATTTTGCATATACATCCATCTGCTCAGGATGATGAGATAAAAGAATTTTGAATCCCTCTTCAAGCTTTAGCTCTGCACACAGTTCATCAGTTGCCGTTTTAATTTCCCGAGCATTACATTCTGTAAAATACGGGTCTCTTATTCCATAAAGGGTAACAAAGCTGCCATCAGATGTCTCGAGCTTAACAGAATCCCCGTCGAGAATAATGACACCTATGCTCTCTATAGCAGTAATAAAACTCTTATACTCATCGGTATGAGACTTACTTAATCTATACTCGTGGTTACCCGTAACGAAATAAACCTGTGCAATCTCTTGTATTGATTTCATAAATGATATGGATTGCTCAAAATCAGGATTCTTTGAATCAACAGCATCACCGGTAAAAACAATAATATTAGGTGAATGTTCCCTAAGTGATTCGTAAATACTGTTGTTTATTGTTTCGGATGATCTGTTATGATAATCAGATATATGAGCTATCTTATAACCGTCAAAATCAGAAGACAGCTTTTCGGAGGAAATTGAATAAACAGTAACATCCAATCTGAAATTATCGTAAAAAGTATATGAACCGAATATAATGGAAACGACAAGAATAAATATCATTATTTTAGTAGATCGCTTCTTCATATTAAATGACGAAGCGATCTTTTCAATAATCAAAGTATTTCACCGTTTTCTATAGCAGTAATCTGATCAACTCTGCGCTGGTGTCTGCCACCCTCGAATTCAGTGTTTATAAACACATCAACAAGTTCGCATGCAAGACCGCCACCGATAACGCGTGCACCCATACAGAGTACGTTTGCATCATTGTGAAGTCTTGTAAACTTTGCACTAAAGTAATCGGAGCAACAAGCAGCTCTGATCCCTTTTACCTTATTTGCGGCCATTGAAATACCAATACCTGTACCACAGCAAAGGATACCGAGATCTGCTTCACCTGACGTAACCTTAAGACAAGCCTTCTGTGCAAACTGAGCATAGTCAACAGAGTCCGCAGAATATGCACCGCAATCGATATACTCAACGTTTTTTGAATCAAGATATTTCTTTATTTCTTCCTTAAGAGGAAAACCTGCATGATCTGACGCTAAAACTAACATAATTAACAACCTTTCGATTACTTATTTTTGTTTTTTAATTCTCTCTCGGCCTGAGAAAGTCTTAAATAATTAGGTAACACCTCATGAGGCATTACGGCTATTGAGCTATCCTCGTTATACGCTTCCATGGCAATAAGGGCAACATCTGCCGCAGACTGATATCTTATAGTCGGAGAAGCAGTTTTTATATTAGGGATAATATCCTTGAGCTTCTTATAAGTAACCTCTGTACCGTCGCCTATCAAGACAATCTCTCTATCAATTAATTTAAGTTGTTCACCTAATTCATCAATGGTGATGGCGCTATCCTCGGTGACACGTTTGAATCCGTTAAGGCAATCAAACTGTGCCGTATATACCTGATTACAACGAGCATCCATTACAGATACCGCATAGCAGCCAGTATTTTCAAGAGGTTTAGCGATGACCTCGGGAGTAGAAACACAGATACATTTCTTCTCAAGAGGCTGAGCTATACCCTTTACGGCAGCAACACCTATTCTAACACCGGTAAACGAGCCCGGACCGTATGATACTGCAAATAAATCTATATCATTTACTGTAACACCTGCACTCTTAAGTGCACTATCAATCATTGGCAGCAATGTCTGACTGTGGGTAAGACCAGTATTGGAATAATTGAGAGACAATATTTTTCCGTCGGATAAAACCGCTGCACTTGCAGAGGTAGCCGTACTGTCAACGCCAAGAATCTTCATAAATACTGTCACCACTCATTCTTAAAATACGGTAATCATCGTTTTCACCGCGCATAATTTCAAGCTTTATAAGCTTATCCTCAGGAAGCGCATTTTCTATATTTTCGCTCCATTCTACAGCGAGAACACCGCCCCAATCAAGGTAATCGAAAAATCCCGTTGAGCATAAATCCTCAAAGGTAGTAATCCTGTACATATCAAAATGATATAGTGTCTTATCACCTCTATACTCATGCATAAGAGAAAACGTCGGACTTGAAACATCGGCAGAAATCCCCATACCCCTTGCAAGACCTGCGGTAAAGCGTGTCTTTCCCATTCCGAGACCGCCAAAATATGCAATTGTCTCTCCACCGGAAAGGACGGCTCCTAATTTAGCGGCATATTCCTCTGTCTCAAGAGGAGATTTGGATATAACTTCTACCATAGATAAACCTCAAAAAAAGCAAAAGACTTGAAATAAATACTTAATATATGTATAATATCAATATTACGACATAAAATCAAGGGGGCAATGCCTTGAAAAAAATATTTCCCTACTTAAGACGTTTTGTAGCGGAAACGGAAAAAATATTATTAGCCTTGATTGTCGCCGCCTCAATATTCGGTGTGCTTATGGTTCATAGCGCAACAAGATGTAATCTTGCTGAGGGTGAGTTGATCGCCCGAGATGCAAGGGTTATGATTATCGCGGCAGTTCTTGGTATTATAATAACGCTTATAATCTCTGCAATTGATTACGAATTAATAATGAAGATGTGGCCTATTATCGGTATTGGTTGTGTCGGTCTGATGATAATCACGCTTATATTCGGTGTTGCGCCCGAAAGCCGACCCGACGCCAAATCATGGCTTGAATTCGGACCCGTCTTCTTCCAACCGTCGGAGCTTGTTAAGATAGGTTATATTATAACATTCTCTATGCATCTTGAGTTATGCAGAGATACAATCAACAAACCTAAATCAGTTGTTTTACTTGCACTACATGCGATAGTTCCTATCGGTCTCGTTATTTTAACGGGTGATATGGGTTCCGCTCTCGTCTTTATGCTGATGACACTCGCTATGCTTTACTTCAGCGGTCTTCATATCGGCTTCTTTGCCTGCGGTCTCGGTTTAATAGTCGCCGCATCGCCGCTTATATGGATGTACGGTCTTAGCGATTTCCAGAAGGACAGATTCTTAGCGCTTATCAGACCCGAAGAGTATCCCGCAGAAATTTATCAGCAAGAAAAGGGTCTTAATGCTCTCGGCTCAGGCGGGTTTTTCGGACAAGGTCTTTTTGAAGGAGCATACACGCAGAACGGTATCGTTCCCGAAAGCGAAAACGATATGATATTTACTGCTGTCGGTGAGGAAACCGGTTTCTTTGGTTGCATTATAGCACTTGCTCTTCTGTTTTTAATTTGCTTCAAAATGATATCAATCGGTAAAAAATCACGAGATTTCTCTTCACAGATCGCTTGCTACGGATTAGCGGCAATGATAGCCTCACAGGTTGTTATTAACGTTGGTGTTTGTCTCATGATGCTTCCCGTTATCGGTATTACGCTCCCCTTCTTCAGTGCAGGTGGTTCAAGTACGCTTTGCCTTTACGTTGGTGTAGGTCTTATATTCAGTATATATCGCTTCAACCGTTCAAGAGAAGTAGTAAACTTCAGGGTAAGCAGAATTTCCACTCCCTTTAGTGAATTTTAAAAAAGTAAACTCGGTAATCAGTTAAGATTACCGAGTCTTTTTTTATAGTTTTTCAAGTTTTGCTATCTTAGCCATAATTTTCTTTGTTCCAACTGTATCAAAAGCAATTTCAAGCACCATATCACCGCCGACGGATTTAGCACCGATAATAAGGCCTTCACCAAAGACCTTGTGCTTTACTCTGTCACCAACCTTAAAATCAAGATTTACGGGCGCAGAAGATTTTGCGGGGCTCTGACTGAAGCCACCACGAGAGAAGCCTGAGGCTGTTGTCTGAGGTTTACTCTGACGAGGTTGATAAGTCTTGTTTTCGTTCCTAACAGAAGAATATCCGCTACCTGAACCGAAGGAACCACCCGAGCTATACGAAGAACCACCAAAAGACGAGCCGTAAACACTTCTCACAGGAGCGTTAAGGTTACTGTCAGTTAATTCCTCGGGTATTTCATTAATGAAGCGTGACGGCCTTGTAAGACTCGTATTGCCATAGAGCATTCTTGTACGTGCATTGGTAATATAAAGCTTTTCTCTTGCTCTCGTAATACCAACGTAGCAAAGTCTTCTCTCTTCTTCAATTTCCGAGGGATCATACATAACCTGATTACCCGGGAAAAGCCCCTCTTCCATACCAACTATAAATACAACGGGGAACTCAAGTCCCTTTGCAGAGTGAAGAGTCATCATAACACATGATTCGGAATCTGCGTTGTAATTATCAATATCCGAAAGAAGAGCCACTTCTTCAAGGAAGCCGGTAAGAGTACCGTTTTCGTTATCCTCCATATATCTGACAACGTTAGCAAGAAGCTCCATAACGTTCTGCTTACGGTCTTCTGCGGTTTCCTTATCAAGATCAAGATAAGCCATATATCCCGTCTCGTTAATCACGTCATTGAAGAACTCATTTATAGGCTTCATTTCGAGAGACTCTGCAAGAGTATTAATAAGATTCGTAAATTCCTTAAGCTTCTGTGAAGCTCTTGAAAGCATGGGATAATCCTCTGCGTGGGAAATAACGTCGTAGAAGGTCGTACCTAAACCGTCCGCAATAGATGATGCATTATTGATGGTTGTATCACCGATACCACGTTTGGGCTCGTTAATAATACGCTTCATACGAACAGTATCAGAGGGATTTGCTATAACGGATAAATAAGCAAGTATATCCTTAACTTCTTTACGCTCGTAGAATCTGTGACCGCCAACAACCTTATAAGGAACAGTATTATAAACGAGAGCACGTTCAATACTGCTCGACTGAGCATTTGTTCGATAGAGGATCGCAAAATCAGAGAACTTTCGACCAGTCGCAACAGCATTTAAAATCTCATCAGCAACGTATCTGCCCTCGTCTCTTTCATCAGTAAGAACACGAACCATGATCTTATCTCCGCCGTCTTTATCTGTCCAAAGGGTCTTGCCCTTTCGACCGTTATTATTCTTAATAACGGCGTTTGCGGCATCGAGAATAACGGAGGTTGAGCGATAATTCTGTTCGAGGCGAATCACCATCGTGTCATCATATTTATTCTCAAAAGAAAGAATATTTTCGATAGTTGCTCCACGGAATTTATAGATACTCTGATCATCATCACCAACTACGCAGATATTGCCGTACCCACCTGCAAGAAGGGATGTGAGCACATACTGTGCGTGGTTTGTATCCTGATACTCATCCACCATAACATATCTGAATCTGCGGTGATAATATTCCAATACATCGGGATTTTCCTTAAGAAGCTTGACCGCATTAACGATAATATCGTCAAAGTCCATTGCGTCAGCTTTTTTGAGCATTTCCTCATATTTATGATATGCCTGAGCAATCATCTTCTTATTAACATCATATCCAATAGAATCAGTATATTCTTCGGGAGACATAAGAGAATCCTTCGCTTTGCTGATTTCGGATAAAATGTATTTAACAGGAAGTCTCTTTTCGTCAATTTCAAGTATTCTGCAAACTTCCTTCATAACTCTCTTGGAGTCATCCGTGTCGTATATAGTGAAGTGCTTAGAGAAGCCTATCCTATCGCTGTCGCGACGAAGAATACGTACACAACAAGAATGGAAGGTGCTTGCCCATACATCGCTCCCCTTCTCACCAAGCATAGTTTCGAGACGTTCCTTAAGCTCATTAGCGGCTTTATTGGTAAATGTAATTGCCAATATCTGCCACGGTTGAGGTGCATCGACACTCATAAGCCCTTCGATATCAAGCGGCATCTCACCGCCTTTGTTTATGTATTCCTCGAGCAACTGACAATCTCTGTCAGTAGGCACTCTATACGTAAAATTTGAATGATATGCATTACCGTACTTTATTAAATAAGCAATTCTGTTTACAAGAACAGTAGTCTTACCTGAACCCGCACCTGCAAGAATCAAAACGGGACCGTTAATATTAAAAACGGCCTTCTTTTGCATATCATTCATTCTTGAAAATTCTTTTTCAATTAACTTTCTTCTTAACTGAGTAAATTCCATTTCAACATCCCTAATTTATGTATTGTTAATTATAACTCTTTCCAGTTCATTAAAGGTACAAGTTATATTTTCAATAAACCTCAAATATCTTTCAAATAACGTATATTTCAGTAACACGTTTTGACCCTTGTTTAAAACGTCCTTTGAATTTGAGATTGTCTTGATCCTTCTTTTGTTAACGTCATTTAAAATACCCGATACATCATCCAATAAGGAAATGAAATTCCTACCGGACAATCTTAAAATCATTTCACCCTGGGCGACCAATAAATCGCTTAAATCTTCATATCCAAAAGGCAGATCATCTGTAACACTTAAGAAACAAATATAGTCCAAAGGTTGCATTTCACGAGAAAGACAATACGATATATTATAAATATCGTTGCGCTCAATCGGCGCAACGAATTCTTCAGATAAACTCCTTGATAACTCTGTTCTATTGGCGTTAAAGAGTAATATTTCTTTTCTGTATCTATCATGATCACGTACGAATTTATAAGAATTACATATGCAATCCGACATAGCTTTCAACGTCTTAAAATAATCATAAGACTTTTTCAAAAGCACCTCATTTATTGTACAAAGAATTACCTTGCGAATCTATTGCAACAAGCAAAGGAAAATCCTTAATAACAAGTTTCTTAACAGATTCGCAACCCAAATCATCAAAAGCGACTACCGTACAAGATTCAATACACTTGGAATATAGAGCACCCGCTCCGCCAACGGCGGCAAAGTACACTGCACCATATTCCTTCATGGCACTTATTACATCCTCGGAGCGATTCCCTTTACCGATCATAGCCTTCTGTCCCATAGATATCATTAAAGGAGAAAAGCAATCCATTCTCGATGAAGTTGTAGGACCGATGCTACCGATTGCAAGATCCTCTTTTGCGGGAGTAGGGCCAGCAAAGTAAACAACGGAATTTTTAATTTCAACAGGCAGCTCTTTGCCCTCTGAAATCAAACCAACCATGCGTTTATGAGCGGCATCTCTTGCGGTAAATATCTCGCCTGAAAGAAGCACTCTGTCACCTGCTCGAAGATTTGATACCCATTCATTTATATTCGCTGTATTTAACTTATATTCACTCATATCTCTGCACCGGGATCGGTAAGAAAATCATATTCGATTTTATCTTCAGATTTTTCAACTGTTTCGGTAATAAGACCACTTTCAGTGATAAGAAGCTGAGCAGTCTTGCTCATATCACCTGTAAGAGCCTTTATACGAAGCTCCACTTCCTCTACAGACTTTGTAAAGCTGCGCGCAATCTCACCGATACCCGTAGAAAGGTCATCAATCTTAAGAGCTGTATCACCAATAGCAGCATATACGGATTTGGTAACTGTATTAGCCTTTTCCTTAGCAGCCTCCACAAGCTCTTCTGAATGAACTCTTGCATCAAGCATAGCCGCACCAACCTGACGTTCAATATCCCTTGCTTTTGAGCACTCCGCCTTTAGTCTGATAACTTCAGACTGAAGAGAATCAATCTGAGCAGCGGCGTCCTCGGACATGGTATTTTCCGCAAGTTTTATATTAAGTTCTTCGATAACTGCAGCGTTAGCGGAAATTATCTCCACCTTTTCGTTAAGAGATAACTTAAGAGCATTAATTTCTTCGTTAGCTTTGTTAAGCTCAAGCTGAGCATTCTTACACTCGTTAAGCTCTGCGTTCACTTTAGCGTACATTCCATTAGCCTCAGAAAGCTTAATTTCAAGCTCACTCTTTTCAGCAAGGATCTTATTAACAAAATCCATTACATCATCTTTATTAAAACCACCGAAGGCTTTTTTCTTAAAAACAATATCATTGGCCATAGGTAAATCCTCCCTATACTGACAAGCAAGTGCAAATATCTTGCCATAATATCATTTATTGATTATAACAGACAATATTATATAAAACAATAAAAATTTTTAAAATCTATTTATTTTTAAGTTTGTTTTTTGTATAATGGAATAAACTTAATGATTACACGAAAGGTTGTGTTTTCTATGAAAAAGTCCGTTAAAGCTTTACTTGGCGCATCTGCGGCATTTATTGGCGCGGGTGCTGTAATGAACATTGTTGTACAGACAAGATTATCAAAAACCATTTCCAACAAGCGCGGTGAAATGGAAGAAAAAAATAATCCTGCCGATCCGACTGTTCAAGAAAACATTCTCAGAGCAGAAGGCGATGCATGGGTCGATAGCATGGAATATGATCATATCTGTATAAAAAACAGAAAGAATGAACCCATTCACGCTCTCGTAGTTAAAGCTTCCGAGCCTTCAGATAAATGGCTCGTTTGTATCCACGGATATACAAGTTCCCCCAAGGGTATGGGTAGTTATGCCAAGCACTACCACGCAAGAGGCTACAACGTTCTTCTCCCTGCTCTCAGAGGTCACGACGTAAGTGAGCACAACTATATTTCAATGGGTTGGCTTGACAGACTTGATATTGTCGATTGGATAAACTATATCACAAGCGTCTATGATAACACTCAGATAGTTATCCACGGTGTTTCAATGGGTGCCGCTACAACAATGAACACAACGGGTGAAGATCTCCCCGACAACGTAAAATGTGCCGTAGCCGACTGCGGATTTACAACTATGTGGGATGAGCTCAAAAGTGAGCTTAAGGGGTCGTATCATCTTCACACCTTCCCCACTCTTTATTCTTCAAGTTTAATAAGTAAAATCATTTGCGGTCATACATACAAAGAAGCATCTTGTCTCAAGCAGTTAAAGAAATCTAAAACTCCCACCCTTTTCATTCACGGCGAAGAGGATGATCTCGTTCCATACGAAATGCTTGACAGAAACTACAACGAGGCTGCTTGTCCAAAGGAAAAGCTTTCCATTCCGGATGCAACTCACGCTGACTCTCATCTCGTTCACCCCGAAATCTATTGGCCCGAGGTATTCAAATTCGTTGATAAATACGTAAAATAAATTTTTTGGAGCGTCTGTATAAAACGGACGCTCTTTTTTATAATAAATATATACCTAGCAAGTAGCGTATTGCACACAAAAGCACGATATATTGTTTATCAACTTGTTAAATCAATAAATAATTTACAATATTTGGGTTTTTCACTTGTTTTTGTGAGTAAATTGTAGTAAAATACTTACGATTACATAATAGGTAATTTTGGATTATTTCTCAGGAGGTTATACTAATGTCAGCATTAACAACAAATAAAAGCGTACTTTCCTGGATCGACGAAAAGGTTGAGCTTGTAAAGCCCGACAAAATCGTTTGGATTGACGGTTCAAAGGAACAGATTGAAGAGCTTAGAGCTACTGCTTGTTCAACAGGCGAAATGATCAAGCTCAATCAGGAGCTTCTCCCCGAATGCTACCTTCACAGAACAGCAGTAAACGACGTTGCTCGTGTTGAAGGCAGAACATTCATCTGTGCTCCCACTAAGGAAGAAGCAGGCCCCACAAATAACTGGATGGAGCCTTCAGAAGCATATGAAATGCTTTACGACATTGCTCGCGACAGTTACAAGGGCAGAACAATGTATGTTATCCCCTATTCAATGGGTCCCGTTGGCTCACCCTTCGCAAAAGTAGGTATCGAGCTTACAGACTCTATCTACGTTGTGCTCAACATGGTTATCATGACAAGAGTAGGCAAAGACGTATTAGAGGTTCTCGGCGATAGTGACGATTGGGTACGTGGTCTCCACTGCCGTTGTGATATCGACGAAGAAAAGAGATACATCTGTCAGTTCCCTCAGGACAACACAATCATCTCTGTTAACTCCGGCTACGGCGGAAACGTTCTTCTTGGTAAGAAGTGCTTTGCTCTTCGTATCGCATCTTATCAGGGCTGGAAGGAAGGCTGGCAGGCAGAGCACATGCTCATTCTCGGTATTGAGAATCCTCAGGGCGAAGTTAAGTACATCTGTGCTGCATTCCCCTCTGCTTGCGGTAAGACAAACCTCGCTATGCTTATTCCTCCGGAGCTTTACAAGGAGAAGGGCTACAAGGTATGGTGCGTAGGTGACGATATTTCCTGGATTCGTAAGGGTCCCGACGGAAGACTCTACGCTATCAACCCCGAAAACGGCTTCTTCGGTGTTGCTCCCGGTACTAACGTTAAGTCAAACCCCAATGCTCTCGCATCAACAATGAAGGGCACAATCTTTACAAACGTTGCTCACAATCTTGACAACAACACAGTATGGTGGGAAGGTCTCGATAAGAATCCTCCTGCAAACGCTGTTGAGTGGAAGGGCAACCCCTGGAACGGTCAGGAAAGCGAAGAAAAGGGCGCACATCCCAACAGCCGTTTCACAGCTCCCGCTGTTAACTGTCCTTGCCTTAGCTCTGAGTTTGAAAACCCCAACGGTGTTCCGATCTCTGCTATCGTATTCGGCGGCAGACGTGCAAAGCTCGCCCCCCTCGTATATCAGTCACGTGACTGGAACCACGGTGTATTCGTTGGTTCTATCATGGCTTCTGAGACAACAGCAGCTGCTGCAGGTGCAGTAGGCGTTGTTCGTCGTGATCCCATGGCTATGCTTCCCTTCTGCGGTTATAATATGGCAGATTATTGGCAGCATTGGATCGATATCGGTGCTACGCTCGATCCCGAAAAGGCTCCCAAGATCTTCAACGTTAACTGGTTCCGTAAGGATGACGAAGGCAACTTCATGTGGCCCGGCTTCGGAGATAACCTTCGTGTTCTTGATTGGATCATCGACCGTTGCGAAGGCAAGGTAGATGCTAAGGAGACAGAAATCGGTTATATCCCCTATGCTAAGGATATCAATATCGAAGGTCTTGAAGGCGAAGTTTCTCTCGAGTCTCTTGAGAGTATCCTCGCTGTTGAAAAGGAACTCTGGCAGGAAGACGCTAAGGGCGTTGAGGAATTCTATGCTAAGTTCGGTGACAAGATTCCTCCCGTACTCGTTAAGGAACTTGAAACACTTAAGAAAAACGTTCAGTAATATTTACACTCAGGGCTATGCATCGCATAGCCCTTAAGTGCACAATATATTAAAAATATTTGAGGAAAGAAGTAATTTCTTATGGCAAAGCTTACAAGAGAAACAAAAGACGGTATTTATTCACTTATGCTCACCCCCTTCTTTGAGGACAGAACAATCGACTACAAGACATACGAAGAGTACGCTGATTGGCAGGTTTCTCAAGGTGTTGCTCACCTTTTCGCTGTTTGCGGAAGCTCCGAAATGAAAGAGCTTACTCTTGAGGAGAGACTTAAGCTCGCTGAGCTTACAGTTAAGCATAAGGGTGATACAACAGTTGTTGCTACAGCTAATATCGAAGCAACCAAGGAAGCAAATCTTGAAGAAATCAAGAAGATGGAACAGACAGGTGTTGACGGTATCGTTCTTACCACAAAGGGTATGGGCGACGATGACGATAAGCTCGTTGAGTACATAAGAGAGCTTGCATCAAGCACTGATCTTCCCACCTTCCTTTATGAATTCCCCGGCTTCCAGCCTCATATAATCAGTGGTAAGGCTTACGGTGAGCTTACAAAGGACGGACTTATCTGGGGTATTAAGGACACAACCTGTAAATTGGAAGGTATTCAGTCCAAAATCGATAATAAGAATGACTCAACCATTATTCAGGCTAATATGCCCTTCCTTTTCGATTCATACGTTGCAGGTGCTCGCGGCGTTATGGCTACTCCCACCTCATGCGGCGGAGCTTTCTTCCAGAGATTCCACGAAGCATTTGTAAGCGGAGATATGGCTCTCGCAGAGCAGAGATACAACGAGATCATCCTTCTTGACAACGCTATCGACAGCGGCTTCTGTGCAAGTGCTAAGGAGCTCATCCGACTTCAGGGTGTTGAAGGCTTCAACTGGTACACAAGAGGTTCACACGAACTTTCAAGCGCAAGACTTCGCTCTATCAAATCATTCCACGATTGGTGTGTAGCAAACGGCTTAATGAAATAAGAAATACACTTTATATTACTAAAACACCTTCTTCTGCAGAAGGTGTTTTATATATCTACAATATACATAACAACACTCTAACTTTCGTTAATTATTACCTTTTGTAAGATAACACTTTTCACTTGAAACAAACACGTATATATAGTATAATTTATATAATTATGAGATAAATAGAATAATTATTTTTGGGGTGTTTTTTTGGATATTGCGGCTATTTTAGAAAAACAGAGAAAATATTACAGAAGTGGTGCTACCCTTCCCGTAAAGTTTCGTATTCAAAACTTAATAAAGTTGTACAAGTGTATAAGTAAATACAAGGAAGAGATTAACCGGGCGCTTAAGAAAGACCTTGGAAAATGTGACTTTGACGGATTCGTTTGCGAAACGGGTCTTGTACTTATGGAAATCAATTATATGATTCGTCATACACGCTCTTATGCTAAGAAGCATCTTGTCTATACTCCTATAGGACAATGTGTCGGTAGCGGTTACACTAAAGCATCACCCTACGGCAACGTGCTTATTATGAGTCCTTGGAATTATCCCTTCCTTCTTACGATGGAGCCCATCTGTGATGCTATCGCGGCGGGTAATACTATAATTGTTAAGCCCAGCGCATATTCCCCTGCTACAAGCGAGATTATCAAGAAGATAATAAGCGAATGCTTCCCCGAGGAATACATAGCCGTAGTCACCGGTGGCAGAGAAGAAAACACAGAGCTTCTTAATCAGAAGTTTGATATGATATTCTTCACCGGTAGTCAGTCTGTAGGTAAAGAAATTCTTCGTCGTGCAGCAGAGACCATAACCCCCGTTGTACTTGAATTAGGTGGTAAGAGTCCATGTATTGTTGACTCAACAGCTAAAATCAAATTAGCGGCAAAAAGAATCGTTTATGGTAAATTCCTTAACTGTGGTCAAACGTGCGTTGTTCCCGATTACGTAATTTGTCACGAAAGCATAAAAGATGAATTTATAGAAGAAGTTATCAAACAAATCAAGAAACAGTACGGCGAAAATGCTATTGAAGATCCGGAGTACGGAAAAATTGTAAATGAAAAGCATTTTAACAGAATATGCAATTTGATAGATGATGATAAGGTAGTTTTCGGCGGACAGAGAGATATAGACACTCTCAAAATAGCACCCACTGTTATGGACAATGTGACATGGGATGATGCTGTTATGCAGGAAGAGATATTCGGACCTATATTGCCTGTACTCACCTTTAACACATACGAAGAATTATATTCATTGTTTGCTGATATGCCCAAACCATTAGGCTTCTATATCTTCTCCGAAGACAGAAAGAGAGTCAAAGAAACAATAGAGCGATGTTCTTTCGGTGGCGGTAGCATCAATGATACAATTATGCAGATTGCTATTAACAGTTTCGGCTTTGGTGGTGTTGGCGAAAGCGGTATGGGCAGTTATCATGGTAGAGCCGGTTTCAATGCTTTCTCTCACGAGAAGAGTATTCATAAAAAAGTTACTTGGTTCGATTTCCCCGTGAGATATGCTCCTCACGATAATAAAATTTACAATTTCCTTTCTCATCTGTATATGAGATAAGTTATTAATTTCCGAGGTGTTTTTATGTTAGACAGATTTCTCTCCGGTTGGGGCGGTTTTGTTGGTATGTGTGAGCATATAAAGCTCAATATTTACTCCAAGAGAGCAAATAAGATGCAGGAAACATGCGTCAAAAGATTAATGAGAAAAAACAAGACTACAGAATACGGTAAATTACATAACTTCAAGGATGTAAAATCCATTGAAGATTATCAGAGAATAGTTCCCCTCTCTAAGTACGAGGATTATGATGACTATGTGTGGCGTATGGCAAATGGTGAAAAAGGACTTATTACAAATATGTATGTACGTCGTTTTACCGAAAGTTCAGGTAGTACAGGCAAGCAGAAGCTCGTTCCCCTCTCATATTGGGCTGAGTGGGTTTGTCAGTGTTTCAGCTTTAGCTGTCCTGTTGGATGTGCTGTAAAATGGTTTTGGAAAAAAGGTAAAATGTTACCTGCCCAAAAGGGACTTCTGACTGCTGAAACAAGTGCAAGAAAAGTACCCGGTGGCACAATAAGTTGTCTTTCCTCAATTCCTCTTCTTAACGTAAAGCCTATCGTTAAGTGCTTCACTATGTCTCCTAAGGAAGTACTCTTCCCCGAGCCCGGCGTTGATATGGATATGCACTACATGAAGCTTCGCTTTGCTCTTCCCAGCAAGAAGGTAAGCTACTTAGGTACAATATTCATTACAACACTTGAATCAATGTTCTTCTATATGGAAGAAAACTGGGAAATGCTTTGCGATGATATTGAAAAAGGTATTATCAACGACAAAGTAAACGTTCCCGAAGAAATACGAGCAAAATACAATAAAAAGCTTAAGCCCAACCCCAAAAGAGCTGCAGAATTAAGAGCAGAATTCCAAAAGGGTTTTGACGAATCACCTATCATTCCCCGTATTTGGCCAAACGTTGGTTGGATGTACGGTATGGGCACAGGATCTCTCTCTTTCTATGCAAAAAAGCTCAGAAGGTATATCGGTGAAGATATTCCCATGCACTATCTTGGATATACCGCTACAGAAGCATTTATGGCTGTACCGATAGAATTCAATTCTTATGATTACGTTCTTCTTCCTCAGAACGGCTTCTACGAATTCAGACCCCTTGACCAGGAGGGCTACGATAACCTACTTACTATTGATAAGCTCGAGGTTGGCAAAGAGTACGAGATTATCCTCACAAATATGAGCGGCTTCTATCGATACAGAATTATGGACGTTATCAAGGTAACGGGTTATTATAATCAGTCACCTATGATCACATTCTGCTATAGACTCAATCAGATTGCCAATATAAGCGGTGAAAAGGTTAGCTCAATGGCATTTGATGAAATCGTTGCTAATATGTCAGAGGAGTCAAGCGACCTTTATATCGGATATAGCATCTACGCTGACAGAAGCACTTCTCCCGGTCACTATAAGTTGTTTATTGAACTTGCAGAGGATATCAGCGACGAGAAGAAAGCTACATATAATAAGCTCTTTGAGGATAAGCTCTGCAAGGGTAATGTCTCGGTAGAGCCTCTAATTAAGAGTGGTGCTCTCGGTCATCCTGAGGTTAAATTCCTCAGAAAAGGCACTTATGATGACTACAGAGAAGTCCTCCGTAAGCGCGGTGCCAACCTTAACCAGGTTAAACCTATCAAGGTTATTGATACAGACGAGAAGAGAGATTTCTTTTTCGATCATATTGAGGGTTGATTATGGTAAAGCTCAACAAAGAAGCTGAGGCACAAGACCTCAGAAATAAAGGTCTGACTGATGAAAAAGTAATATCAGATCTTATAAATCACAAAATCAAAACTCCATATACGCTCAGAAAAAAGTACCCGACAGAGACGTACGATAAGATCAATCTCATGTGCAGAAAATATATGGACCGACTCGCTCGCTTCGAGGTCGATTATGATTTTATAATTGATGAAGAAAAGTTCAAAAACACTGCAATATGTTGTCTTGAGTGTGCACCATTTATGCACTCAAGAGTAATCAACAACCCTATCGCACCATACTGGAAGGTAGCCGATTATCACATTGATGATATGGTAATTGTTAAAACAGTAGAAGATATCGATTCTGCACGAGAGGATTTCTTTAAAATACAAATTCCTCTTAAAAGTAATATGCAGATGAAAATCGGTCTTTACTACTGCGATGGAAAGACATACATACTATTCATATGGAATCATATGCTCTTTGATGGTGGCGGATATAAGGCTTTTTGGAGCGACTTTTGTAAAAACTACTCTGATTATGTTTCAAACGGAATCTCCCCTATAAGCTTCTCAAGTGGCTCAAGAAAATACTCAGAAGTTTACAAGGATATGGATGAAAGCAAGAGGAAACTCGCTAAGAAACAACTTGCTAACGTCACTCCTAAAGATAAACATCGGATGCCCTTCAAAAGCAACGATAAGACTGATAATATCATTATTGTACACAGAGAAATCGGCGAAGAGCACCTGAAAAAAGCTCTGGCTTTTGCTAAATCAAACGGTGCTACCTTTAATGATATTCTTGTTACCGCATTTATTGTTGCTCTTTCGAAGGTTGCTGATTTACCCGACGACGATAGCATAAGAATATCTTGTGCTACTGATTTACGCAGGCATATGAAGTCACTCGAAGGAATCGGATACACAAATCACGTTTCATTTTCCCATTGCTATCTTGAAAATAAAGGAAAAAATTTCTCTGAAACATTACTTAAGGTTTCAGAGAAAACAAAAGAATTTAAAAATGATCCCTTTGTGGGTCTTCACGGTATTCCCCTTCTTAACTTTGCTTATAAAAGTATGACCTACATTCAGGCAGAAACACTTGTGCGATTGTTTTATAACAATCCCGTATTATGCGTAAGCAACGTAGGTAACGTGGATAATATGGGCTTCGAAATGGCAGGTAACAGCCCATTCTCTGCATTTGTTGCGGGGGCTGCAAAGAACAAGCCATGCGCCGTAATGACTGCCCTGACGGTCAAGGGGCGCCTTAAAGCATCAATGTGCTTACGAGGTAACGATGATGATAAAGAAGTCCTCGAAAACTTCTTTACCGAATTCAAAAATGAAATTGAATCAATATAAAAATGCTCACAGAGAAACTCTGTGAGCATTTTATTTCACTTAGTATTAATCGTTTGTAAGAGCCTTGATGTATCTCTTAAAGAATGCTACACCGTCCTCGAGCGAGCTAACGGGAATTCTCTCGTTTGTACCGTGAGTCGTAAGAAGAAGACCTGTATTCATAAGGAAGGGTGAATAACGATAAATATTATCGCAAACATCCTCATAGTTACGAGCATCCGTACCACCCATAACAAGATACGGCGCAACAATAGCCTTGGGATCCATACCCTTACAAATCTTAGAGATTACATTAAACGCCCTTGAATCAGTGGGAGAAATCTTGGAGGGATTCTTACCTGCAAGGAGTTTGATCTCTGCCTTTTTACCTGCATATTTTCTGATGTGAGCTTCAACATCCTCTATCGTCTGACCCGGCATAATACGGAAGTTAGCAACAACAGAAGCCTTCTGAGGAAGTACGTTGGGTGCAGGGCTACCGTTTGACATAGTAACAGCGGTAGTCGTTCTCATCATAGATGCAACAGGAGGAATATTCTCGCAGATCTTTGTGAGTAAGGGCTTGAGAATCGGGAAATTGCTCATTATACATCTTACGGGATAGGTTGTATTTTTTCCTATCTCATTAAAAAGTGATGTAAGCTGAGGTGTAAGCTCTGCCTTAAAGGGATGATTTTCAAGGTTGCACACTATCTTTGCAAGCTGACCTACCGCACTGTGTCTCGGCGGCTGAGAAGAATGTCCGCCCTTTGCATTTACAGAAATTTCAAAGTCAACGTGACCCTTTTCGGCAATACCAACGCCCGCAAGATGACCGTCGATAATCTTATCAACCTTAACAGAGAGTATAGCACCGCCCTCGTCAATAACACTATCAAGCTTGATGCCGCGTTCCTTAAACCACTCCATCATAACGTTAGCACCGCAAAGGTCACCCTCTGCCATAACTTCTTCATTATGACCAAAGCAAAGATAAACGTCTCTCTCGGGCACGTAACCCTCTTCTAAGAGTGTCTCAACTGCCTCCATAACACCGATAAGGTGATTTTTCATATCAAGAGCACCTCTGCCCCATACGAAACCATCAGCAACCTCACCGCTAAATGCAGGATATTCCCAATCATCTTCCGTACCGGGAGTAACAGGCACTACGTCCTGATGACCGAGTAAAGCAATGGGTTCTTTCTCGGGATGAGCACTCTTCCAATGGAAAATAAGACTGCGAGTTGAAACCATATGCTTTTCAAGTTTCTCGTGTACGAGAGGATAGCTTTCAGCAAGAAATGCATGAAACTCATCAAACTTTGACCAATCTACTACGCTTTCATCAACGTTTGCTATAGTAGGAATCTGAATAGCCTTGGAAAGATTATTAATAAATCTATCAAGGTCAACCTTTTCGGGAGCTAACTCCTCACCTGCCTCAACGGGCTTTGCCTTATACGTTGTTGCGGCTCTAACCATACTGACACCGACACCGGCTGCAGCGGCAATGCCTAAACCTTTTAATACTTTTTTCTTCATATCAATTCTCCTTAGAACAATGACATTTGATCACTTTCGGGTAAGTCACCGAAAGCACCACATTTCTTAAGAAGCTCTGTAGTAGAGCTACCCGCACCGGAACGAACAGAGAAGTCCTCGATAGATGAAAACTCAGGACCGCCGTCATCCTTGGCTCTTGCTAACTGTTCGGCAGCAGCACCGCCGATACCCGCAAGTGATGCAAACGGCATTCTTATTTTCCCATCCTCCGGAACATAAGATTGTGCGGTTGATTTATATACGTCAATAGGTAAAAATTCAATTCCACGTACCATAGCCTCGTAAACTATCATCATAATAGTTTCCTTTGACTTTTCTGCAGCGGAAGCCTCTTTACCCTTAGCTCGAATATTGTTAAGAAGCATCTTAACCGCATTCTTACCCTTTGACATAGCTTCTGCATCTACGTCATCACCGCGAACAGTAAGATATGCACAATAATATTCGAGAGGTTTATATATCTTAAACCATGCAAGACGAAGCGATGCAATAATATATGCCGCAGCGTGTGCTTTGGGGAACATATACTGAATCTTTTTACAAGAGTCAATATACCATTCGGGAACACCATGTTCTCTCATCATCTGTTCCTGCTCGGGCTTAAGCTGTTTATTCTTCTTACGAACGTCTTCCATAATATCGAAGGCATGCTTGGGTTCCAAGCCCTTGTGAAGAAGATAAACCATAATACTGTCTCGAGTACCAATAACCTCTGAAATTGTACAAATACCATCCTTAATGAGATCCTGCGCGTTACCGAGCCACACGGCAGTACCATGAGAAAGACCTGCAATCTGAATAAGGTCCGCAAATGTCTGTGGTCTCGCTTCAAGAAGCATTCCCTTTGTAAAATCGGTACCCATTTCAGGTATAGAAAGTGTACCCGTAGGCCAACCCAACTCCTCTTCAGTAACACCGAGAGGTTCGGGAGATGTACAAATCTCATAAAGCTTACGATCACTGATATCAATATCAAGAACGTCGATACCCGTTAAGTCGGTCAAATGCTTATAAATTGTAGGCACATCATGGCCGAGCTCGTCAAGCTTTAAGAGCGTATCATGCATTGAGTTAAAGTCGAAGTGAGTAGTAATAATATCCTTGCTCACATCGTCTGCGGGTCTTTGTACGGGAGTAAAGTCCTCAACCTCGTAAGTATTAGGAACAACAACCATACCGCCAGGATGCTGACCCGTAGTACGCTTAACGCCGGTACAACCCATTGTAAGTCGGTCAATCTCAGCCTTAGTCATTGTAAGACCGCGTTCTTCTATATATTTCTTAACGAAGCCGTAAGCAGTTTTATCAGCGACACCTGAGATAGTACCCGCTTTAAAAACGTATGCTTTACCGAAGAGCTCTTCGGTATATCTATGGGACTGAGCCTGATATTCACCTGCAAAGTTAAGGTCGATATCAGGAGACTTGTCGCCGAAGAAACCAAGGAAGGTTTCGAAGGGAATTTCATGTCCGTCACGTACAAGAGGTGTACCGCACTCGGGACAATTCTTTGGCGGAAGGTCGAAGCCTGAACCAACTTCATTATGAAGGAAGAATTCAGAATAACGACACTCGGGACAACGATAGTGTGGCTGAAGCGGGTTAACTTCTGAAATACCCGCCATAATAGCAACAAATGATGAACCAACAGATCCTCGTGAGCCAACGTAGTAGCCACATTCCTCGGAATGCTTAACAAGAAGACGGGCAATCATATAAAGACCTGCAAATCCGTTTTCTATAATGGACTTAAGCTCTTTTTCAAGTCGGCTTGCAACAACCTCGGGTACGGGATCGCCATACCATTCCTTTGCTCTGTCCCAACAATGCTTTGTAAGATCTTCCTCAGCACCCGGAATGATTGGGTTGAAAGTACCATCGGGAATAGGAAGAATACCAGGTTCAATCATATCGGCAATAAGATTTGTATTGGTAATAACAACTTCCTTTGCCGTATCTTCACCGAGATAAGCAAACTCCTCGAGCATCTCATTTGTTGTCTTAAGATACAACGGCGGCTGGAAATCCGCATCGTCGAAGCCTTGTCCCGCCTGCAAGATTGCTCTGAATTTTGCATCTTCTTTTTTTAGGAAATGAACGTCACCTGTAGCAACAGTCTTCTTTCCTAACTCGTCACCGAGATTTATGATAGCACGATTGATAGCTCTGATATCATCATAAGAGACAATATTGCTGAACTTTTCTTTCATAGCTTCCTTCATATTCTCTTTTCTCAGCATATAGTCGTTATTTCCTACGGGCTGAATTTCAAGATAATCGTAGAAGGAGGCAATTTCAACTAATTTTTCATGGGATGCATTTTCTATGAATGCCTCGTAAAGCTCACCCTCTGAGCAGGCGCTACCGATAATAAGACCTTCGCGCATTTCATCAATAAGGCTCTTGGGCATTCTTGGTTTCTTACGGAAAAATTCAAGGTTGGAACGAGATATAAGCTTATAAAGATTTTTAAGACCAACCTTATTCTTAACAAGAAGAATACAGTGATAATATCTGTCAGACATTATCTCTTCGGCGCTTTTCTTCGTGCCATCCTCGTTAATATCATTTACAAGGTAACATTCACAACCATAAATAATCTTAAAATCAGAACCTCTTGCGGTATTACAAGCTTCAGGGAATGCCTGTACAACACCGTGGTCGGTAATAGCAATAGCTTTATGACCCCACTTCATAGCAGTCTTTACAATAGATTTGGCGCTACTCATAGCATCCATAGCAGACATATTGGTATGAAGATGAAGCTCTATTCTTTTTTCCTCTGCTTCGTCCGTCTCCTCTATCTTATTTAAAGTCGAAATAGATGAAGCTTTTATTATATGATCCTTCTTATAATCATCGTATGTAACAACACCGCGAACAAGGACTGTAACACCATCCTTGATCTTAGAATCAAGATACTCAAGATTCTCTTTTAAGTCAAAGAATTTACAAGAAAATGAACCTGTGTTATCAGTAATGTTAAATTCAATTATAGAACGTTTACCATCCTTGGTTTCACGTTTCTCGTACTTAAACACATCACCCCATACGATAACCTCGCCGTCCTCGTAGGTAACGTCACACATAGGCTTAGGCTTCGCATACTTATAAACACCATAAATAGTTTTTACAGTATTAAAGTCAAGTGGCACACCATCAAAGTTGGGATTTACCTCCGGAGGCTTTGTGGGTTGATTTTGTCTGTCAATCTCTTTCTGCTTTTGAAGAAATTCTTCTGCATTACTATCCTCGCCTATAAGCTCAACTTTGATTTGTTTATCAAAATGAGCGAGAATATATTCTTCGAGGAATTTATCTGCACCCGCTTTCTCGCAGATATCTCTTCCGTGCTTAAGGAAATTAATAGTAAATACGTCACCTGTAAATGAGGTGTCAATATCATCTAAGAATCCGTTTGTCTGAGGAACGTTTTTACGAACAACCTTAAGGAGCATAGGGAAACATTCGGTTTTTAGTGCTTCGGGCGGTAAAACATACTCAAACTCAACGCTCTTAAGCTGAAGAGCAGACTTCACCTCACCCGCTACAGCCTTAAGACACATAATGTTCTCAAAGGTATCAACGTGGAGAAGTGCTGTCATAGACATATTCTCTTTATTTATATGTAAATCGGTAAACAGAGTATTTTTCAACATACTTCTGTACTTTTCGGTTGAAATGTATTCACCGAAAATTTCCGGAAAATTATACAATTTCATATCTTATCTAATTCATCAAGCAATTCCTTGACGATATCTTCTTCAGATACCTTTCTCAAAATTTCGCCTTTTTTAAACAATACGGCGCATCCGTCACCGCCCGCAATTCCTATATCGGCTTCTCTTGCTTCGCCCGGGCCATTTACTACACAACCCATAACAGCAATCTTAACGGGCTTTTTAATATCCTTTACTGCCTCTTCTACTTGATTTGCAAGAGAAACCAAGTCAATCTTTGTTCTGCCGCAAGTAGGACAAGCAACAATCTGAGGTGTTTCAACTCTAAGGTTAACAGCCTTAAGAATATCCCTTGCAGCATAGATTTCCTTAACGGGAGAATCAGTTATAGAAACTCTGATTGTATCACCGATACCCTTAAGAAGAAGTGAACCTATACCGATAGAAGATTTAATAAGAGAGCTTCTTTCGGTACCAGCTTCCGTAACACCTAAGTGAAGAGGATAATCACATCTCTCTGCTACAAGAGAATATGCCTTAACCATATTCTCAACGTCCGATGATTTTATAGAAATAATTGTGTCATAGAATCCGCAATCCTCGAGAAGCTTAACGTGACGGAAAGCGCTCTCCACCATAGCTTCGGGAGTAGCACCGCCAAACTTTTCAAGTAAATCCTTCTCAACAGAGCCTGAGTTCACACCGATTCTAATGGGAACATTTTTAAGCGCACAAGCGTCCGCTACTGCAGCTACGCGTTCCTCTGAGCCGATATTACCGGGGTTGATACGAATCTTATCAACGCCGGCTTCAAGGCTTTCAAGAGCAAGTCTATAATCAAAATGTATATCCGCTACAAGCGGTACTTTAGAATGCTCTTTAAGCTTACCCAAAACCTTAACTGCATCCATATCGGGCACTGCCATTCTGACAATCTCACAGCCTGCATCCTGAAGCGCAACAAGCTGAGCTAAGTTAGCATCTAAATCAGATGCGGGGGCATTAAGCATTGACTGAATTGCAATAGGTGCATCTCCGCCTATTTTTATATTTCCTACTTTAACTTGTCTCGAAATACGTCTGATCATTTAAATCACCTTAATAATATCACTTATCATTATTATAGCCATAAGGATGAGAAGAAGCACCATACCGATGGTGTGTACAAGACCTTCCTTCTTAGCGGGAATGGGCTTACGTCTTATCATCTCGATTAAAATAAAGAACAATCTGCCGCCATCAAGAGCAGGAAGAGGAAGAAGATTAAATACACCTACGTTAATAGTAATCAAGGAAAGAACGTTTAGTGCACTTAAAATCTTATCTGAAAAGGCTTCCGGTTGCTTTATAGCATCTGCTGTAACTGAAATAGTACCAACGGGACCCGCTATATCTTTCATACCATACTTACCCGTAACTAAATCAACAAGACTTAATCTTACGTACTGCACAATAGATGCCGAATCAAGTATCGAATTAACGAAAACGTTTTTAGCGTTTGGCTCCTCACCAACAATTATAAAATCAAGCTTCACAACTGTGCGCCCTTGAATCTCCTCTTGTTGGAATTTAACATCATTGAGCAAGATTTTCTCACCATTACGACGAACTGTTATATCAACCTTATCATCCTGGTCACGAAGAAGGTTAAAAAACACACCGTTTGAAGAATAAATATTAGTACCATTGATCTCAACGATCTCATCGCCGACCTGTAATCCGGACTCCTGAGAGGTTGCACCCGGCGCAAAGCTATGAATCGTTCTCGTTCCAACAAGATCACTTGCAGAAAGACATATAGCAACTACTATAACACCGAGAATGAGATTAAGAATAGCACCCGCAGAAACGATTATAAATCTCTGCCATGCAGGTTTATTATTGAAGGCTCTCTCGTCGGAGCTATCCTCGTCCTCACCTTCCATACTAACAAAACCACCGATTGGAAGAAGACGAAGTGCATATTTTGTCTCGCCTATTTGTTTGCTAATTAATTTAGGACCCATACCGAGAGCGAACTCATTGACCTTAACCTTAAAAAGCTTAGCAAAGGCAAAATGACCGAATTCGTGAATGGCAATCAAGATACCAAAAAGAAATATTGCAAGAAGAAATGGCCAAACACTACTCCAAACAGCACCAATATTCAAAGGAAAAACACCACCAAAAAATTAGAAATTAATTATACTTTTGCGAGTTCACGAACCTTTTCTCTCATAAGAGAATCAGTGTTATAAACATCCTCTAATGTATATTCGCTCTTTTTATCTACATATTCCGAAGCCTCGCTAATAAGCCTCGGAATATCAAGAAATGAAATCCTACCTTGACGGAAAAGAAGGTTTGCTTCTTCGTTGGCGCAATTAACCGCCGCAGGATAAAGACCACCCTTTGTGATAGCATCACGACAGATATCCATACAAGGGAAGGTCTCGTAGTCGGGCTTGTAGAAGGAAAGATTACCAACCTCCCATAGGTCAAGCTGTCTTTCCGGAGACGGGAATCTGTCGGGATATGTAATCGCAAACTGTATAGGTAATCTCATATCGGGATGACCCAACTGAGCGATCACTGAATTATCATCATATTCAATAAGAGAATGAACTATGCTTTCTCTGTGAACAACAATATCAATTTTACTTGGACCAATATCAAACAACCAAACCGCCTCGATAAGCTCAAGACCCTTGTTGAACATAGTTGCACTATCAATAGTAATCTTTTGCCCCATGCTCCATGATGGATGCTTGAGTGCATCCGCAAGAGTTACCTTTTGAAGCTCTTCCTTTGTCTTACCAAAGAAAGGTCCACCGGATGCAGTAAGAATAATACGCTTAAGAGCACTGTTTCTCGGGGAACCTAAAAGACACTGAAAGATAGCGGAATGCTCACTGTCAACAGGTAAAATAGAAACGTTATTCTTTTTAGCGGCATCCGTAACAAGCTTACCACCCGCAACGAGCGTTTCTTTATTAGCGAGCGCTATAGTCTTACCCGCATTAATAGCATCAATAGTCGGCTTAAGACCTGCCATACCAACAACTGAATTAAGTGTAATATTACCCTTACCCTCTGCGGCACAGAAGCTGACACCATCAAGACCGGACAAAACCTTAACGGGAAGATCGGCAACTCTGACTTTAAGATCTGCCGCCGCTTTTTCATCTACGAGGGCAACGTATTCGGGTCTGAATTCACGTATTTGATTTTCAATAATGTCAACGTTAGAATATGCGGTAAGAGACTCTATCTTATAGCCGTGCGCTCTGGCAACGTCAAGAGTCTGCACACCGATCGAACCCGTTGAACCTAATAAATTAATACTTTTCATATACCATCAAAAATTGTTCATAAGTGAGATTACCGAATAAAGAACCGGCATTACGAACAAAGCACTATCAAATCTATCCATAATTCCGCCATGACCGGGAAGAAGCTTTCCGAAATCCTTAATGCCGAAATTACGCTTAATTGTAGATGCAGCAAGGTCACCGAACATACTAACAACAGAAAGAATGATGCTAAGGAAAACAACTGCTATGTAGGAAAGTGCGCTTTCGCCTTCAAAGAAAAATCTCTTAAACACGAAAAGCAAAAGAACGTTAAGAAGAACCGCACCTACTACACCGCCGATAGCACCTTCAACAGACTTCTTGGGACTAATATTGGGGCAAAGCTTGTGCTTACCGAATTTACTGCCTACGAAGTACGCAAAGGTATCTGTCATCCAAGCACAGAAGAAAGCAAAAATAAGAAGATAAATACCGTCAATAGGTGTGTAGCCTTCAATATGCTTATCAATGTCTCTGAACATAATCATAAGGGAGAATGAGTATGGAATACAAACGGATGCAAATAATGCAATAACCGCTTGCTCAAACTTGGTCTCTTTAAACTTAAAGAGCATAAATATAAATATTAAGACAACGTAGATTCCTGCGAACGCTTTAAACGGAACATCAAGATTCAAATGTGTCCAAAACGGAACAACAACACTAAGCGTAAGGGTTGCGCTCATTATCAGTTTATTGGTAAGACCTACCGCCTTTTCGATTTCCCAAACAGCAATAGCTGAAAGAATCGCTACGAAAATCGGGAAAACAAAGGTATTCATCAAAACCATTGCACCGATAAATACTATTCCAAATAAAATAGCAGTTATAACTCTCTGTTTCATAAAAGTCACCTTGGAAAAATCCTTTAAAGCCGCCAAAAATCCGAACGCTGACAGCATACGGATTTTCTACGGCAAATAATAATTATACTCCGCCGAAGCGACGGTTACGTTTTTGATAATCGGAGAGAATCTGATTAACGTTCTCCTCCGTAAAATCAGGCCACAAAATATCAGAATACCAAAACTCCGAATAAGCGGACTGCCATTGCAAGAAATTAGAAAGTCGATACTCTCCGCTTGGTCTTACAATAATATCGGGGTCGGGCTGACCCGCAGTATAGATGCAATTACTGATAGTATCCTCAGTGATATCATCAATAGATAATTCACCATTCTTTACTCTTTCGGCAATATCCTTTACCGCGTGGGTGATTTCGGCTCTGCCTCCATAGTTAAGAGCGATATTAACAGTAACCTTCTCATATCCCGATGTGGATTTCTCAGATTTCTCAATAAGCTTAAGTAAATCCTTGGGAAGTCCTTCACGCTCACCGATGAAACGAAGACGCATCTGTCTCTCTTTGTTTTCACCCGTACGAGACTCACCGTCTCTGAGATACTCTTTAAAGAGATTCATTAGAGCAAGAACTTCCTTCTTGGGTCTGTTCCAATTCTCGGTAGAAAAAGCGTAGAAGGTAAGATACTTTATACCAACATCGGCACAGTATTCACCAATCTTCTTGAAGGTCTTGGCACCTGCCTTATGGCCTTCACTACGCTCAAGACCTCTCTGCTTTGCCCATCTGCCGTTACCATCCATGATAAATGCAATATGCTGAGGCAAAACGTCAAACTTTGGGATATTATCACTCATAATTATATTTCCATTATTTCCTTAGTCTTAGCGGCTGCAACTTCATCAAGCTTCTTGACAAATTCGTCTGTAATCTTCTGAATTTCCTCTTCACCGTACTTTTGGTCATCCTCTGTAATTTCAGAAGCCTTCTTCATTGCCTTGATCTTATCAATGCAATCACGACGAATATTACGAACACCAACCTTTGCATCCTCTGCAAGCTGAGAAACTTCCTTGGAAAGCTGCTTTCTGCGTTCCTCTGTAAGTGCAGGAAAAACAAGACGAATAACCCTACCGTCATTAGAAGGATTGATACCGATATCAGAAGCAAGAATAGCCTTCTCAATAAGGCTTACTGTTGAAACATCCCAAGGCTGAATAGCAAGGATACGTGCTTCGGGAACAGAGATAGCAGCCATCTGATTGATAGGAGTGGGACAACCATAGTAGTCAACCTGAATCTTATCAAGAACCGCTGCGTTAGCTCTGCCTGCTCTGATTGAATTATACTCATACTTAAGAGAAGAAACTGACTTCTCCATCTTTTCTCTTGCTTTAGCAAATACTGTATTCATAAAATATACCTCCAAAAATTATTATGAAACAACCGTACCGGCATTTTCACCGCAAACGGCTCTGTTTATATTTTCTGTATCATTGAGATTGAAAACAAGTATCGGAATATTGTTTTCACGGCAAATAGCGGCTGCAGCGGTATCCATAACCGCAAGGTGTCTCTCAAGAAGCTCGTCGTGAGAAATCTTATCAAACTTAACTGCATCGCTGAATTTATTGGGATCCTTATCATAAACGCCGTCAACGTTTGTAGCCTTAAAGTAAACGTCAGCGTTTATCTGCGCCGCTCTGAGAGCAGCACCGGAGTCTGTAGAGAAGAAGGGATTACCTGTACCGCCTGCAAAAATTACGATTCTGCCCTTCTCAAGATGTCTTACGGCTTCGTCTCTGACAAATGTTTCAACGACACCTGTAATCTGTACTGCAGACATCACTCTCGCATCGACACCTACATCGAGGAATCCCTGCTGTAAAGCAAGGGAGTTCATAACTGTAGCAAGCATACCGATGCTATCTGCTCTTGTTCTGTCCATATCGCCGCTTGAACGACCGCGCCAGAAGTTACCTCCACCAACAACGATACCTACTTGCACGCCCTTATCAGTCACCTTCTTAACGGCATTACAAACCTCACTAATAACATTGAAATCAAACCCATGACCCGCTTCACCGGCAAGAACCTCACCGCTAAGCTTAAGGAGCAATCTCTTATAAACGGGTTCCATAATATATCCCCTTTCATCCGTAAATAACGGCATTTTTTTACTTTATTATTTTACAATAAAGTAATGCGATTGTAAATAGATAATTACCTTAATTTTACTATTTATTTATAATATATATTAAACAAAAATGGTTGTACTCACTCAATGTGAATACAACCATCATACTACTCAAATTGCGGTTCTTCTCTTTAATCTGATTTTATCAGATATCATTGCCACAAACTCGGAGTTGGTGGGCTTTCCTCGTTGACTTTGGATAGTATACCCAAAATACGAGTTAAGAACCTCTACGTCGCCCCTATCCCAGGCGACCTCAATACCGTGGCGAATAGCCCTTTCAACACGAGATGACGTACTATTAAACGTCTTCGCTACCGTGGGATATAATATCTTCGTAACAGAATTAAGCATCTCAGGATCCTCGACCGAAAGTCGAATAGCCTCTCGCACATACTGATAACCTTTGATATGAGCAGGTACACCAATCTGATGAAGAATCTCGGTAATAACCATATTAAGATCCTCTTGCACCTCATGATGAGCGATAATACCCACACCGCTCCATGATGATATCTGGATAATACGTTCTGCCATAGTTTGCGGATCAATAGGCTTAAGAAAATAATAATCAACACCGCATCTTGTGATTTCTCTTTCAAAATTCGGATTATCAATACCGGACATTACAATAATCAGAGGTCTTTTGACAGGATCCTTCATATTGATACGGGATATAACGCCCATTGCATCAATATGCTGAAGGAAGGCATCCATAATTATAACGTCGGGATGAAGCTCTTCATAGTACCTGAGAAGCTCCGCGCCGTTCTTAGCACACACCTTAACATCCATCTTGTTGCTACGAAGGACGTTAGCAAGCTTTATCCCTGCATCATCCTTCTCGTCCGTCAATAAAACAGACAAATTTCCAATCATTTACAGCACCTCCTGAATGACTGAATTATAGCATTCTTCGTCAAAATATTCAAGGCACTTCCAAAACAATCGTGACATTAAACAAAAGAAGGCTATTTGCAATTTGCGAAACATTACAAAACCTAAATATATTTGTCGAAATTTGTCGAATGAGTTGTTTATATTGCTATCACCACAAATTAAAATGCGACAAAATAGCATCAAACATTTATTATTTTTACATTAAATAAATCCCTCCGCAATATCGTTCGCAGAGGGATCTAATATTAACCTATAAAGATTACTTCCGTATTAGTAAGCTTTGCAAAGAGTGCTATATCCTCTCTCGTAAGAGCTGTTGAGACAACTGCGTGATGAGCACCGCCTGCGTAAATCCATTTTTCTGCACCTGTCGAGAAATCGGGAAGGATTTTCCACATAACTCTCGCAACAGGAAGCTTGGGCATTGGCTCCGGCTGTTTAACCAGCTCAATATCCGCACAAATAAGGCGGAAGCGATCACCCATATCAACCATAGATACCGCAATACCCTTGCCCTGAATACCATCGAAAACAAGTCTTGCGGGTGCTTCTTTTCCACCGATACCTAAGGGGTGCACTTCAATTTTGGGCTTACTGTCAGCGAAAACGGGGCTTACCTCGAGCATATGAGAAGCGAGCTCTATCTCTTCACCCTCTACAAGGTCATAAGTATAATCCTCAAGGAAAGCGGTAGCGCCCTCTCTACCCTCTGCCATATTGCAAAGAACTGCCATAAGAGCACTTGTCTTATAGTCACCCTCGGGACCAAAGCCGATACCATTGGACATTACCTCTTGGGTTGCAAGACCGGGAAGCTGCTTAAGTCCATGAAGATCCTGGAAGGTATCAGTAAACGCTCCTATACGCTCTTTTTCAAAGAATTTACGCATTGCAACAATATACTTAACCTGTTCTTTAACAGCATCCGTATTATCTGTATTAAGGTCGTATTTTAAGAGAAGTGACTTAAGTTCATCTTCAACCTCGGAATCCGTTACCGCATTAACTAAATCAACAAGGTCTCCGATACCGTAGTAGTTTACGTTCCATCCGTAACGGATTTCACTCTCTACCCTATCGCCGTCAGTAACTGCAACGTCGCGCATATTGTTACCGAGCATAGCAACACGAAGGTTATGAGAGAAGTTCATAGCACAAGCTACGTCAGCAAATCTTTGAATACGCTTTATAACACTTTCGTTTTTATAATATCCTGCAACAACCTCACGATTGATACCGAGACGAGTGCAGATAAAACCATATTCTCTGTCGCCATGAGCCGCCTGATTGAGATTCATAAAATCCATATCAATAGTATCATAAGGAAGCTTGCGATTATACTGAGTATGGAGATGAAGAAGAGGCTTAGTAAGTGCCTGCAAGCCTTTTATCCACATTTTTGCAGGTGAGAATGTATGCATCCACGTAATAACACCCACGCATTCCTTGTCGGCAGAAGCCTTAACAAGCACATCCTCAGCTTCTTCACTGCTTCTTACCGTAGGCTGCCAAACAATTTCAACCTTATTGATCTTCTCATCAAGAAACGCAACCATTTCTTTACTGTCGAGAGCAACTTGCTTAAGCGTCTCTTCGCCGTAAAGATCCTGGCTACCTGTAATAAAATAAAACTTTTTCATATTAATCTCCTCACAAGGATTAAATTTAAATTCATTATATCACAGTCGAATTTAATTTTGCAACGATAATATTACAAAAAAGCATTCCGCAAAAACGGAATGCTTTTTAATAAAATCTTATTTAGATGCAAATGCCTCTTCCTCTTTTTTACCTATGTTATAGATAAACTTCATAGAGAGGAAAGCAATAAGAGAGCCTACAACAAGAAGAATAAAGTAAAGTGATTTTACATCTTCACCAAAACCCTCAGGCTGAATAGCGTTCTCGCCCTCAATAAATCCGATACGAGCAAGACCAAGAGAAACAGCCGCCTGACCTATACCCTGAGCAAGCTTACGGAAGAAAGAGTACAAGGCATAGAGGGAGCCTTCCTCACTCTTACCGGTCTTTCTGTAGCTAACCTCGATACAGTCAGCAACGATTGCCCAAACAGAAATCTGGAAAACAGCATTACCGAGATTAAGACCCATAAGACATACGATATAAATAATCATACCCTTTGAATCGGGAGTTATTGGTATAAACAAGGAAACAATACCGGAAACAGCACCAAAAAGCATTGTAGCTACCAAAACATTTTTCTTTCCGAAACGTTTTGTAAGCTTACCGATAAATATCATAAAGAAAATCATCGGGGCATAGCTACCGATCATAGCTATACTAACCTTATCAGTATCTTTGAAGAAGTACTGGAAAACCATATTATTGAGAGACATTGTTGAGTTGAAAAGAGCAACTGCAGCAACTGTCGCAATGGTTGCACCGACCATTGCACGATTAGTAAAGAATGATTTTAAAGAAGATAAAATCACTCTAAAGCCCGTTGCATTGGCACTTGTATCTCTGCTAACGCGCTCCTTAACCAACCTTGTCGTGCCAAAAAGAGTAAGAAAAGCCACAACAGAAAGAACTAAAGCTACAGGAAGAAGTGTCTCTCCTTTAAGATTTTGAACCTCTTCGCCTGCAGAATTTGTAGTAGTATTGTAAACAATACCGGGTAATACAACCATAATAACTATTGCGGGGAGAGCGGCTCCGATGCTACGGAAAGTAGATAAAGCACCTCTCTGCTGCGCATCATCTGTGATAACAGAGTGAAGCGAGCCATATGGAACGTTGACCATAGTGTAAGCAATTGACCATAAGCAATACGCAATCAAACACCATGCAAACTTGATTCCGTAAGAGAAATTCTTAACGGGAGCAAATAACAAAACATTAAATACAACAAGAGTTATGCCACCGACAATAATCCAGGGCATATATTTACTCTTCTTACCTATACGTTTTGTATCTACAAGATTACCAATTACAATATCATTAATTGCATCAAACACCTTTGAAATAACAATTATTACCGCATAATGCTCCGCGGAAATACCAACGTATTGGAGATAAAAAAGCTGCATAAAGGTCGCAACCAGCTGGAATGAAAAGCCACAGCCCATATCTCCCATAGCGTAGCCGAGCTTATCCTGCCAACCAAACGGTCGTATAGTTTGTTTATTACCCATACTTCGTCCTCGTTTCACAAAATTTCTTTGATTAGATTATAACACAGTCCAAAATCACATTTCAAGAAATAAAAGAATTTTGGCAAAAACTAACTAACAAAGACATTTTTTTACTTCATATTAACCAAACTTGATATTTTAATTTATATTGAATTTTTTTCTTCTTGGAAGTATAATTTTATAAAACAACATAAAAGGAGATACTGAAAATGTTCTTCAAAAAACTAATTGAATCGAAGGGATTCTTCCCGAGTTTAACAACCATTTTTTTCGCCTTGTCAATTTACGGAGCGTACGCTCTGTATTATGAGTTTTCGGCAACAGCTGAGGGTGTCGGCGGTCTTCTGTATGCCATAATCGGAAGCGTAGCTTTGGGTTATTTCTTCACCCTTCTTTCTCATACCATTTTTGAGAAGAAAAAACTTATTAAAAATATTATTGCTTTCATTCTCGGTAACGGAATATATCATGCCGCTCTCTGGATAAGCAATGGGGTAGTAAATAAATCCGGAGAAAATTCAGAAGAGGTTCTTGCTTATGCCTTTGCCGTCATTTTCCCCGTAACCGCGCTTATACTCCTTGTTACATTCGCCATAAGAGCAAAGCGTAGCAAGTTGGGAATGAGAATATTACATATTGTTCTTGTTCTCATCTATCTCATCGTTACTGTAGGCGGTTTTATGAATCTTACAGCAATCATTTCAAATCAGATGCGAGCAAAAAAGGATATATATTTTGACCCTATCTCCGCCGAAGAAATGCTCGTAAACAAAGCAGAAAAGGATCGCTGTAGAAATTGGTACAACGCACACTTTATTAACGCCGATTCAGTTAACGACCTCCCCTTCGATTTTGAGGTTGACGGTAAATCCTTGAAGGATAAAGCCGACGAATGGAAGGTTACCCCCGGTGTAGAAAGTGATGTCAATGCTTTTTACAGAGGTGGAAAAACAACTTATATCACAGTCAACAACGCATCAAAAAAGCTTACCGCAACCATCGAAGCTACTATTTATGAAGAAAACGCTACTTGTGAATGGACCGTTTACATCAAGAACAACGGTGAGTCTAATTCCGAAACCATAAGTAACTTCTACGCTCTCAACGACTCATTCGAGACAGGAAAAGCGATGCTTTATTACTCAGACGGTAGTTGTGATGCACCCAATGACTTTATCCTCAACGAAGCAAAGGTTACTTCCGTAAAGCAGGTATTCAACAGCAACGACGGAAGACCCACAGACAAATATCTTCCCTACTTTAACATTTCCGGTGAGAATGACGGTATTATCCTTGCTGTTGGTTGGACAGGATTGTGGGAGGCTACTGTAGATAAAGACGGAGACAAAACCGCACTTACCGTAAAGCAGGAAAACCTCGAAGCATATCTTACCCCTTCAGAAGAAATACGCTCACCCTTAGTGTCGATCTGCTTCTACAACAACGCCAATGCACTTAAGGGCTTCAATACCTTTAGAAATTGGGTAAAGGATTGCGTTTATCCCGAAAACCTTCCGATGAATATCAGAATGATGGAGCTTGCAGGACCCCAATCATTGTTAACCTCCGATGAGATAATTGATACTTTAAACACCTTCGACGATAACGTTTATTCCGAGGTTGATAACTTCTGGATGGATGCAGGATGGTATAAGTACAACGAAGGATGGGGCGATTCCGTTGGCTCCTGGACAGTTGATACAAATAGATACGATAACGGAATAATAGAGCTTTCATCCTACGGTAAAGAAAAGGGTCTCGGTCACGTTTTATGGTACGAGCCCGAGAGAGTTGTTCCCGGCACAGTTCTTTACGAGGCAGGCTCTGCAAACGACCAATGGCTCGTTTCATGCAACGCAGACCACGTTATGTGGAATCTCGCCAACGAAGATGCACTTAATCATTTATGTGAATATATATCGTCTTCATTGATCGAAAACGGTGTGACAGTTTACCGTCAGGACTTCAACTTCTCTCCCGATAAATTTTGGGCTGAGGCAGATAGTCTTTATTACGACGGCAGAACGGGTATCTGCGAAAACCATTACGTTACAAACCTTTACAGATTCCTTGATTACCTTTGCGAAAACGTTGAAGGTCTCGTTATAGATAACTGTGCTTCGGGCGGCAGACGACTTGATCTTGAAATGACAAGACGTTCATTCCCCGCCTGGAGAAGCGACTACAACTGTGCATACCACGATGATTTAATCGAAGCTACGCAATCAATGACATACGGCATTTCCTTCTGGCTCCCCGTTACCGGTACACTCAACTACGTAGGAACAGAATACGAGGCTCGTTCTGCTATATTACCCTGTGTTCTTGACACATTCGGAACAGTGCAGAGCGTTCACTTTGCCGCATACGAAGCACAACGTGAATTAATGACAGAAAACTATTATCCTATTGAGAACGGCGGTTATTCAAAGGACGAAATACATGCAATGCAGTACTCAAAAGCAGACGGTTCTGAAGGCGTTGCTTTTATTTACAAGCGCTCCCAGGTAGAAGAAACATCATTCACAGTTAAATTAAACGGGTTAAACCCTAACAGCAATTACGTGGTTTATGACATCGACCATGGCGATGATGCAACTACTCATACAGGAAAAGACCTTATGGAAAAAGGTATTGTACTCCCCCTTCCCGAAGGAGAAAAAGCTATAATAATCATGTTTAACGAGGTTGCTTTAAATTAACGTTTAATCCCCACGATTAATATCGTGGGGATTTGTTATTGAAGTCGTTTACGTTATCCTATTTAATTGATTGAGCATTGTTTCTGCAAATATACCGTAACCCTTCTCGGGTTCGTCAACAAGCACATGCGTAACCGCACCAACTATTCTTCCGTTTTGTATTATAGGACTTCCACTCATACCCTGTATTATTCCGCCCGTCTTATCAAGTAAATCTTTGTCGGTTACTTGAATCAATATATTTTTGGTTTCACCATTATTTCTGTTAACTTTTAAAATTTGCACTGTATAACTTTCGGTTACACCGTTTTCAAGGGTTGTGAATATAACTGCTCCTCCCTCGTAAACCTCGTCACTTGATGAGATTTCGTACATTTCTGTATTCGGTAGTGAGTTAAATTCTCCATATACACCTATGCTTCCGTTATGGAAAACTTCTCCCGTTACATCACCTTCAAGAACGCCGCACAATTCACCTGCATCACCCGGTACACCCTTATAATATCCCGTCAAATTAACATTGGTGCTTTGACCCTTATCTATAGGCACTACCTCTCCCGTATCAATATCGCATACCGCATGGCCGAGAGAGGCGAACCTACCATCGGAGGTGCAAAAAGTAACTGTTCCGATTCCTGCCGAGGAATCACGTATCCATAAACCCGCTTTATATTTGCCTTCACTTACAGAAAACTCACTTTTAAAGGTAAAAGATAAGGTTTTATCGTTGCGTTTTACGGTTATTTCTATCTCTTCTCCACGACTGTTTTCAATCATTTCCGATACACGTTTATTTGTCTTGACTGATTCGCCATTGATTCTCTTGATAATATCTCCAACTTTTATTCCCGCCTTCTGCGCAGGATTAACTACCCCAGCTTCTGTATCGACACCTTCTGTGCCTACTATTACCACTCCGTCTGCAAATAATTTCAAGCCCACGGGAAAGCCTCCGAGATATACCGTTTCCCGTACCTTAGTTGTATCATTATTTTTAGGGGAAATATAGTCCTCTTTATAAAAAAGTCGCCAATAAATATAGTCGGTAAATTCATTCAAATTAAGCTTAGACATTCCCGATTTAACGTCTGCAAAAGAAGCATTCTCCTTAAAGACCGACGATGAGAATATACCAAACATTAAAGCTCCCGACAAAAGAAGAGAAACCAAAGATAATATAATCTTACTTTTTTTCATTTCACACCTCCGCACAATTAATTTGTGCAGTTGCGAAAAATTTAAAAATGTAAAATTAAGTTATAAAAAAGCCTTGAACGAGATTCGTTCAAGGCTTTAAACATATAGATTGAATTAGATGGAGATTTCGTTTGCGATTCTGTAAAGCTCGAGGTCGATTGACTTTTTCATATTAAGAGCTTCGATGATATCGTAATCAACGATCTGATCGTTCTTTGTAGCAACTACTCTGTTACCGATATCTTCCTTAAGAAGCTGAACAGCATAGAAGCCCATCTTACTTGCGAGAACTCTATCACGAACAGAAGGAGAACCACCACGCTGAACGTGACCGAGAACTGTCGCACGGCTCTCAACGCCGGTCTTCTGCTCAATGTACTTTGCAAGAGATGCGGAATCGATACCCTTAACACCCTCTGCAACAACGATAACGAAGTGCTCTTTACCGGTCTTCTGAGTACGCTTCATTCTCTCGATGATATATGAATCAATATCATAATCAACCTCAGGAATAAGGATACATGTAGCACCTACAGCAATACCTGCATTAAGAGCAAGATAGCCTGCATTTCTGCCCATTACCTCAACGATTGAGCATCTGTCGTGAGACTCTGTTGTATCACGGATTCTGTCAACCATATCCATAACAGTGTTAAGAGCTGTATCATAACCGATTGTATAATCACAGGAAGCGATATCATTGTCGATTGTGCCGGGAATACCGATACAAGGAATACCCTTAAGAGAAAGAGCGCGTGCGCCCTTAAAGGTACCGTCACCACCGATAGTAACAAGACCATCGAGACCGAACTGATGGCAAACCTCTACTGCCTTATCCTGAACATCGGATTCAGCAAACTCAGGGCAACGAGCTGAGTAAAGCATTGTACCGCCGCGATGAATAATGTCGGAAACAGTACGAAGATTCATCTCGTACATATCACCTTCTACAAGACCCTTGTATCCTCGACGGATACCCATAACTCTCATACCATTTTCGCAAGCGCTACGTACAACCGAACGAATAGCAGCATTCATGCCGGGAGCGTCGCCGCCACTTGTAAGAACACCAATTGTTTTCACTTTCAGTACCTCCATACCAAAACTTAAATTTCAAATCTATGGAATTATATCACACAAAATATAATCTTACAAGAGTAAAATATAAAATAAAGACAATTATTGCTTTATTACGACGTTATTCTCACCAAGAACGTATTTCAATTCTTTTTCAAGCGGTGCGTTAATACTTACGAGATGATCCACACCAAGAAATTCATACTGCTTGGTATCCGCACAATAGATGTAAACAGGAAGATTACCGGAGAAAATAGAAATAAGATTTTTCAAGCTACCTATAAGCTTCTCGTCTCTTTTTTCCATTCGTAAAAACACGCCCTTCTTACCCTTGGATGTATTTTCTTTAGCGGCGCTTTTATTTCCCTCGGATATATTTTCTAAGGTTTTTGGGGCAATGGAGATACTCTCCGCAAGAAGCTTTATTTCGTCATCCTTGACCGAAATTCTACCTTCAACAAGAACAACGTTATTGGCATTAACAAGCGTAATATATTGAGCCAAAACCTTCGGGAAAACTATCAATTCAATCTCTCCGTAAAGATCTTCAATACCGCAAAACGCCATAATATCATCGTGCTTTGTAACCTTCTTTTTAACAGAGTTAAGAACACCGATAAACTTAACTTTTTTATTATCAATTTCAGTCTCTTTGCCATTCTCAATAAATTCATACAAATCAACTGTTTTAGGGCATTTGAGAGACTCGGTTACGACCCTATATTCTTCAAGGGGATGTCCCGAAAAATACAATCCGGAAACCTCTTTTTCTGCATTAAGAAGATCATTTTTATCAGACTCTTCAAAATGAGCGAAAACAGGTTCACTTGAAAAATCATCACCGCCGAATGCAGAAAACATATCAAGCTGTCCACCTGCGTACATATCGCTTTCCTTGACGGCACTCTCTATTGCCAAATCGAGGTTTTGAAGCATAGAATACCTGTTCATGCCAAGTCCGTCGAGAGCACCCGCCTTTATAAGACACTCGAGAGCTCTTCTGTTAAGCTCAGGTCCGCTTATTCTCTTGCAGAAATCCCAATAGCTCTTGAATTCACCGTCTGCAACGCGAGAACGTTCGATCTTATGAATAAGTGCTCTACCTATATTTTTAATAGCAAGAAGCGGAAAAACGATATTATCTCCGCTAACAGCAAATCTCTCAGAGCTATAGTTAACGTGCGGAGGAAGAACTCGAATCCTTAATCTGTTGCACTCATTTATATAAACCACAGTCTTGGTTACGTCACCAATAACACTTGTAAGAATAGCCGCCATAAAGGCTCTCGGGTAATAAGCTTTAAGATATGCGGTCTGATATGCAATAAGTCCGTAAGCCGCAGTATGGCTCTTATTAAAGCCGTATGATGCAAAGGATATCATATCCGAAAATACTTCGTCAGCGGTCTTCTCATCAATTCCCTTTCTCACACAACCATCTATTATATATTCTCCCCGATCATTTTTAAGACCGTGAATAAAGATATCTCGTTCGCTTTCCATAACGTCGCGCTTCTTCTTACTCATTGCACGACGAACAACGTCCGCTCTGCCGTACGAGTAACCCGCAAGTGTTCTGAACACCTGCATGACCTGCTCCTGATACACCATGCAACCGTTTGTTTCATCGAGAATCTCCTTAAGAAGTGGAGTTCGATAAGATATTAAACTTGAATCCTTGCGATTTTTAAGATATGAATCAATAAAGTACATGGGACCCGGTCTGTAAAGCGCAATAGCCGCAGCAATATCCGCAAAGACGCGAGGCTTCATATTAACTATAAGATTCGTCATACCTGCAGATTCACATTGGAATACACCTATGGTATTACCCTTTGACATCATTTTAAATACCCTTTCGCTATCAAGCGGTATTTTTTCAATATCAAAATCGGGTTCATCCCTCTTTACTATTTCAACTGTATCATTAATAACGGTAAGTGTTCTCAAACCGAGGAAGTCCATTTTAAGAAGACCTAACTGCTCAATCTCAGTCATAGTAAACTGAGTAACAGTCTGGTCGCCATTTTTTGCAAGCGGAACGTAAGATGAAACCTCATCTCGGGTAATAACTACACCCGCCGCATGAGTTGAAGCATGACGAGGCATACCCTCTACTCTCGATGCCATATCGATAAGGGTCATTACCTTTTCATCCGAATTATATAAAATCTTTAAATCATTGTTCTTTTCGAGGGCATCCTTAATATCCTTGTAATCGCGGGTAATCTGCTTAGCAACCATATCACCCGTACTGTACGGAAGTCCCATAGCTCTCGCAACGTCTCTTACTGCCTGCTTTGCCTGAAGAGTACCGAACGTAACGATCTGAGCAACTCTATCGGAGCCGTATTTTTCGGTAACGTAATCAATTACCTCGCCCCTTCGCTCGTAGCAGAAGTCGATATCAATATCAGGCATACTCACTCGTTCGGGGTTAAGAAAGCGCTCAAAAAGTAGTCTGTTTTTAATAGGGTCAATACCCGTAATACCGAGAGCATACGCCGCAAGGCTACCTGCCGCAGAGCCTCTGCCGGGGCCTACGGGAATATTGTTATTCTTAGCATATTTAATAAAGTCAGCAACAATAAGGAAATAATCGTTAAAGCCCATTTCCCCTATAACGGAAAGCTCGTAATCAAGACGCTCCCTGTACTCCTCGGGTATTTCACCAAATAGCTTCTTAAGTCCGTTTATACACTCCGTTTTTAAAAATTCGCCGTGATCCTCGCAAGGCACGTCGAAAAGAGGAAGCTTTGTAACACCGAACTCAAAGTCAAAGTTACATTGCTCCGCAATAATATTCGTATTTTCAATTGCCTCCGGATAGTCAGAGAAAGCCTCTGCCATTTCGTCTCCGCTTTTAAGATAGAACTCATCATTGGAAAACTCAAGAGAGCCCTCTCCACCAACAACCTTGTTGGTCTGAATGGCTATAAGCACTCTCTGCATATCTGCATCTTTTTTGAGAGTATAATGAACGTCGTTTGTAGCAACTATAGGGATATTAAGCTCTCTGCTTATATCAAGCACACCATCGAGAACTTCCTTTTCCTCTACCATATCGTGGTTCTGTATCTCGAGGTAATAATTACCGTCGCCAAACACATCCTTGTACCACTTGGCAGTCGCTTTTGCATCATCATAATTGCGTTGTAAAATCTTCTGCGCTACCTCACCGAAAAGACATCCCGAAAGAGCTATAATACCCTCGTGATGCTCTTCAAGAAGGTCTCGGTCAACTCTTGGCTTCGTATAAAAACCATCAACCCACGCAGATGATACGAGTTTTAATAAATTTTTATAGCCCGTCTCATTTTTACAGAGAAGAATAAGATGATATCTATCGTTATCTACTCCATGAACCTTCTGGAGCCTTGAGCGAGGTGCAACGTACACCTCACAACCAATAATTGGTTTTATACCCCGTGCTTTACATTCCTTATAGAATGCTACCGCGCCGTACAAAACGCCGTGATCGGTAATCGCAAGACTTTTTTGACCCATTTCCGCTGCACGGGAAACCACCTCCCCGATACGGCATGCGCCATCGAGAAGGCTGTATTCGGTATGCAAATGTAAATGAGTAAATTCAGTCATAAATAATCACTTCTGGCCGTAATAGGCTCCTTCACCATGTTTTCTGAAATAATGCTTATCTGAAAGATATTTATCGATTTCATTTCCGTTATTCCCAAGAAGCTCAGTTTTAAGAGCCATTTCGGCAACTATCTCAAGTACCGCCGCATTGTGAACAGCATCACTTGCATTTTTACCAAATACGAACGGAGCATGAGAACGTACAAGCACCGCAGGAGTTGAAGCGACATCAAGGTCATTTTCTTTGAAGTGTGCGGCAATAACCTTACCTGTATTAAGCTCGTACTCTCCTTTAACCTCCTGCTCATCGAGTGCTCTTGTACAAGGCACAGCAGTATAAGAAAAGTCGGCGTGAGTTGTTCCGTAAGCAGGTATGCTTCTGCCCGCTTGAGCAAATGATGAAGCATTAACCGAATGTGTATGAACAACCGCATTGAGCTCCGGAAATTCTTTGTAAAGAATATAGTGAGTAGGTGTATCAGATGAAGGGTTATAATTGCCATCAACTACCTTACCGTCTTCAAGAGAGACTATAACAATCTTCTCGGGAGTAAGGTCGCTATAGGGCACACCGGAAGGCTTTATTGCAAAAACTCCCGCCGCTCTATCAACCTGAGACACGTTGCCCCAGGTAAAGGGAGCAAGACCATGGGCATGAAGCTCTATATTGGCATCGCAAACAATTTTCTTCAATTCTTCAAACATAATAAAACCTCTCAGCAAAGGAAATTTTCTTATTTTAAATTATATAACTATATTTATATCTTTGTCAAATATTACTTTAAATTGTAAATTTTTTATTATATAGTGACTTTTAAGTAATTATATGATATAGTATGTCAGTAAAGGAGTGATTTCGTTATGAAAAAATACGCAGGGCTCATCTCAGCCGTTGCGCTTGTTCTTGTTGTAATTATTGCCGTTTCTGCAAGCGGACTTATAGATCACGCAAGATCACTTATCAAGGAGGAGGAAACAACCACCGCAACTACTGTTCCTACAGTAGGTACAACAGTCGGTGTAGTAGGTACCACAAACGTCGCTACCGCTCCCGGTGCAACTACTACCCTACCCACAGCATCTGATACAACTATTCCCACCCTTTCTCCCGAATCAAATTTACCAACTCAGGGTGAAGACGGTAGCGTACCTGACACAACGCTCCCACCCAACAACGAAGAATACACGGAAGAAGAGCTTGAGGATTTATCCGTTCACGAATTACAGAATCTTCTTTTTTCTACAACCAACCCCAATACCGCAGGTAAAATACTTGAAATTGCAGGATTCGAATATGACGCCGAACAAGGTATATATTACTCACAGATGAATCCCCTTCAAAGAAAATTCGGATTCAACTTCTTGTATGATATGGCAGCGCCCATGGCAATGATGTACTACGATACAAAAAGAATTGAGTTCGAGTACGGTGGTAAGGAATGGATGATCCAGCTTTGGAAGGGTCAGTACGGTATTACTTCCGGCGCAGAAATAGGTCTCTATAGCCGTGACCCCGAAAGAGCAATGCAGTACGACTGTGCTAACGATGAAGAGCTCATCACAATGCAATTCGACTTCTACAATATGGATGAATACGTATTTTCAAGAGGTCCCGAAAAACACTGGTGGCTCACCGGCTTCAAGGTATTCCATATCGGTATCCCTTCATTCATCACAATGGATATGATGCTCGACTTTGATGACAACTATATGGCAAATGCATTTGAAAGAGCATTGAAAAAGGTTCAGACTGACGGCTCTTCTTTAGGTGCATTTATAGATCCTATAGTGTATGAGAGACAGGGCTCAACATTCTACATAGAGTGGTAAAATGTTATGAGTGATAAAATTAAATTTGCAGTTATTGCAGACCCTCATTACTATTCAGAAAAATTAGGTTGTGAAGGTACAGCATACGAAAGACGAGCAGGCTCCGATCAGAAAATGCTTGCACCATCCAAGGGCACGGTTACCGCTGCCCTTGATTTAATAAAAGAATCAGATGCTCAATTCCTTATGATTGCAGGTGACCTCTCCAACGACGGCGAGCTTTGCTCTCACGAGGAAATACGCGATATACTTTACGAATTCAAAAAGCACAAGCCCGTTTACGTAATTACCGCTACTCACGACTGGTGTTGCGACGGTAATCCCCGTAGATACGAGGGCGACAATGTCTTCAACGATGTTGAAACTGTTCCACCCGAAAAGCTTCATGAATTCTACAAGGATTTTGGACCCGACGTTGCTCTCAGTGAGTTTCATACACATCAAGACAAGGTATCTTACGTTGTAAGCCCCTGCGAAGGCATCACCGTTTTCTGTCTCGATGATGACCAAAATGGCGAAGGCGGCTCAGGATATTCAGATGAGCATTTTGCCTGGATAACCGAGCAAACGAAAGCGGCTAAAGAACGCGGAGATATTGTTTTAGGTATGCAGCACCATCATCTTCATCTTACGGAATTTGACCGCGTTATAAACGGCAAAGGTTCCGTTGAATACAGAGAAAAACTTTGCAAGAAATTTGCCGATATAGGCTTCCCGCTTATGTTTACGGGTCATTCCCACATGCAACACATAAGAAGAATAGAAACCGAAAACGGCAATCAATTCTTTGAGGTTAACGTAGGATCTATAAGCGGCTACCCCGCTCCCATCGTTTATTGTGAAGCTGATGGCAACGGTATTGATATCAAAACAGAGCATCTTGAAAGCTTTACATATAACGGCGAAAGCTACACAAACGACGATCTTAAAAACCACGCTACAGCACTTTTCTCTGACGTTATAGCGGCGGCGAGTACAAATGATAAGAAGAAATTTGCGGCTCTCGTAGAAGCCATCGGCATGTCAAATGAAAAGGCCTTTAAGACATGGAAATTTGCTAAGCCCCTTTTAAAATGGCTTGATAAATTGACGGTTAAAAAAGCAGCAAGGCTTATGAATTTCATTTCATTCGGCAAAGCAATAGACAAGAAAGCGGCCAAGGAAATCGGAGACACAAAGGTCAAGGACATTATCTTCGCTACCTTCCATTCAATTCTCGATGGTTCTCTTGTAAAACACGAGGAAGACTCACCCTATTACATAGTTGTAACTCAGGCACTCGCCTTCCCTCTTAGAATGGTTAAAAAATTAAAAATTAAAAACGGAGGACTTATCCGTACGCTCACGCACCTCAAAAATGCAGCTCACGAGCTTATGACCGGCGGTCCTCTCGACAACAACAATTACTATATAAAGCTTTAAAAAATAAAACGGTTGAAGATCACTTCAACCGTTTTTATTTATTCAATCACTTCAGTATCATCTGTATCTTCACCGATATCGTTAAAGGCATACGAACCACCGTTTATATTAAACATCGGACTCTCTTCAGTTGATACTATTGACCACACGGAAATCTCATAGTCATTAAAGAACTGTTTAACCGTAATATCATCCACGTACATATCGGCAGCTAACTCATCCATTGCGGTCTTATCAAAGATACATCTATTCATATAGATGTTATCGTACTCGTTGATAATAAACTGACGGTCGTATAAGTTTCCGCCCTTTTCAAAACCGAACTCAACAAAATTCTGATTCAAATCAGCATTATCCTTGAGATAAGCTGCTTCATCAACGTAATAAATATCAATCCATATAAACTTATCAGATACAGTTGTTTCTACCCTTTTGATACCGCTTGACAAAACCTCAATATCCAAGGGTGTAGCAGCATGTGCAAGATTAAACTGCTCTACTGTCTGAGCATAGTTACCCGCAAGAGTTTTACCTACACCATCATTTGTAAAATGCTCGATATAGAGATTAAACTCATTTTGGAGAAGTGTACTTAAATCAGCAACAACCCCATCGGTAAGGAAATATGCATTAACGTAATCCTTAATATTAGAGAAACTGTAAACAGCCGTAACACCATCAGAAAGAAGACGGAATTCACCGGGCAATTTAACTTGTACACCACTATCAATATAGAAGCAAAGCATGGGTACAACGTTAAAGCTATATGTTGTTGCAAAGTGATTTTCAAGAAGAGATTCTTTATCCTTAAATTCAACGTTAAAAACAATCTGATTGGGTTCGCTGAATGCTTCAACCTTCTTAATTGATTCAGAATAAAATTTTAATCCTTCAATTTGAATCTTATTGTCATTTACCACTTCACTTTCACCAACAGAAGCGGTTGTTGTATTGACCGCTGCAGTTGTTGTGGTAATAGCGGAATCTGCACTTTCTTTAATAGCCGAAGAAAGGGAAACAAGAGCAAAAATTGCAACACCAATAACAATAACAATTAAAACTGTAAGAAAAGGATTCTTTTGAATTTTACTAACAATATTATTCATCATTATCTACCTTATCAACTTTATCTGATTTTACCGCCTTGCTCTTTTCGAGAGCTTCACGCTCCTCCTTTTCAAGCTTGTCGGCCTCTTTACCCGCTTTTACAGCGGCCTTCTCGATAACCTTTTGCGCCTTTTTCTCCTCACGAATTTCTTTCCTTGAGGGTTGAGGCGCAGGAGGAGTATCAGTAAGCTTCATAAAGTCTATCTTTGCCATACGAGTTTTGGGAAGCGCATCAAGGATAGTAACGGTAGTCGGTCTCGAAAACTTCTCAAGCTTACTGTTACAATATTCTTTAATGACCTTGCAAGTCTCATCCGGATTATTGGTAGGTTGATTAAGTGAAACAAAAAGTCTGATTATAGGCTTACTGTCAATATAACCCTGAACAGCACAAGCCTCGTTAATATAATCAAGCTTTAATACTTCGTTTTCAATATCGTTGGGATATACGTTGTAGCCTGAGATAATAATCATTCTCTTCTTTCTGCCGGTGAAGAAAAGATAACCATCCTCGTCAAGGTAACCAAGGTCACCTGACATAACCCAACGTCTGCCCTTCCTATCTTCATAAACGCCACAATCGTCGCTGTTAATATAACCGCGCATAACAGTTGAACCTGTGATAGCAATCTCTCCGATTGTGTTAGGCGGAAGCTTCTTCTGCTTATCGTCCCAAATTTCAACAGTCACACCATCAAGTGGTTTACCAATAGAATTTTCCTTATATGCGCCTGCAATATTAGCAGTACACACAGAAGAAACCTCGGTAAGTCCATAACCTCTGTAAAGTCTTCCCTTTGCTCCCCACTTCTCAAGCTTGGAGTTAAAGGCATTAAGGAAGGACTCGCTTATGATATCGCCACCTGCCCAAAGAAGGCGAAGCTTTTTAAGATGTTCACCGTCAAAATTGGATGCCTCGTACATCTTCTTGAACATATTAGGCACACCTACAATGTAGGTAACATTATACTTCTTAATATACTTGTTGGCCTTTTCTGCAGAGAAAGTGGGCATTCCGATACAGGTGAAGCCTGCACACATACTGAAATGAAGAACAACACCAAGACCGAATGCATGGAAAAGAGGAAGTACACAAAGAGAAAACTCCTCGCCGGGTGCATGGGGTGAATCGAAAAAGCTAAGCTTATATGCCAATGAATTCAAGTTATCATTGGTAAGCTGAATCGTTTTGCTCTTACCGGTTGTACCGCCACCGTGGAGATATACGGCAACATCGTCACCATTACCTTCAACCTTAGGAGCAGAAAAAGTAAGGTTAGAAATTGTATGGAATGATGCTGTATTAGACGAAGGACTAACCTTGCTCTTAGTCTTAATCTTTGAATAGATTTTAAGAGCAGGTTTCATTACGGATGATGCATAGTCTGAACTTGAACAAACGATAACCAGTCTATTGAGCCTTCTGAGAGTTTCAACGTAGGGCTCCATAATTATATCGAGCACAAATATTGCTTTAGAGCGAGAGGTCTTAACGATCTCCTCGAGAGCATCCGCAGGAGTAAGCGGATGAACAATATTTGCTATAGCACCGATTCTATTGATGGCGTAGAACGCAACGAAGCTCTGTGCAACGTTGGGAAGGAAAACGGTAACAACGTCACCGCGCTTGATACCCTTGCTATCAAGATATCCTGCTACTGATTCTACGTCATGAATAAACTTCTTGCGACTGATAAGTGTACCAAAGCTTTCGGCCACATCATACACGCCAAAATCCTTAGTACAATCTCTGAAGTATTCAAAACAGTTTCGATTTTCGGGTTTTATCATACAATCATAAATCCTTTCGAAAATTTAAACATATCGCTTTATTGTATTATTTTTATAGCTATTTGTCAAGTTTACCGTTCTTCACCTTTATATTCTTCATTAAAGCAAGTGATAAAATCAACATAATGGGGAAAATAACTGCGGCAAATACACCCTTTTTAATATCCTCGTTAAGTAAATTGGTCGCAAAACCAACCACAGTCGGTCCAAATGAGCAACCGAAGTCACCCGCAAGAGCAAGAATAGCAAACATCGCCGTTCCGCCGCGAGGAAATTTTTCTGAAGCAAGAGAAAATGATCCCGGCCACATAACACCAACTGAGAATCCGCATAAGGAGCATCCCACAAGAGATATTGCCGGATTAGGAACAAAGGAAGCTAAAACGTACGAGCATATACATATCACGCAACACAAGCTCATATACTTTGACAAATCAACCTTTTCACTTATTTTTGAATATATTACTCGTGATGTACCCATTGTAACGGCAAAGAGACTCGGTCCCGCAAGGTCACCGACAGTCTTTGACACGTTCAAGCCCATTTCTGCGAAAACGGATGCCCACTGACTCATACCCTGCTCAGATGCACCCGCACAAACCATAATCACCATAAAGAGTAAAAACTGCTTTGATGAAAAGAGGTTTTTGAGAGACATTTTCTCTTCTTCGGTAGTAAGAAGTTGGATAGGTACTTGTGAAAAATAAAAGCCATTTATAAAGGGAATAATAGCCCATACAAAAGTTAATATTCTCCAGTTTTCAATTCCGAATACTGTAAAGAACAAGGTAGAAAGTAATACAACAAATAAATGACCCCAACAGTAAAACGAATGAAGAAGGCTCATAGCGGCTTTCTTCGCTTTAATGGGACAAGCCTCCACTATAGGACTCACAAGCACCTCTATAAGTCCGCCACCGGTAGCATACAAGAGAATTGATATAAGAATACCAACATATGGGTCAGGCATAATGTCAGGCAATATACCGAGACCCGCTATACCGACAGCAGAGAAAAACTGAGCCGCCACGATACACCTTCTATATCCTATCTTATCCACAAATTTAGCAGAGACGATGTCAATAAATAACTGGAAAAGAAAGTTAATGGTAACAAGTGACGTAATCTTTGACAGAGGCAGACCGAATTCATTTCTGAAGGTAAGAAAAAGAAGCGGTGCAAAATTATTAACGATAGCCTGTACAACGTATCCGAAGTAACATGCAAACACAGTATGATTGTAATTATTTTTTACAGACATATTACCACTTTCTGTCCGAAGCATCGGGACATTTCTGATTTTTAAAGGCGGCACGAAACTCAACGTAGCATCCGCACTTCATACACACGCCCGATATGAGGTGCTCGCACTCCTTACAGCAGGAAAGTCGCTCCTCATATAAAGAACTGTCGCTCCTCTCCGAGGGGGACAGTTTCTCTATACGGACCTTTATATCATTGAGAGTATCTGCCTGCGCACTTTCGTACAGCAGACATCTTTTACATTCTCGGTTCATTGCTTAATCACAAACTTTACTACGCTGAAGGGCGGTACGTTTGCAATAAAGCCGTCTTCAGTAAGTGTAAAATCGGTAAATGCTTCCGTTTTAACAACTTCCTTTTTATCAAACGTATTGTGATTTCTTACGTTATCGGAGGTAAGAATCTCTGCAGTAACTGAAGATACTGAGAAATCAGCAATCTGACACTTGATTTCCTTTGTATCTGTAAGAGAAGCATTCGAAATAGTTGAAATAATCTCCCCTGCCTCATTCACAGATGCACTCTCTGTAATAACGGGAGTTTCCTCATCAAGGTAATCAGTAGTAATAAAGCTACCAAGAAGAGTATTCTCCATATGATCCTTGTACATCTTGAAAACGTGATACGTAGGTGTAAGGAGCATTTCTTCACCGTCTGTAAGGATAACCGATTGAAGAACGTTAACTGTCTGAGCAATATTAGCCATACGCACTCTGTCGCAATGCTTATTGAATATATTGAGCGTAAGACCCGCAACAAGTGCATCACGCATTGTGCTCTGCTGATAGAGAAAACCGGGATTTGTGCCCTCTTCAACGTCGTACCACGTACCCCATTCGTCAACGATAAGGTCGCAATGCTTATGTGGATCGTGTCTGTTCATAACCTCTGTATGACGGCGCACGAGCTCCTCCATTTTATAAGCTCTTACGATAGTGCTGTAGTATTCTTCATCTGAATAAACTGTAGATTTTCCCTTTTTGCCCCAGTCTCCCGTGGGAATAGTGTAATAATGAAGTGATATACCCTGCATTTTATTACCTGCATAGTGCATAACCTCATCGGTCCATTCGAAATCAAACGCATTAGGTCCGCAACCTATTTTATAAATACGCTTATTGCAATCATAATCGCGAACGTAAACGTGATATCGTCTGTATTCGTCAGCATAGTAGTGAGGCATCATATTACCGCCACATCCCCAGCTTTCGTTACCGATGCCAAAGTATTTAAGATCCCACGGCTTTTCAGAGCCGTTTTTCTTACGAAGCTCCGCCATAGGTGATGTACCGTCAAAGGTAATGTATTCAACCCATTCGCTCATTTCCTGAACAGTACCGCTGCCGACGTTACCGTTCACGTAGCTGTCACAGCCCAACTGACGACAAAGTTCAAAATACTCGTGAGTACCAAAAGAGTTATCTTCAACAAGACCGCCCCAATGGGTGTTGATCATCTTTTTACGGCTTTCCTTGGGACCGATACCATCTTTCCAATGATATTCGTCAGCGAAGCATCCGCCGGGCCAACGAAGGACAGGGAGACCCATTTCCTTAAGAGCCTCAACAACATCCTTTCGCATACCGTTAACATTGGGAATTGCAGAATCTTCACCTACGAAGGTACCCTCGTAAATACATCTGCCCAGATGCTCCGAAAAGGTACCGTATATATCTTTATTGATCTTTGCTATTTTCTGATTAGGGTTAATAAGGTATTTTTCCACTCAAATCACCTACAAGTCATTTTGGAATATTATAACATATGTAAGTAAACTATTTCAAGAAAATAAAAACTTCCGAGGATAAACCTCGGAAGAATAACGTTTATAACAGCACTGACATAGCAATTATAAAAAACACTAAATATACACCAAGTATAATACCCGACCAAATCAGACTCGCTTTAAAATAATTCGATTTACTTTTCTTCGAATCTCCGCTGAATGCCCATACAAGCATCATAACGAAACCCGCAACAGGAATACAACAAATAAGCATTGAAACAAGCCACTCACCAATAGAAACCGGTTCCTCGAGCCCGGTGTTCATAGCGGGCATCTTATACTGCGGATATGTAGGTTGTGCGTATGCAGACTGTTGAAACTGTTGACTGTAAATCGGTTGCCGGTAATTTTTTTGTTGAAAATCAAAGGGTTTCTCAGCAAGGTTTCCACCGCAAAATGAACAAATAACGTTACCTTCAGGATTGTTGCCACCGCATATAGGACAATTCATAAATACACCTCACTCTTTTATGACTATTCACACAACTCACTGTGTGGTATTTTTATTATAAACTTTTGCATATTTTATTGTCAAGAAACTATTTATAATAAACACCCAAAACCTTGGTGAACCGCTATTCACCGCGGTTTGCGGCACTTTTTACACATACAAAACACAAAAAATAAATTCGTAAAATATTCATTTTTGTTTATATTTACAATCTTTGAAAAAGATGGATAATTTTATTGCATTTTGCTAAATAGTGTTATAAAATATCAAGCGTATTTTATTTTGGTTCATTGAACCTATTCATGTAACTAAAGGAGTGTTACTAATGAGTTATATCCAGAACGTAATTGATGACGTTGCAAGAAAGCATGCTAACGAGCCTGAGTTTGTTCAGACAGTTACAGAAGTTTTAGAATCTCTTGCTCCCGTTATCGAGCAGCATCCCGAGTATGAGAAATGTGCTCTTCTCGAGAGAATCGTTGAGCCCGAAAGACAGATCACTTTCCGTGTATCATGGACAGACGATCAGGGTAAGGTTCACGTAAACACAGGCTACCGTATTCAGTTTAACGGTGCTATCGGACCTTACAAGGGCGGTCTTCGTTTCCATCCCTCAGTTTATTCAGGTATTATGAAGTTCCTTGCTTTCGAGCAGACATTTAAGAACAGCCTTACAGGTCTCCCCATCGGTGGCGGTAAGGGTGGCTCCGACTTCGACC
>JAZUSK010000008.1:0-94385 GCA_045606645.1 Acutalibacteraceae bacterium | reverse complement strand
CTACGCCGTTATTATAAGCTTCGCATATAGTTGGGTTGTTGCGATAGCCGTAGGGGACGCATTTATGCGTACCGCGATATTACGATAAAGTGGTCTATGGCTTCGCTACCAACTGTATTGTTGCAAATCCACAATCAGAATAATATTGTTTCTGCACAAACACAACACCTCGAATTTGTACAACCCTACAAAACCTTTGAGAAAATGAAAAAATATTGAAAAAACATGTTGCCTTTTGAAGTTTTTGTCATATATAAGTGAAAAACAAAATGTAATAATTTCCTGTTCAGTTATGTCAAGTTGAAAGCTAAATGTAATTTTATTGTAAATTGACTTGATTTATTCTGCTTGTATAATGAAATTGTAAAAGTATCTTAAGGAGGAGTTGTAATGAGAAAGATAATCTGTTTGTTATTGATTCTATCGGTGAGTTTCAGTCTTGTGTCCTGCGGCAAATCTAATGATGTTACTCAAAATACAGGAAATATAAAAACTCAGACTGAAATTTCCACAGAAGCTCCGATAACAAATGATGCTGTTGTACCCGAAGAGGTTGCTTTTTCTTTGGATACGGAATATCAGCAGGATATGAACGAAGCTTACAGCAACTATGATAAATCAGCTGTAAATGAGGAGTACGCTTTGCTTTGGAAAGAAAAAGCGGACGAATATTACGATGCACTCATAGCCTATTACAGCTCTGATGAGGAACGCTTCAATGACAGATATATTTCTGCTGAGGATATGATTGAAAATATGCAGTCTATGAAAGATGAAAGACGAGCATATATGGAAAATCAGATCGAGTTTTATGAAGCTCATCTTACATCGAAGTACGGTTCCGGTTCCGCTTTGCCGGGCGATCTTTCAAAATATAGACTGGAGATGTACAGAGCAGAAGCGCTTGAAGTATATCAAATGTGTCTCGACTTACATATAGACGTAGAGACACCGTGAGTTGTAGGGAAAGGATTTTTTATGAAAAGAGTATTATCTTTAATTTTGGTTTTTTTACTTCTCTTATCCGGTTGTTCTAAAGATAACGATAAACAGACAACCACCACAACGACCGCAGAGCAGGGGGATATTGTCATATCCCAGACAGAGAGCGAAATAGTCCTTAGAAATACCGATGATTGGATGACGGCGGGTCTCAAACAGGTTGGTTTAGATGGATTTACTCAAAATCAGGTCGAAGAAGGCAATCTTCAGACAAGTAGCGGTAGCGAGAAATACAAAGGAGTAATACTTTCCTCTTTTTATGATGAAGTAGTCCGTACATCATATATTGCTGTGGTGTTAGGTGACAAGGTTATAATTAAACCGTTCATTAAAAATGTACAAGCATCTTATGATGATATTATTTATCTCAGAGACATAGATGGGGATAAAACCGATGATATTATCTTGCAAAGTGCCGTCGGAATGACAGGCGGTGCAGGTTCGTACGTCTCTCAGGTATATAGGGTTACAGAAAATGGTATTGAACAAGTTTTTTATAACTCTTCCTCAGATCCCTTCGATGTGGGTTTTGTAGGTGTTATTTCACCTGACTACAAAATGAAGGTATCTAATGCAAGTCTGAATTACGAAATTCAATTCGATTATTTAGATAGGCAATATCTTGACGGAACGGTTTTTGACGATAGCGATGAAACTACCGATGACGTTTTATGGATAGATTCTTTTTATTCTTTTATACCTACCGATATTGATAATGATGGCGTGTACGAAATAGAAGGTGTTCAATATTCATGCGTTTTTTGGCACAGCAACTATATTGGTGATATTAAAACCGTGCTTGAATACGATTCAACAACTAATTCATTTGTTGTAATTGATGGTAGCTTTGAAGAAATGGTCGGATATTCAGATTCACAAATATCTGAAATTGCGACTTTCGAGGGATCGGTTGATGAATTGAATCAAAAATATCCTATTGACCACTCCCGTGAGAATGGGAATGTTTTGGAGATTTTTTATTCTAGCGGAAGGAAGGTAGCTGTTTTATACTGCGAATCCGATGAGGTTGTATTGGGTAAGTTACACACAATTGATACTTTAAAAAGTGACTTTGATGATTTGAGTATTGGTGATTCAATTGACGTTGTGAAAGAGATTTCACCTGACGGAGATTTCAACTTCCTTTATACAGGAAGAGATGATATGCCGAAGATATCGTATCACTATACCAGGGATGGTTACGAGGTAGCTGTTTCATATGATGAAAATATGAATGTTGCAGAGGTTACTTTCGATTTGGTTTATTGATATTAAAATTTATTATTATGAACGATAAAGTGCGATAGAACAAAAGCGTAATTGTTCGCGAAGCTTACAATCAACGCTCAGCGTTCCAAAATTTTGCATTTAAAAACCCCGCCGTGTGGCGGGGTTTTTATCAGTTCATCATGAAATCCCAGAATGAACGGAAGAATTCAATTAAAAGCTTCGTTATATTAAGGAAGTTGGTTTCGTGAGATGCATTCCAAAGAGCATCCTCCAAGGGTGTCTTTTCGGGTCTGACTCTTGTGAAGGTCTGATTTGTGATATCGTTCTGCATAAACTGCGGATATCTCGAATCCTCGTGTACGGTCATTTGATGGTCGCTACTGAACATCACCTTGTACATCTCGCCGTGGCCGTCGTGAGTGGTGCTGTGAAGCATACCCTTTATAAACCAAGTGCATTCGGGAAGGATACAGGTAGAAGCATCGATCTTTCTGTCGGGAGAAATGTAGTTTGTTTCGGGATAGAGAGCCTGCTCATAATCCTCGGGAAGATATTCGTCTATAAGTGCACAAGTAGCGCCCATAGAAGCGTACTGAGTATCAACTGTACCGTCAGAAGTGTTTCTGTATGCAGTAACAAGGGGAGTTCTCTGAATATCGTAACCTACTACGTTGTAGATAGTTGTGCCGTTTGCCTGAGCCTCGAGAAGAATCTCTTCTGCGCTCTGCTGTACCTCGTAGTGGTAGAAATCAAGCTTATCGAGAAGTACGGAGTGGGTGCTCTCATCCAGCTTCATAAATTCCTTCGCACTCTCGTAGTATTCGTGGGGAACGAAGCTCCATATACCGGGCATAGTACCGAATATGGGAATAAGTGCTTCGTCGAATACTCTGTCTTTAAGATTTGCAACAATCACGTCTGCAATATCTACAAGGCCGAGCCATACGCCACCCTCATCAAGCATTTCTACCAATGCATAGAGAATACCGGGAAGCACCGCGCCATCCATAGAGGGGAGTGCATCGGAAGCGTAGTTTACGAGAGCATCCTTGTTGATTTCAACCTTGCCGTTGTAGAGTTCACCGGCTACTGCTGTGCCGAGAAGCGGGCAGCATTGGAATATGATAGTCTCAATATCCTCTGAGCCGTAGAGCTTAAGGTAGGACATTGTAACCACACCGCCCATAGATGATGCTCTGAAGCGTACTGTGTCGTGATGTGTAAGCTCCTTTACCTCTTCTACATATACGCGAAGCTTCTGCGCATTTTCTACGGGGTCAAGTCTGAAGTCGTAGCCAAAGTAATAGTTGTGGTCGAGGCTGTGTACGGGCTCTGCTTCGGGGTGAAATTCCTCGGATGTAACTCTTTCGTGAGATTTGCCTTCGTTGTCGAGAGCAAGCATACCGAAGGATTTGTTTACGCACTCAATGAGTACGTCGCCGAAGGCGTCATAATTCTTCTCTAACAAGAGCTGTCCCGCCGCAGGGAGAAGGGGGGCAAAGTCGCTGAGAATATCAGCGATATCGGGTCTGAAGAGCGTTCTTTCGTTTTCTGTACCTGCATCAAGGTATATTGAGCCACTACCGAGAGCCGCCACGTAAATAATGGGAGCCTCACCGCAGTCGCATTTCTTTTCTACTGCGAAGCAGGGTACTATACCGATAGCTAAGATACAGATCGCTAAAATCATAGACAGTAATTTTTTCATAAAACTACCTCCTGTAAATATTTACCTTTACTACACTATATTATCATAATAGAATATAACTTTGTAATGTACAAAACGAACAAATTTAATCTCTTCCTTTTTAGCAATTAGACTATCTTCATTATGTTGTCAGTAGTAGAAATTTATGGTAAAATAATTAGGATATTACTCAAAGGATGATTATATGTCTTACTCTTCATTTGCGAGCGTTTATGACGCTCTTACCGTTAACGTCGATTATAAGCGTCGTGCTGAATATATAGCGGGTATATTAAAAGAACAAGGTATAGAGGACGGACTTCTTCTGGACCTTGCCTGCGGTACGGGGTCTTTGTCTGTGGAATTTTCCAAAATGGGCTACGAGGTTATCGCTACCGATGCTTCTCCCGATATGCTTATGGAAGCCCGTGACAAAGCGTATGACGAAGAGCTTAATATTATGTTTCTCTGTCAACGTATGGAAGAGACAGACCTTTACGGCACGGTAAGAGCTATCGTTTGCGCTCTCGACAGTATCAATCATTTGAGTGATACGGATGCTCTTAAGAAGACCTTCTCCGTGTTAAAAAATTTCATTGACGATGGCGGAATAATGGTCTTTGACGTGAATACACTTTATAAGCACCAAGAGGTGTTGGGGAATAACACATTCATATACGATGAGGAAAACGTTTTCTGCGCCTGGCAGAACAGACTTCTTAAGGATAATAAGACAGTTAATATCAATCTTGATTTCTTCCGTAAAAGCGGTAACCTTTACGAGCGTTATAACGAGAATTTCAATGAGATTGCATTTACCGATGAAGAGATTGTAAATGCGGTCGAGGGCGGTGGCTTCAAGGTTATCGCCCGATACGATGACTTAACGGGCGAAGCTCCCAACGAAAAAAGCGAAAGAATTTATTACGTAATAAGGAGAGAATACAGATGAGCGATTTGATGTATCTTAAGAGCGGTACGGATATCCGCGGTACCGCTATCGAAAAGGACGGAAAAGGTATTGACCTTACCGATACGGTTGTAGCCGATATAGTAAATTCCCTTGTGGTATTTCTTAAAAATAAGCTTTCTAAAAATAAGCTTAAGATTGCCGTGGGTTACGATTCAAGAGTATCTTCACCTCGTATTGCGGACTGTGTATGTAATACCCTCGCTTCTCTTGGTGTTGAAGTGTATCGCTCGGGTCTTTCATCTACTCCGTCTATGTTTATGTCTGTTGTGAATTTCAATATGGATGCTTCCGTAGAAATAACTGCAAGTCATCTTCCTATGGAAATGAACGGTCTTAAGTTCTTTACTCGCGAAGGCGGTTTTTCGGGAAATGATATTAAGGAGATCTTAGCTTATGCTGAGAATAATCCTTTCTGCGGTGCACCTGATGAAAGTAAGCTCTTTGACCTTCCTAATATGGCTAAATATTGCTCCGATCTTTGCGATATGATAAAGGCGGGCGTAAATGCAGAAGATTATGATAAGCCTTTGAAGGGTCTTAAGATAGTAGTTGATGCGGGTAACGGTGTCGGCGCATTCTATGCCTACAACGTGCTTTCTGTTCTCGGTGCCAATATCGAGGGTAGCCGTTATCTTGAGCCCGACGGCACATTCCCCAACCATATTCCGAATCCCGAAAATAAAATTGCTATGGCAAGTATCTGCGAGGCAGTTAAAGAATCGGGTGCGGATTTAGGTGTGATATTCGATACAGACTGCGACCGCTCTGCTTGTGTTGACGAGACGGGGGCAGAGATAAACAGAAATAAGCTTGTAGCCCTCGCATCGTATATAGCCCTTAAGGATAAGAAGGGCGGAGTAATCGTTACCGACAGCGTAACTTCTGACGGACTTAATGAGTTCATAGAAAAGACTCTCGGCGGTATTCATCACCGCTTCAAGAGAGGCTACAAGAACGTTATTGACGAAGCGATCCGTCTTGAAAAGGAAGAGGGCAAGTGGGCACCTCTGGCTATCGAGACCTCAGGTCATGCCGCATTCAAGGAGAATTATTATCTTGACGACGGTGCATATCTTGTAACTCGTATAATTATCGAAGCCGCAAAGCTCCGTAAAGAGGGTAAGAATATCGGGTCTCTTATTGAAAGCCTTAAAACACCTCTCGAAGAAAGAGAAGTGAGATTCACTATAGGTCTTAAGGATTTTCGCGACTACGGACTCGGTGTAATCGAGGATTTCAAAAAGTTGGGTAACGATACGCAAGGTCTTACTGTAGCGCCTATAAACCACGAGGGTGTAAGAATAAGCTTCGACGAAGCTCACGGCGACGGGTGGCAGCTACTTCGTATGAGTGTACACGAGCCTATACTCGTTCTTAATTGCGAGAGCAATAAATCGGGCGGAGTTGCAGAAATGATGGATTTCTTCAAGAAATTTATTACTAAATATGATAAGCTTGATTTGAGTAAGCTTTGATAAAAATAAAATACCGAGTGAGATGTCGATCTCACTCGGTATTTTTTATTTGTTCTCGTTGTCGTTTACGTCCTTGAATTCCACTTCCGTATATCCGTCGGAGAATGGTTTTTCGATTTTGCCGTACTTCTTTTTTAACTTTACTTCAAAAGCAATAGCAAATATACCAATTGTTACTAACGATGCACCTAAGAAGAAGGTGGCTATCTCTACGAAAATTAAAGGTACAACTGCAACTGCTACGCCGAATACTATGGTTGAAACGGATACAACGAGCATAGCCGTACTGTCGAGTCCTTTCTTAACAAGATTTACGATTCCGTAAACCGCAATTCCGATACCGACTAAGGTAGGGAATATAGATAATATGGGATTGGGGTGTATTATGAGCACCAACGCAAGTGTAATAATAAGCGAAGCGATTATCAGGTCGGATATTTTACTTGTGTCATCCTGTGATTCGCTAACAAATTTTGCAAGCCTCAAGCCACCCTTTGCGCCAATGGCAAGACCGATTATGAAGCATATGATTCTGAGGGAGGTGCCGGGTAATACCATAAGAATAATGCCGGCAACGATTGCAACAGATGCTATCAATATGGTGGTAGCCTCGAAGGACAATTCCTTTAAGAACTTTTTCATTTTGCAACACTCTCACTTTGAACTTGAATTTCTTTGATCTTAGCGGTGATTTCTTCCATATATTTTCCGTGGAGTTTGAACTTGAATGTGAAAATAAGGAAGGAAATGATGAACAATATAATAGGGGCACCCAACATCATAAAGCTTATTGTGTTCTTTACAGGTGCAGCGTTTGCCGCGTGAAGAGTTTCGTCATACTTGGAGATTTCGAGTCCGGAGAAGAGGATGATGGTCTGTATAGTATATGCCATCTTCTGTAAAAAGCCCTTCATAGAGAAGGTGATAGACTCTGCGCGGAAGCCCTGCTTTACGTGACCGTAGTCAACGATATCCGCAAGGAATACGGTCTGTGAAACGAACATTGATGCAACGCCTATGGATGCGATGAGGTATGATAAATTCATCGCCATAAGCTGAGGCTCACTGCCGAAGCTGCCAAACGCCATAGTAAGTGAGAAGCCTACTATTGCCATAATGAGCGAGAATTGATAGGTTCTTCTTCTCGTGGTGTATTTTGTCATAATGGGCACTACAAGAAGACCAAGCACGGAGCCAACGGCACCGATAGTGTTGAATAAGCTCTGCGCACCGGGGTCTCCGATAACCACGTCGAAGTAGTATGCGCCGACACCCGATATCATATACCAGCCCGCGTTTGAAAGCATAGCGAAGAGCATAAATATAAGAAGCTGATCGTTGTTCTTTGCGATTAGAAACATCTTCTTAAAGGAGAATTTCTCTGAGGTGGGAGGTACTATGTGTGTTTCCTTGGTAGTAGCCATGGACAGAGAGGAAAATCCGATAAGACACGCGCCACAGATAATAGCCCATATACTGAATCCTCGTGCGTCCCATACCTTTTCTCCATCTGCGCCGTATGTAACGCTGAGAAGGGGAAGCATAACGGGGGTGAGTATAGATATTATACCCTGACCGAGACCGGAAAATGCTCTCGCTATGGTAGCAATGAGATTTCTTTCCTTCGGGTCACTTGTAAATGAGGGCACCATTGACCAGTACGGAATATCCGCCATGGTATTTGTCATACCCCATCCAACGTAGAGAATGGCGATATAGATATATATACCTATTCCATTCAAGTCGAATCCCGGGTTTGTAAAGAGAAGGGATAACACTACCGCGTTACAGCAGGAGCCCGCCAGTATCCACGGACGATATTTGCCTATACGAGTACGTGTGTTATCTACAAGTGTCCCCATCATCGGGTCGTTGATGCCGTCCCATATACGTGCGATAGGGGTGAGAAGTAATAAGAATTTATTACTTAAGTGAAGAATATCGGTAAGATATTTTGCAAGGAATGAATAGAACATTCCATAGCTTAAATCCAGACCTACGGCACCGACACCGTAGGTGAATTTATTCTTAAGAGATTTCTTTTCTTTCATGTCAAGGTCTCCTCGATTCAGAACTTACAAGGGGTGATCACAAAGCCGAAATCAACGTGCTTTTCGTCGAAGCGACGGTTGTTTTCGTCGTTATCAAGCTGAGAATCCTCACTGATAGCGTTGAATCTGCCATCGAGGTTAAGGATAGTCTTATTCTCGCTCTTAAGCTCGAAATCGTGCTTAACGTCGGTTAACTGCTCTGCGGAAATATCCATAGCGTGGAAGGAGAACTCTTTGTTATTGGTGCCAACCGTAAGTAAACCGATTGAGCCTTCCTTACCTACCCATACGCTTCTTGTCTTGAAGTGGTTGGAGTTTTCCTGAGGACGTACGTAATGTACGAAATCCTCACCAACAGTAAGATTATATTTTCCGTAACGAGCGGCCTTGTACCTATCAGGATAGGTTTCAGTTTCACCGAGACCAAAGTAAACAACGTCTTTGTTACTCTCGTCCATAATAAGCTCGAGACCGAGTCTTGGAAGAATGGGAGCAGTCTCTCTGATATCGCCCTTAATATCTACCGTAACGCTGCCGTCACCCTTGAAGGTGTATATAACGTCCATCTTGATAATGGGCGGGTTAGCCGCACCGCCGAGAGCAATCTTTGTCTTGATCACTACGTCTTCTCCTGATTTTTCAACCTCGGAGCTATATGTCTTCTGATATATTCTGTGGAGATGGTTCATATACCAATCGTTCTTTGAACCCTCGTTGTATGTAGGAGCGTGCCACATCTTAAACTTAACGGGCTCTGTAATAAGGTTGATGCCATCCTTGGTGATTTTCTCGATTCTGCCGTAAGCCTTGTCGAATACGTATTCGGTACCGTTTGCACTGATTGTAGCAAGTCTGTCTGTCTCTGCGAGAGCAACTTCACCGCTTACGACAGCCTTTTCCTTAGCCTCTGAAACTTCAAACTGAAGGAAACCTACCTCGTAGCCTGCTTCTGCCCAAAGAGTATCCTTTTTCTGGCAGATAGAGAGTGTTACGAAAGCGTCGCCATTAAGGTCATAATCCTTTTCATCAAATAACTTGTATGTTTCGCTGCTCTGAGGAGCGATGTCAAGAGTATCAATGATTCCTGATGCTAACTCCTCGCCGTCTCTTGAAAGAGTCCATTTTGCACAATAGTCGGAAAGATTTTCGAAGTATCTTACACTTGAGATTGTAACCTCGCCATCCTTGTAGCTGCCGCGGAAGGGCTCGTAAACCTTCTTCATATCGTAGTAGCCGGGGCGGGGAGTTCTGTCTGCAAAAACGAGACCGTCAATACAACAGATAGAGTTGTTGGGGAAGTCACCGAAGTCACCGCCGTAGTAGTAACGGGGATTACCGTCTTCGTCGGGCACGTTGATTGCGTGGTCGCACCATTCCCAAATACAACCGCCGCAGAAGTTGTCGTATTTATCAACGAGCTCCCAGAAATCGTAAACGTCGCCCGTAGTCATAGAGCAAACATACTCGCACATATAGAAGGGCTTGTCATATTCGGGATTGTTAAGATAGTCAATAGAATATTCGTATGAGGGATACATACGGCTTTCAACGTCGGAAATATCCTTGAAGCATTCTCCCTCGGGTACTGCCTTAAATTCAAGGTGAGCATTTTCGTAGTGAACGAGAGCGTTTTCGTCGCGGGATTTGATATACTCTCGCATAGCACGGTGGTTTACACCGCAACCGCTTTCGTTACCGAGACTCCACATAATAACTGAGCCGTGGTTTTTGTCTCTCTCGTAAAGTCTTGCGGCGCGGTCAACGTAAGCCTCCTTCCATTCGGGAATAGTGGAGAGCATAGACCAACGCATCCAATCCCAATCTGCATCTGTATTGAAGCCCATACCGTGAGTTTCAATATCTGCTTCGTCGATAAAGTACATACCGAGAGCCTCGGCGATATCGTAGAATCGGGGATCGTTGGGATAGTGAGAAGTTCTTATAGCATTCACGTTAGCACGCTTCATCATAAGAAGGTCGCGCTTCATGTGGTCCATGTCAACCGCATAGCCCGTATCGGGTGATGAATCGTGGCGGTTAATACCGCGGAGCTTAAGTGCTTTGCCGTTTATAAGAAGCTTCTTATCCTTTATCTCAATCTTGCGAAGAGCAATCTGGAAGGGAATAATTTCATCATCAACAGTAAGGAAGAGATTATATACGTAGGGCTTCTCATCATTCCACATAAGGGGATTCTCAATGTCGATTGAGAACGTTGCATCATTTGATGAACCCTGCTTAATAACGTCTCCTGCGGGATTAACGAGACCGTAGAGAATTTCTGCGTCTGCGGTAAGCACACAATCGAGGTTAAGGGTAGCAAGAGAGAAATCTTCGTTAATATCCTGCTTGATCTGTACGTCAATGAGACGTGTCTTACTACGGGAGAGGATATATACCTCTCTGAAAATACCTGAAAGACGGAAATAGTCCTGGTCCTCAAGATATGAGCCGTCGCACCACTTAACAACGAGAACTGTAATTCTGTTAGTACCTTCCTTAAGGAAAGAAGAAATATTAAATTCGCTTGTGCAATGGCTAACCTGACTGTAGCCTGCGAAGTTGCCGTTTATCCACATATAGAAGCAGGAGGAAACACCTTCAAATGTGATGATGTTGTCTCTCTCAAGCATCTCTGCGCTAACTTCAAAATCTCTGATATGGAATGCGCAGGGGTTGTCCTCGGGTACATGGGGCGGGTCAACAGAGAAGGGGTACATAAGGTTAGAATAGAGGGGTACGTCGGTCATCTCGGGAACCTTATATAACTGAATACAACCGGGTACAGGTACCTTAGGGAGACTGTCACAGTTGAAGTTTTCTTCGTAGATGGATTCGTCTATGTCCTCAAAGCTCTTGAAAAACTTGAATTTCCAATCACCGCAAAGGTTAGTCATATAGTATGACTTATTGCGGTCACCTGAGAGAGCATCCTGAAGATTATCGTAGGGGATAAAGTATGCTCTGGGTTTTTCTGCATTGAAATGGAGAGTTTCAAGGCTCTTGTGATATAAAGGGAATTTCATATTAACACCTCTCGGAATTATTTTAATATTTTCAGAAAATCGTCTGTCGTGTTGTAGCAACGGATGATTTCATTTTTCATAGCGTCGAAGCAATCGTTTGTAGCAAGACAGTCGGAAAGAGCTCTGTGAGCAGTTTCGTTATTCTTGCCGTAGTAATCAACCATATCGCAAAGTCTGTGATGGGGAAGGGAGGAATGAAGTTTCCTGAACAGCTTCATCGTATCTATGTACGGATTCACAAATTCTCCCGCTGACGCGGCAATAAAACGCACATCGAAGAGTACATTGTGACCCATAATAAAATCGTCACCGATAAAGTCAAGAAAGTCGGGAAGTACGCTTCTCGGATTGGGTGCGAATCGTACCATTTCCGTAGTAATACCCGTGATTGCTTCTATCTGTGCAGGTATAGGAAAACCGGGGTCGCAAAGACTTTGAAAGGTATCTACAACTTTGCCGCCACGAACCTTTACAGCCGCATATTCGATTATAAGATCCCTCTTGGGGTCAAGTCCCGTAGTCTCTAAGTCGAGTACCGTGTAATCCTCGGGGAAAGCAAGCACGCTTTTGCCGAAGCAAGGGTTGTCCTGCTTCGATTTTGATAAATGCAAAAGAACGTTTTTGTAAGTGGCAAGCATCCTCTTACCTCCGTGAATTTATATATAAGTAATGATATCATAAAAGTATAATATATACAATTAACAAAACAATAAAAAAAGAGTGCTACCATTTGGTAACACTCTCTAATTATTGGCGGAGAGCAAGGGATTCGATGGGCTCTGCCCATCGTTCGCTACGCGAACACCCGATTGTGTTCGGCTTCGCCGAGTGGGGTTAGAATCCCTCTTCGTTTTCAGAAAATAATTAAAGAGTGCTACCTATTTCGAAGCAAATCACGACGAAGTTGTGTATGTGAATGAAATCGCGCAATGCGCGATGAAATCCTCGCGTTGCTCGGATGAAATCTGCTTCGCAGATGAAATTAAATCCGTCCATATCCCGACGAAGTCGGATTTCATCACGCAAGTGATTTCATCCACCGAAGGTGGATTTATTCCGTCTGCAAGGACGGATTTAGTTGAAAAGAAGCACTTTTGTCGATAGACAAAAGTGCTTCTTTTCTTGGCGGAGAGCAAGGGATTCGAACCCTCGAAACGGTTTTGGCCGTTTACACGATTTCCAATCGTGCTCCTTCGACCAGCTCGGACAACTCTCCGTATAGTCAAATTAAGTAAGAATATTGTACGCTTTCTTAACGCGCCTTGATATTATAACTAAACAACTTAAAAAAATCAAGAGTTTATTTATATTTTTTTAAAAGATTTATTCCCGTGCATTGTTGTTTTTCTTTTTAGCATAGTATATAATTTATCCGCAAGATATTTTCAGAGGTGTTTTTATGAGTAAAAAAGTTAAGAAGAGGATAATTCTTTCTGTAGTTTCCGTGTTTTCTTTAGTACTTGCGGTTGCGATTTTTCTTACTGCTAACCTCTTTTGGTATTACCCTCATTACAAAGACAATAAAAGTCCGGTTAACGTTGAAATAACCGATACAGACAGTATAAGGATGATGAGCTATAATCTTCGTTGCATAAATCCTACTGATTTCGGCAAGAACGGTTGGTTTTACAGAGCTAACCTTATTGCGGCAGATATAGAGGAGCAAGCGCCGGGTGTTATTGGTTTCCAGGAAGCTACCAAGTGGCAGTATTCCTATTTCAAAGACGTTCTTGTTCAGTATGATTCTGTTATAACTTACCGTGATGATGCCTTTAATTCAGAGGGGTGTCCCATATTCTACAACAAGGAGCTTTATACTCTCAAGGACAAAGGCTCGTTCTGGCTTTCCGAAACACCCGAGGTTATGAGTAAGTCTTGGGGCGCACAGTATTGTCGCGTTTGCAGTTACGTTGTTTTAACGGATAATGCTACGGGTCTTGATTTTGTTGTGTTCAATACACACCTCAGCCACGTCAGCGACGAGGCACGTATTAACGGTATCGGTGTTGTTCTTGATAAGATCGAAGAATTCGGCTCTCTTCCTTCTGTTATAATGGGTGATTTCAATGCCCTTGAGGGCTCAGAAACGTATAACAGCGTTACGGAGAATTTCCTCGATGCAAAGCACGAGACCGAGGATACCTCGGATTCCCACACTTATCAAGGCTTCGGCAAAGCAGAAGAGTATAAGAGAATAGATTATTTTATGCTTTCCAAGGGTGACTTTACTGTAGAAAAATACTTCGTTCTTTCCGGTAAAAGAGACGGTGAATATACAAGTGACCACAATTCTATAGTGGTTGATTTGAAGCTTAATTGACTTATCAGAAAAACAGAGAGTGTTACGAAAGGTAACACTCTCTGTTTTTTCGTTAATCAATTCTACCATCGTACGGCATTTCCTTACCGCTTGGAATGTTTCCTCTTCCGCCTGAGAAAATCTCAACGGAGTCGTCGTATATCCTGTAGTCACAACCGAAGCTGATGCTCCACAAAGAATTCTCGTCATTTTCATCGGGGTAATAGCTGGAATCCACTATAAATTCATTCCAATGATCCCATTCTTCTGTTTGCGTAAATCTGCCTGCCGCATTTCGTAGTATACAGCTACGGGAAAGGTCATTGAAGCAGTAGTCCTCTTGGAATACGTGGGTAGGACGGGTGATTTTCACTATAGTAGGATAGCTGAGAGCGGCGGTCTTGAGCCAATCCTCGCCCTCTTTACATACGTACTGAGTAAAGATAGTCTTGTTTTCCTCGTAAGTTATTTCAATCTTCATACTGTACCATACACCCACTTCCCATTCGTATGGGGTGAATACGTATGCGCCATTTCCTTCGTGATCAAAATCGCCGTAATCATATGGATCGGAGTAGTATTCTACTTGTGGCTGAGTGCCGTCAGGTAGATTCCAAAGTGACATAAGCACTACGTTGCAAGCATTTTCCCTATCTTGAAAGCCGGCATAACCCTCGTCCCATTCGTGTACCGCCCAGTAAGTTCCTTCGGCAGTTTCCGTGCATTTCCAATCTATGATAAAAGCATCATAAGCGCCCTCATAATTTGAAGAACTTACCCAATCCACGTACATATTTGGTGCGTGCCTTAATTGGTAATTCTCGTCGTATTCGTCCGCATAATACGTGTCATTTTCATTGTCTTTACCGCTACTGTTTGCAGAAGCTTCTGTGTCTTCACTTGCCCCTGCAGAAAGAAAATCATTTGGGAAACCACCAAGAGCTATGAGTATTATTCCCGCTACAACTATAGCAATAGCTCCAATTATGGCAATTAGTACTATGATTTTAGTGGTTTTCTTTTGAGGATTGTTTTTATTCATGCTTTTCTCCTTAGGGGTGTTATGGCTTTAGGATACATTATCATATCTTTTTCGTCAAGTGATGATTATTGCATTGACCTACAGGATGTTGTGTGATATAATCACATTGTTTAAAATTTAACCAAGTTGAAAGAAGGCTTCTTTATGGGTAGATATGCTATATACGGTGCAGGCTCTCTCGGTACTGTGCTTGGTGCATTTATTATGAAAAACGGCGGAGACGTTGACCTTATTAACCGCAATAAAGCTCACGTTGATATTCTCAATGAAAAGGGTGCTCACATTATCGGTACTGTTGATATGACAGTTCCCGTAAGAGCCATTACCCCCGATCAGATGACAGGCGAGTACGACGTTATCGTTCTTCTTACAAAGCAGCTTTTTAACAAAGATGTTGTTACTATGCTTAAGGATTTCCTTTCTCCCAATGGTGTTATCGTTACTCTTCAGAACGGTATCCCCGAGCCCGGTATTGCAGAAATAATCGGCGCTGACCATACTATGGGATGTGCAGTTGAATGGGGCGCAGCTCTTGTTGAGCCCGGCGTATGCGAGCTTACAAGCGACAAGGATAGTCTCTCCTTCCATATGGGTAAGATGGATGGTATCACAGATGAGCAGTTCAAGATGGTTAAGGATCTTCTTGAACTTATGTGTCCCGTACACGAGGAGCCCAACCTTATGGGTGCTCGTTGGTCAAAACTTCTTATAAACGCTACATTCTCGGGTCTCGGTACGGTAGTTGGCGGTGTTTTCGGCGACGTTTCTGAGGATAAGGAAGGCAAGAAGGTTGCTATCCGCTGTATGAAGGAATGTATTGACGTAGGTCATGCCGCAGGCGTTGAGTTTGCACCCGTGCAGGGTAAGAATATCGTAGGTCTTTTCTACTATACCAACCCCATTAAACGTGGTTTCGGTTGTCTCCTTCTTCCTATCGCTATGAAGAAGCACAGAGATATCGAGCCCTCTATGCTTCAGGATATTAAAAAGGGTAAGCCCTGCGAGGTTGATGCTATCAACGGCGTTGTATGTGAGTTCGGTAAGAAGCACGGTGTAAAGACCCCCGTAAATGACAGAATCGTAGAGATTATCAAGAAGATTCAGGCAGGGGAGCTCACCGCATCCAAAGCAAACTACGCTCTTTTCAAAGACCTTCTTTAATGAAAGATAAAACAAAGCCGAGGAGATTTCTCCTCGGCTCATTTTTTACATTAAATTACTATCATATACGGCTCTCTCGCCACCGATGAATTTGGGGCGGACTCTTGCACCCAATACGGTCGCTTCGCCGATCTTGTTGTTAACAAGTCTTACGGGCACGGCTACCTTCTTAAGATGCATACCAATCATTGTAAAGCCGATGTCGATACCGGCATCTGCCTTTATTTCCTCTACGGCAACGGGATTCTCAAAGCTCTTGTAAGCCGCAGTTGCAAAGGAGCCACCTGCCTTAGGCTGGGGGACAACGTTTACTATATCTCCGCTTACGGCGGCTTTCTCGATTATTATAGCTCTATTGAGGTGCTCACAGCACTGCGCGGCAATATAGACACCCGCTTCATCTGTCGCTTTTTTGATACCCATAAAAAGCTCGTTGGCAGTATCGGGGCTTGAATTTGTACCGATTTTACTGCCGATAACCTCGCTCGTTGAACAACCAACCACGAGAATATCACCCTTGGTAAGCTTGCCGACTTCTATTATTTCCTTGGCGGTATTATACGCCTGCTCAAAAATATTACTCATATTATTTCTCCAAAAAATATTCTACTGATATTTTACACGCTTTTGTGAAAAAGTAAAGTGTATTAATAAATTTACTGTTGAAATAAGCATGGCATTTATGTAAAATAATATTAGAGAAAATCAGACAGGAGGCTTATTATGGCGGTCAGATTAAATGAAGATAAGGAAGTTGTAGCTCGTATCAAAGAGGGACTTAAGGCAAAGGATGGCTATTGCCCCTGCAGATTGGCTCGTACTCCCGAAAATAAATGCATTTGCGAAGAGTTTCGTCAGCAGATGGCAGATCCCGATTTCGAGGGCTATTGCCACTGTATGCTTTACTACAAATCAAAGGATTGAGAGGTTTTTTATATGGCAGAGATTAAAGTAACAAGCGCTAATTTTGAAGCGGAAGTATTAAAGAGCGATAAGCCTGTGCTTCTTGATTTCTGGGCAACGTGGTGCGGTCCGTGTATGATGATAGCACCTACGCTTAAGGAGATTGCGGACGAGTATCCTCAGTACGTTATCGGCAAGGTAAACGTGGATGAAGAGATTGCTCTCGCGCAGAATTTCGGCATCGTAAGCATTCCTACACTTATTCTTATGAAGGACGGTCAGGCGGTTGATAGCCTCGTAGGATTAAGAAGCAAGGAGCAGATTCTCAAATTCCTCGAAGGCTGAAATTAAATAACTAACCAAAAGCGTTGATTTCTTTGGGAAGTCAACGCTTTTTATTTGGTTAAGAATATGTAAAAAATAGGTTAATTATGGAAAAGAATATTTGACAGTTTATAATAATTATAGTATTATTTATGGGTATAAGTATATTTATGCTCTGTTCAGGGCAACACCACTTTAAAGGGGTTTTTCGTTTATGGGAATTTTTATTGACCTTGAGGGTCTTGACGGTAGCGGTAAAACTACCCAGACCGAGCTTATCTGCAAGAGGTTGGAGCAGGATAATATCGACTACAGAAGAATAAAACTTCCCGATTACGACAGTGACTCCAGTATTCTTGTGCGCAAATATCTTGCGGGTGATTTCGGTAAGAATGCAGGGGACGTAAATGCTTACGCCGCATCCGTCCTTTATGCCGCAGACCGTTTTGCATCCTATACCGAGAAGTGGGGCGAGGATTATAAGTCGGGAAAGCTTATTTTTGCCGACAGATATACTCCCGCAAATGCCCTCTATCAGATGACCAAGCTTGATAAAAGCGAGTGGGATCCTTTCCTTGAATGGCTTTTTGATTTTGAGTATAACAAAATTGGTATTCCCGCACCAGACAAGGTTATTTTCCTTGATATGCCCGTGGAGGTGTCGCAGAAGCTTATGACCGCACGATATGGCGGTGACGAAAGCAAGAAGGATGTTCACGAGGCAAACGTTGAGTTTCTCAATGCCTGTCGCGAGGCGGCTTTATATGCGGCAGACAAATACGGATGGAACGTTATTACTTGTGCTCAGAACGGCGAACCACTTTCCATCGAATCTATAAACGATAAGGTTTACGAACTCGTATTAGAGCTTGTAAAAAAATAATATGCTTACTTTAGAACATTTGAAGTTATCTCATAAGGGGATTATTGAGAAGTATATTCCCGATTGTTGCCGTAGAATTTGCGATTTTACATTTGGTAATCTCTATTGCTGGAGTGCCGCAGAGCATACGGAAATAGCTGTAGAGGATGGTTTCCTCTATCTTCATGCAACCTTTAACGGTGTTACGTCGTACTCGGTGCCGTGGGGCGACGGCGATATGAATATAGCTCTCGCCCGTGTAGAGGATGACGCAGCGAAGAGATGCGCCGACCTTAGCTTTTGCTGTGTAGCGGAAGAGCAGTTGCCCGTATTGAAATCATATTTCGGTGACAGGTTAGTGGTAACTGAACAGAGAGATTATTTCGATTACATTTATTCTTCGGAAAAGCTTGCTACTCTCAGCGGAAGAAAGTTTCACTCTAAGAAGAATCACGTAAATTCATTTATTAAGAAAAATAAGTTTACCGTGGAGGAGCTTAACGACACCAATCTTAAAGAATGTCTTAAGTTTTCCCATTCATGGCATATGATGAACGAAAGCAGCCAACGTCTCGAAGCAGAGAGACAGGTTATAGATTGTGCATTTTCAAACTATTACGAATTGGGCTTCGAGGGTATTCTCATACGCGTGGATGACAATATAGTCGCTTATGCTCTCGGAGAAAAAATGGCTGACGGCGAAAGCTTCTGTACTCATTTTGAGAAGGCATCGCCTCAGTTTTCCAATGCTTATGCCGCTATAAATAAGTTTTTTGCAGAGAGACTTTTCTCTGACTACAGATATATTAATCGTGAGGATGATGCGGGTGTAGAGGGGCTTCGCAAAGCTAAGCTTTCTTATCAGCCCGAATATCTCGTGAAGAAGTATTATGCAAAAGTTATCTGATGTACGATTCCCTGTCGAAAAGGATATTCCCTCTCTTAAGGAACTGTGGCATATATCCTTTGGTGACGATTATGGTTATATAAACAAGTTTTTCTCTACCGCTTTTCAAAAAGAAAATACCCTTGTTATATATGACGGTGACATTGCGGTAAGCGCTCTTTATCTTATGGAAAGTCATATTTTGAAGGATAGTAAGATGTATAAGGCTTATTACGTTTATGCCGTGGCAACGTTGCCTTCCCACAGAGGTAAGGGCCTTATGACAGCGCTTCTCAATGAAGCGGAGGTTGTGGCAAAGCAGAGAGATATATCATATCTTTTTCTCGTGCCTGCCAATGCGCCGCTTTATGATATGTATGAAAAGCTCGGCTATAAAAAAGGCTTCTTCTGCAAAGAGGAATCAATCGAAAGAAAGAGTATTTCTTGTACCTGTAAGACTACGGATATGGATTACAGTTCATATTTGGATTGTCGGAATAGATTCCCTTTAAATGAATCGGTAGTATTTAGTGAAAAGGGCTTTAATATTTTTGTTTCTCCCGATGGAGAGGTAGTAAATAGTTTATATATTGAAAATATCGGTTGTTGCGTTTATGAAAAGCTTGACGATGAAGTTGTTGTTTGGGAGCTTTTCGGTGACGAAGATGTTCTACTTAATAAAGTTTTTGACGTCTGCGGAGTCGATGTTCTTCGATTGCGCAGAAAAGTATCGCAGGGCGGTAGCCCTTGCGGTATGTATAAATCTTTAGGCGACGCGCCGAAATTGAAATCCGCCTTTATAGGTGCATACGGAGGGTGATAGGAATGATATATGTTTTTCTTGCAGACGGATTTGAAGAAATCGAAGCTCTTGCACCCGTTGACTTTCTCAGAAGAGCAGGGATAGAAGTAAATATAGTAGGTGTCACCGGTGACGTTTGCACGGGTGCTCACGGAATAGAAGTAAAGACGGACGTCTCTCTTAGTGACGTAAATCTTAATGAAAAGGTAGAGGGCGTTATTCTTCCCGGTGGTATGCCGGGGGCGGATAATCTTGATAAATCTCCCGAAGTTCACAATGCTATAGACTATTGCATTGAAAAAGGGAATTTTGTATGCGCTATATGTGCCGCACCCTTTATTTTAGGTAAGAAGGGACTCCTTAACGGAAAGAAGGCCACTTGCTTTCCCGGATTCGAGGAATATCTTGCGGGAGCGGAGATACTTTCTGACGGCGTAGTAAGAGACGGAAATATAATTACTGCCCGCGGTGCAGGTGTTGCCTGGGAGTTCGGTGCAGAAATCGCCGCACAGATAGTCGGCAAAGAAAAAAGTGAAGGTATCTTAGGTGCTATCCAATGGAGAAAGTAATAGATATCAGACCGATAAAAAAGAAGTTGCGACAAGAGGCGAGAGAAATGCGCCGCGCAATGAGTCCCGAAAGCAAGAAGATGCTTGACAGGAAAATAAAAAACAGATTACTTAACCTATGGGCTCTCAGAGAGGTGCAGACAGTATTATGCTACGTATCTACTGATATAGAGGTTGATACGCGAGAGTTTATAGAGGAGCTTCTTAAGATGGGCAAGCGAGTTGCCGTTCCTCGTTGCGAGGGCGGCCCCAGTGAAATGAATTTTTACTATATAAATTCACTTGACGAGCTTTCTCCCGGTAGCTTCGGTGTTGACGAGCCCGATCCTACAAAGGCCGTAATGGTCGGTAAGACTGACGGTAGCCTTTGCATCGTACCCGCATTTATGTTCGACAGAAGCGGATACAGATTAGGCTACGGCAAGGGCTATTATGACAGATATCTGTCATCCTATAAGGGTTCAACCATAGGTATATGTTACGGTGAGAACCTCAAAGACGAATTGTTCCACGGAAAGTACGACAGAACAGTTGGAATGATCGTAACTGAAAAAGAAATTTTGACCGTTAAAGAGACGGATTAAGATATTAAAGAACTCAGTTTTTAAAAAGGAGTTTTGAAAATGGCTGATTACAAAGATTATGATGAACTGTTGAAACAGTATGAGTCCAAGCAGGAGCCAAAGAAAGAACCTGCAAAGCCTGCCGGTAATGGCGCTCCCGTTACAAGGACACCTAAAAAGCCGTCGCCTCCGCCGGTTACCAACGACAGAAACAGTTTTAGGGGCGGTGTGTATTTTTCTAATCCACCAACTAAAAATAAGGCACCCGCTAACGTGAATTCTGCTCAGCAGAACAAAAATGCCAACAACTCAAATACAAGAAGAAAGGCAAATGTGAAGGGCAAGAAGAAGGCTCCCGAAAACAAATTGGTGAGGTTTTTTAAGTCCAAGGGCTTCAAACGTTTTGCAATAATGCTTGGAGTTATTGCAGTTGTTAGTACCCTTCTTTGCATTTATGCTATCGGCTGTATTAATGACGTTCTGGGCTTTACGGATGAGGTAGTTACTGTTGAGGTTACTATTGATCAAGGTATGACCGATGACGAGGTTATTGATCTTCTCAAGGATAAAGACCTTATAAATAATAAGTTCTTCTGTAAGATATTTATTAAGGTCTTTGATAAGGAAGGCCCGTATATAAGTAATACTTATACGCTCAGTAATGATATGGGTATCGAAAATATGATTGCCCTTATGAAGACTGACTATACCTTGGGTGACGTTGTGACGGTTACCTTCCCCGAGGGTTGGACTGTTCAACAGATGGGTGAGCATCTTGAGAAAGAGGGCGTATGTACCGCTTCTGCATTTATCAATACTTTAAAGACTGTTGACTTCTCTGCAGATTATGAGTTTATCGCACAGATAAAAAATAAGGAACAGCGCTTCATTGCCCTTGAGGGTTACCTCTATCCCGATACCTACCAGTTCTACAAGGGCGAAAATCCCACGAGCGTTGTTAAGAAATTCCTTAATAACTTCGAAACAAGATGGACAGAGGAGTATCAGGAAAGAGCCGACGAGTTGGGTATGACAATAGATGAGGTTATTACTCTTGCGTCTATTATTCAGGTTGAGGCGGCGAACTCAGAGCAGATGCCCGGTGTATCTTCCGTTCTTCACAACCGTCTTGATAACACATACACCTTCCCGAAGCTTGAGTGCGACTCTACTACTGCTTATTACACAAAGTATATTGCACCGAATTTCTCCAGTTCTTCAGCCGATATGAATACGATGGAGACCTTCAGAAATAGGTACGATACTTACGATAATGATTGTACGGGTCTTCCTATAGGAGCTATCGCTAACCCCGGTAATGCGGCGATATCCGCGGCACTTTATCCCAGTGATACCGGTTATTATTTCTTCAATCATGACGTAAACGGTGGCATTTATTACGCGGTTACTGCTTCAGAGCACGATCGTAACGTAGCTATTGCGGAAAGTGTGCTTCCCGAATGAAAAAGGTAGTATCTGTATTAATGTGCATTGCTTTTCTTGCAGGGCTATGCTCCTGCGGAGGCAATAATGAATATGATACCCTGGAATTAACGGCAATGAACACGGTTATGCAAATAACCGTGTTCAAAAATTCTGAGACCGATACGAAAAAGCTTCTCGAGGATATGAAAAATTGCATCGAGAAAATAGATGGTCTTATGGATGTTAATAATCCCGACAGTGATATCAGCAGAGTAAACGATGCATCGGTTGGAGTTGCGGTTGAGGTTGATTACCATACCGCCAATATACTCGAAAAAGCTCTCGCGGCATATCAATATACCGACTGTTTATTCGACGTCAAGCTATTGCCCGTAATTACCCTTTGGGGCTTCGATAACGGCAACTACGGTGTGCCGAAGGATGCGGATATTGCAGATGCTCTCGAGAGCGTATGTAAAGCAAGCTTTGAGGTGAATACCGTCGATAATACAGTTGTAAAGCACACAGAAACTCAGATTGCTTTGGGCGGTATTGCAAAGGGCTACCTTGGTGATGTTTTGCTTCAGTTGGCAGATGACGTCAACGCTACCGCACTTATAAACTTGGGTGGCAATATCGTTCTTGCAGGAGATAAGACCGACGGCACGCCTTGGAGCGTAGGTATCAAAAATCCCATGGATACGGAAGGTCTTGCTTGCTCCTTCGAAAGTAGCGGAGGGCTTTCTGTGGTTACTTCGGGTGCTTACGAGCGATACTTTGAGTATGGCGGTAAAACCTACCACCATATTATAGACCCAACTACGGGATATCCCGCGGATAGTGACCTTCTGAGCGTTAGCGTTATAGGTGAGGAGGGCACTGTGTGTGATGCTCTTTCTACCGCGCTTTTCGTGGGTGGAAAAGAAAAAGCCATCGAATTCACTAAGGAATTTGACGGCTATGAATTTATATTAATTACTGAAAATAACGAGCTTTTTTATACCGCAGGTATTAAAAATATAGAAATATCTGACGATATCTTTACCCTCAAAGAAATTGAGAGATAACGGCATTCGAAAGGAGAAATCCCTTTTTCGTCAATGATATAGTTTTCTCATCGAAGTTCACTAAGCCTTGCTTCGCAAGAAGCGGGGCTTTTTCTTTTATCGGCTTGACAACCTCTTCTCCATAGAGAGAAATGAGCTCGTCCAATATTAAGCCTTCCTTAAGACGAAGACGGAGCATTATATATTCCTCTGCGGTGTTACCCTCACCGTCGTAAATAGGGGAGACTCCCTTAATAAAATCCTCAGAGTTGTCGGGAAAGTAAAAACGTTTTCCGCCCACGAGAGAGTGTGCAGCGGCGCCTATACCGAGATAATCCTCTAAAAGCCAATATTTTGTGTTGTGTCGGCTATGGTAAGATGGCTTCGCAAAATTGGAAATTTCATATTGCTCGTAACCCGCTTGACCAAGGAAATCAACGCATAACTCGTAGAGATTGCACACCTCATCCTCGTCGGGAAATGTAAATCTGTCTTTGTGAGTATGAAAAAATGTGCCTTCTTCAATTTTTAATATGTACGCGCTTATGTGTGTGACATCACAGTCAATAGCAAACTGTAGTGTTTTCTTGAGGCTTTCTTCCGTTTGATTCGGGATACCCATCATAACGTCGAGCGATACATTTGTGATTCCGTTTTCCTTGAGAAGATCTATAACACTACGGATTCTTTCTCTGTCGGCAGATCTTCCGAGGATACGTCTCTCTTCGTCTATAGCTGACTGCATACCGAGAGAAACTCTGTTGATACCGCAATTAATAAAATGGGGAATAAGGCTTTCTATATCCGATGCAGGATTGCATTCGACGGTAATCTCCGAATCGTCAGATATATTGAATTTCTTTTTTGCGGAATTAACGATTTTTTCTATGTCCTCGCCACGGAGCACGGAGGGTGTGCCACCACCGATATAGAGTGTATCGGCGGTAAAACCGTTGTGGGGAAGGTACGGTGAAACACGGCGCAAGGATTCTATTTCGTCAATTAAAGCATCTACGTATTGCTCTTTTGCATGGTCAGAGCATCTGTACGAGTAGAAGTCGCAATACGGGCACTTTGACTTGCAAAATGGTATGTGTACATATACGCCGCTCAACTAATTCACCATCCTTTGTATAACCTTAGTTGATTATACTATTCTTCCCTTCCTTTTTCAACCGATTTTTCCATTCGTCTGAGAATGATATTGTTTCGGCAACCGCCCATTGTACTGTTGCACTTGTGGATGTTGAGGCACCTTAGCTTCTTGCATCCGTTGTGAAACGTAGTTTCCTCAAGTATGATATTCTTGTCAACCACGTTGCAGTATTGTTCAAATGTAAAAGAATGTTTATTCATATTTATCTATCACCTCTTATAAAAGTATGCTCAGATTTAAGTTTATATAATCTGTAATATATCTGTATTTTACTACATAAATATAAATGTAGTAAAAATAATGTATTAAGAATTTGCAAAGGATGAAGAGGATGATATACGTTACGGGAGCAGTACTTCTTTGTATAATGCTCTTTGTATATAAGAAGAGCGGACATTTCTTTAAATCAATGTTTTCAAGTATATTCGGCGGAGTCGGGGCTTTGTGCGCCGTGGGTGCCGTGTCATATTTTATTCCGTTGTCGGTAGGTATGAACCTATATTCTCTCGCATTTTCTGCCGTATTTTCCGTACCGGGTGTTATATTTTTACTTTTGTCAAAGACATTCATATTTTAAAAAGGCTTGAAGCAATCGCTTCAAGCCTTTTTGTGATGCTTAATTTATACGAAGTTTCTTGCAAAGAAGAAGGTTACCCAAAGTGCTATTACGAAAGCGCTTTCTGCGGGAATGGCAAGCTTCGTGTAGGGGCATTTCCAGCCCTTGTCAACGAAAAGGAATATTGTTCTCGTAACGAGTACGGTCGTTGCGAAGAACATACCGCCTATGAGTGAGTAGTATGCAGTGCCGAGACTGAATGCGAGGAAGAGAAGGAATGCGCCGAGAGCACCTGAAATACCGCCGTAATATACGCGTATCTCAGTCTTACCCGCGTTATCTACGGGCTTTACGGAAAAGCTTTCTGCATTTTTCAGAGGCTTAGAGATGAAAACAATAGCCATACCGAAGAAGTAAAGCGCAAGGCATATTGTTGCAAAGGCTGCGGGCGGGTTATTTGCCCATATGTCTTTTATAATATCCATAATAATCTCCTTTGGTTGTTTTTTTACATAATAACACAACCTGCTTTTTGTGTAAATAGTGAAAAATATTTCTAAATCTTGCTATTTGAAGAAATTTATGCAAAAATATATCTAACCTTATATGGAGGGCGATTTTTATGGGTAAGAAAATTATTGTTGCAGGTCTCGGTCACGGCGGTATAGCCGTTGCGGCAATCCTTGCCAAAGAGGGCTACGACGTTACTGTTTATGAGAAGAAGAGCGAGGGTACTCTTGGCTACGATTGGACGGATATCTTTGATCCGAAATCATTGGCTGTGGCGGATATTCCAATGCCGGCAGAAGATAAATATACATATAAAGAAGATATGACCTTCGTTGGTCCTTGCGGTAATAATCCTCTCACTCAGCATGTGCCTCTCGATCAGAGAGAGATCAAGATGGAGCGGAAGGATATATATGCTCATCTCATTGAAAACGCCCTTAAATGCGGTGTTAAGATAGTATATGACTGTGAGGTTTACGGACCTATTATGGCAGGGGAGCGAGTTGTTGGTATCAAGACCGCTAAGGGCGATTTCTTCGGTAGTATGATTATCGATGCTTGCGGTTGCAATTCCTCCGTGCGCCGTAATCTTCCTAAGTCATTAGGTGTACAGAATGAGATCGACAACGCACATAAGATTAAAATATACAGAGCCTTTTATAACAAAGCGTCTGATGCTCCTGCCGATAAATTTAAAATTATTCTCTTTGCGGGCGGTAAGCCTGGTATTAACTGGGTTGCGGCTGAGGACGACTATACAGACGTGCTTATCGGCAGATTCGAGGATTTCAATATGGATGATGTGGTTGCTACTACCGATTCCTTGAGAAAGAAAAATCCCCGTCTCGGTACTGAGAAGTTACGAGGTGGACAGTTTGTGGAGATTCCAATAAGACATACCTTATCTGTGCCCGTTGCGGACGGATATGCCGCTATCGGCGACAGCGCGTTTATGCCGGTGCCTCTTATAGGTTCAGGTATGGCGAATGCATTTAAGGCATCGAGAATCCTTGCAGATACAATTATCGCCGACAAGGATGAAAGGTTCACTGCAGAAACTCTCTGGGATTATGCGTATAAATATCATAAGCAGATAGGCGCAGGTCTTGCGTCCCTCGAATGTGTAAGAAGCGCTTTGCTTGAATTGAGACCGCAGGATGTTGAGTATCTCTTTGAGTCGGGTATAATAAATGATGAGGATATTACAATGAGTGCGGATTTTGGCAGTACGTCCGATCTCTTTAGCTTTGATCCCGAGGATATCAAAAAGAAAATTAAGGGTATCACCGGCAATATGTATATGGTTAAAAAACTTGGCGGTGCAGTCGCTAATATGGTAAAGGTTATTCTTATCGGCTCCAAGATTCCCGAAAAGTGGGATAAAGAAAAGGTTTTCGCCTGGTCTAAAAAGTACGATAAGGCATTCAAATAATATATAATACAAAAGAGGTTCGTTCACATCAGGGAACGAACCTTTTTAAGTTATTAGAAGCCTTTGCTTTGGAAATCGACCCAAGCAGAATCGTTTGAAAGAGTACCGCCGTTTTTAAAGGTAGCCTTAGCGGTTGCGTCATTGTAGAGCCAAGCTTTAAGCCAACTGTTTATATATCCGGCATACTTTTGCGGTTCTGAGCAGCAGGTGGTATGAGTCGCGCCGTTGAGACAAGCGTAAACGGCAGGGCCGTCGCTTAGATTATATGCGGGAACTAACCATTGATCTTTATCTACGACCCAATCCTTTGAACCTGATAAGAACAGCGAGGGTTTTGAGTTGGGGTCAACCTCGTAATCGTAGTTGCTACCCGCGATTGAAACAAGACAGTCAATGCGTGAATCTGCCACCGCCGCATTTACGGAGCTTCTTCCGCCCTGCGAGTGACCGATAGCGGCGATTCTGCCCGTATCAACCTTGCCGTAGAATATAGAGGATGAATTGCTGCTTTCGGAGATCATAAGGTCGATAGATGCCCTTTGAGCCGTGCCGTCTGCGGTCATGGTTTCGTAGCTTGCTATGACTATGTAACCGCCCTCGGCGATAGCCTTGAGAAGGTCTGTGTATAGATCGGGAGTGCACATAGTACCGTTAGCCCAAGATACTATTGGGTATTTTTTGCCGGAGACCTCTAATTCGGCGGGGTAGTAAACTATCTGTTTTTCAACGTTACCGCTTGCCTCATAGGTTTTTGATTTCACGCCCGTGGGTGTGGGGGCTTCCGTAACGGGAGCCTGGGTTTCGGGTGCACTTGTGGGTGCCTGCGTCTCGGGTGCGTCGGTTACCACGTCGGAGCTTTGTTGGGTTTCATCGCCGCTTGCATCTTCTGTAGATGCAGGTGCGGTTGTGCCCTGAGCCTGAACATTGGCACTCTTTTCTGTGGTTGTTGTGGTAGCTTCGCTGTCACCTTTGCCGCAAGCAGATACGGCTAAAAGCATAAGTGCCACCAGAAATAAAGCCGTTAATCTGTTAAGGTTTTTCATTGCGATTCTCCTTTTTCTTTTTATAATCAATGAGCGTAACTATTACGGGTATAAAAAGTATCTGGAGAATTATACCCGGTATAGCCTTTACTATTAATTCCGAGAAGAAATATACGAATATTGTTTTTTCTGCGGTGAATCCAATCAGAAGCATCTGCACCAATGCTCGTATGATTCTGCCGCCAATCATTGAAATTAAGAGTGATATGTATATGCTTACCTTCTTTTTTGGCAGAAGCTTGTACGTCATACCGCTGAGGAATCCGTATGCACCAAGTTCAATTGCCATGGCGATGGCTCTGGGGTAGAAGGGGGCAGGCATACCGAGTGTAAGGGAGCGAAGCAACGGTGCTACGATACCTATAAGCATCCCCCAGGGGCCTCCGCACACATATCCGCAAAGCATAACGGGAAGGTGCATGGGAAGAAGGGCGTTTCCTATTTCGGGACTCCATAGATTAATAAAAGGCAAAACGTAAGCTAATGCCAGAAACATTGCTGCAAACACAATTTTCGTGATTTTTTTCTTTTGCTTATTTTTCATAATTATAAAGTAACTCCGTCTTTAAAAATTGCTATTTCACGGTAACCGTGAGTTTCATTGTTGGTTTCTTTTCCGTTGGCTACATCGGTAACAAGGCTCAATAAGTCTTCGCAGATCTGCGCTTTGTTATCTCCGAATGCATTAAAATCGATCCAATGAGGCTTTTTAACTGCGATGTTGTTGTTTGATGAAATCTTCAGGGTGGGTACCGCACCGCCGAGAGGTGTGCCTCTACCGGTGGTGAATAATACCATATGACACCCTGCCGCCGCAAGATTGGTAAGGGATACAATATCGTTACCGGGACCGTCAAGGAGATTGAGCCCCGCTATTTTTATTGTATCACCGTAAGTGAGTACGTCGGTAATTGGTGCGCATCCGCCTTTCTGCACACATCCGAGAGACTTTTCCTCAAGAGTTGTGATGCCGCCCTCCTTGTTGCCGGGAGATGGGTTTTCGGAAATGGGCATACCATGATTTTTGTAATAATGCTTGAAATTGTTAATAAGAGAAACACTCTTATTAAAAACCTCCTCGTTTATACAACGGTTAAAGAGAATCTCCTCTGCACCGAACATTTCGGGGACTTCTGTCATAACTGCCGTAGCACCCATGGAAGTGATTTTGTTTGTCAGAAGACCAACTACCGCATTTGCGGTGATTCCCGAATAACCGTCACTACCACCGCATTTAAGACCTACTTTAAGTCGCGATATGCTTACTTTCTCTCGCTTATCATTGTCTGCGACGTCTTTTAATTCTTTTACTATTTTTACACCGTCGTCGATTTCATCCTCGCAATCCTGGAGATTGAGAAAACGGATTCTTTCTGTGTTAAAGTCTCCGAGAATCTTCTTCATCTCTGTGAGATTGTTGTTTTCACATCCGAGACCCAGTACTAACACACCGCCTGCGTTGGGATGCTTAATAAGACCGCGAAGCACAAGTTGAGTAGTAGTCATATCGTCGCCTAATTGACTGCAACCGTATGGGTGAGTAAAGCTGATAGCATTCGTTTTGCGGGCAATCCGCTCTGCGGCGGCGTTGGCACAACCAACGGTGGGGATAATCCATATATCGTTTCTGATACCTATATCTCCGTTTTCTCGGATGAATGCATTTATCTCCACGGGAGTATTCTTCGGAGATTCGATGATATCGGGAGCGTATTTATACTCGAGTATATCGCCCAATTTGCTTTTGATGTTGTGTGAGTGTACGTGGGCTCCCGCTTCAATATCGCAGGTGGCGACACCTATAGGATATCCGTATTTTATAACGTCGTCACCATTCTTTATGGGATTTAAAGCGTATTTGTGACCCGATTCTATATCGACGCCTACGTTATCTCTTTCGTTTATTTTTACAACGTCCATTTCATTGCTTCCTTTGCGCCGTATTCCTCGATCATCTTGTAAGCCTCGATAACTAACTCGGATAAAGGAGATAAATCCTCTTGCCAGATATCCTTGTTGCTCAGAATGTCGTTGATGCTACGTGTTTTTATGTATTCCATAGCCTCCGCCATGGAATCGTCGGTAGTATCGTTCTTGTAGAAGTAAATAAGAAATGCAAGAGAGGTTGTCAAGCCCTTGGGATAAGCACCGCATTTCTCCTTATATTCAAGAATGGTGGGCAACACTCTTACTGTAAATTTGCTTATTGAATTAAGTGCGATTGCTCTTAATTGATGCTTTATGAAGGGGTTTTTGAATCTATCGAATACGTCTGCGGCAAATTTCAAGTTGCTTTCGCTTTCTCCTATGGTGGGAAGAATCTCCGTCTTCATACATTTATTTAAAAATGCACTTACGGTTTCGTCATTCATACATTCGCCTACAGTTTCGAGACCGTTGAGAATAGCCCCAAAAACCATGGTAGTGTGAGCGCCGTTGAGGATTCTTACTTTTGTCTTTTTGTAAGGCTTAACATCGTCTGTCCATATAACGTTGAAGCCCGCTTTTTTTAGGGGTAATTCCTCTTCATAATCACCTTCGATTACCCATAAATGGAAAAGCTCTGCTGTGTCAAGATATTTATCTTTGGGGTGGAGCTTTGCGGTATCGTCCTTCGGATACCCTGTGACAATTCTGTCAACGAGAGTGTTTGCAAAGGTGTTTTCTTCTTTGATCCATTTAACGAAATTCTCACCGAGATTCCAAAGGTCTGCGTACTTTATCACACATTCCTTTAAAGCCTCACCGTTGTTGTCGATGAGTTCGCAGGGGAGAAGCACAAAGCCCTTAAGACCTGCCTCGAAGCGCTTATATAATAATTGAGTAAGCTTACCCGGGAAGGATACGCAAGGTGTATCGGTAAATTTGCAGTCGGGGTTGAATTCGATACCTGCCTCTGTGGTGTTTGAAATTACGAAACGAAAATCAGGGTTGAGAGCGAGTTTGATATAATCGTCGAAATCCTTGTATGGATCAATGCATCTTGATATGGACTCGATGTAATAATGCTCTGACTTCACTTCATCCTTTTCGATACCGCGAAGATAGAGGTTGTATTTGCATTCCTGTGCATTTAATCCCGCAACCTTTCCTCCGATACGGGGTTGAACAATAACGGCTTTGCCGTCATACGCACCGCTTTCGTTTAATATATGAAGGAAGTAGTCTGCGAAACCCCTGAGAAAATTCCCTTCGCCAAACTGAATAACCGTTTCTTTCAAATCCATCACCCATCAATTGCGAGTATAACTGATACTATTCTAAACTATATCGCGTGAAATTTCAATCTGTAGGCGGATATTTGCTTTACTCTTATTTATATATAAAAATAAAAAGCAGAAATCAATCAGATTTCTGCTTGGAATCAATTTTTCTCGTCCGGTATTTGTGTTGCATAATCACAAAGAATCCGATGCATAAGAGTATCTGTACAAATGATGCTATGGGGGTTGCAAGACCGATTTTGAACAGAGATACGGGGATGATTTTGCTCATTACCCATGAAACAGGAAGTCGAACGCAGATACCACCGATAATGCCTTGTGTCATAACGAAGGTAGTGTTGCCGCAACCATTAAAATATCCCATGAAGCAAAAGAGGAATGATGTGAGGATGCAGTCAATGGCGTATGCTTTAAGATATTCGGTGGCGGGAGCAATAATCAAGGCGTCCTTTGTGAATATAGCGGCAAGAATATCGCCGTGGAAAAATGAAAAATAGCCGACGATTATACCGACTGTAAGAGAGGATATAATACCGCACCAAAGAGCTTTTTTTGCTCGGTCGTATTTTGCTGCTCCGATATTCTGCGCAACGAACGCGGACATTGCCTGCATAAATGCTGAGGGGATAAGCATAATGAAGGCGCATACTTTTTCTGCTACACCGATACCTGCCGATTCGTTGAGACCGAGGCTGTTGACAATAGCAAGAATAACAAGAAAAGAAATGCTTACAAGAAGGTCTTGAAGTGCTATGGGCGTTCCTAATCGCAAAATTGACTTAATATGCTTGGTGTCGGGACGGATGTATTTACGGGAAAAATCAAAGGGGAGATTGCGTTTTCGTATAATAAGTAATGAAAGAGCCACGCTCATCGCTTGAGCAAAAACCGTAGCAATAGCCGCACCGATTGCACCAAGATTAAAAACAGCAACAAGTATAAAGTCGCTTAAAATATTTAATGTACAAGCGATTGCAACTGTAAGTAAGGGTATTTTTGAATCGCCTATTCCTCTGAAAATACTGCCAACAAGGTTGTAAGCTACTATAAAAAGTGTACCGGCAGAGCAAATGGTAACGTACCATACCGTGTTGTCAAATGCCGCTTCGGGTGCGTGCATAATTTTCGTGAGAGCAGATGATGATAAAACCATCACAACCGTTATTATAAGAGCGATAATGGCAAATAAGCTTATACCGCTTCCGATAATCTTACCTGCTTCTTTTCTTTCTCCCGCACCGATTCTTTCTCCGACGTAAACGGTCAAGCCCATTGCAAGACCGGTAATTACAACCGTAAGCGTCATCATTATCTGACTACCCGTTGAAACTGCGGATACAAATACGTCCGCGTTATCGCCGCCGAATTGACCTACTATAAGAAGATCAACCGCGCCATACATTGCTTGTAAAAAAAGTGCCAATAAAACAGGTATAGCAAAGCGTATAAGAGGGGAAAATATTTTTCCTTCCGTGAAATTTTGAACTTTACTCATAAAGTGTCTCCTTGTTCGAATCCCTATATAATCAGACTAAAAACAAAACCCACCCTGTTGGGTGAAGGTGGGGCGGGATAGGGATTTTTCCGCACACTATCGTGTGCTATCGCCTCGCTGCGCTCGTTGCCCACGTCGGCGAAAACAGTCCGCCGGACTGTTTTCTTCCGCAAAACGAGTTTTGCTCCCTCCTTGTTCGAATCCCTATATAATCAGACTAAAAACAAAACCCACCCTGTTGGGTGGGTTTTGCTTTTGGCAGCGGGATAGGGATTCGAACCCCAACAAACAGAGTCAGAGTCTGTCGTGCTACCGTTACACTATCCCGCTAGGAACGAGTGATATTATACTATCAGTTTTCTCCGTTGTCAATACAAAAATTCAAAAAATCGAAAAAATTTTTATTTTTGTTTTTTTAGATAATTTATATGATTTTTCTGCAAAAAATGTGTTATTATGTGCTTATACATAATCAGTTGTTTTGAGAGGTGACAACCATTGGCTGATAAGAGCGCGGAACAATATAAGCTTATGACGGAAACGCCGGTTTCCAAGCTTATTATTAAACTGGGGATACCGACCACTATCAGTATGCTCGTTACAAATATCTATAATATGGCGGATACATATTTCGTAGGTACTCTCGGTACGTCTGCCAGCGGTGCTGTCGGTGTTGTATTCGGGCTTATGGCTATTATCCAGGCTTGCGGCTTTACCTTTGGCCATGGTGCGGGCAGCATTATATCCCGAAAGCTTGGTGCACGTGATAACGATACGGCAAATTTTGTAGCATCCGCATCGTTCTTTGGCGCGATAGTTACGGGTGCGCTCATTTCTGTTTTTGGTTTGTTGTTTTCGAACCCGTTTCTCAGACTCTTGGGAAGTACGGCGACTATACTTCCCTTTGCTCGCGACTATGCCTTTTGGATACTTCTTGCCGCGCCCATTATGACAGCAACCTTCGTTCTTAATAATATTTTGAGATACGAGGGGAAAGCGGCACTTGCCATGATAGGTCTGACCTCGGGCGGCATACTAAATATATTTGGCGACTGGCTTCTCGTTAGTAAGCTTGGATTAGGAATAGACGGTGCGGGTATTTCTACCGCCGTTTCGCAGATTGTCAGCTTCTCTATTCTTTTGAGTATGTTTTTGCGGAGAAAAACTCAGAGCAGAATATCTCTTAAATATATAAAAAAAGGTCTTCCGCATCTTAAGAATATTCTTGCTACGGGCTTCCCAAGTCTTATGCGTCAAGGCTTGTCCAGCGTTTCCACGATGCTTCTTAATAATCTTGCGGGTGGTTACGGCGATGCCGCCGTTGCCGCTATGACTATAGTAAACAGAATATGCTTCTTTATCTTTGCTGTTGGTCTCGGTATCGGACAAGGTTATCAGCCCGTATGCTCCTTCAACTACGGCGCAAAGAAGTATCAGCGAGTTAAAAAAGGATTCTTCTTTACTTGGATAGCGGGCGAGGTTTTCCTTAGTGTGCTTGCTGTGGGCGGCCTTTTTGTGAGCGGCCATCTTGTTGGCTTGTTCCGCGATGACCCTGCCGTAATAGAAATAGGATCTTTCGCATTAAAGGCTCAGCTTATAGCGCTGTTTTTCCAACCGCTGTCTATATGCTCGAATATGACCTTCCAGAGCGTAGGTAAAAACAAATCCGCAACCTTTTTATCGGCTTTGCGTAGCGGTCTCGTATTTATTCCCGTGCTTATTATCTCGTCAAGCTTACTCGGTCTTACGGGTATTCAGATATCACAAACAGTAACGGATGTAATAACGTTCTTTATTTCAGTACCGTTTATGGTTTCGTTTATGAAAAATCTGCCTAAGACAGAAGAGCAGGTTTAACCGATTTAGTATCAAAAGGGGATTGTATTATGAAAGCAAAAATCACACTTGCCAAGGAATTTAAGATAGGTGAGATAGATAAGAGAATATACGGCTCTTTTGTAGAGCATTTAGGCAGAGCGGTTTACGGCGGTATATATGAGCCGGGTCATCCTACTGCCGATGAAAACGGCTTTCGCGGAGACGTTATAGAGCTTGTAAAGAAATTAAACGTTCCTATAGTGCGTTATCCCGGCGGAAACTTTGTATCCGGCTATAACTGGGAGGACGGAGTAGGTCCCGTTTCTCAGAGACCCAAGCGCCTTGACCTTGCCTGGGGCACTACAGAGCCTAACGAATTCGGCACAAATGAATTTATGAAATGGTGCAAGAAAGCCAACTCCGATTGCCTTATGGCAATCAATCTCGGTACCCGCGGTGTGGAGGAAGCAAGAAATATCGTGGAGTATTGCAATCACAAATCGGGTACATATTGGTCCGACCTCAGACGTAGCCACGGTGTGGAAGAGCCTCATAATATAAAAACCTGGTGTCTCGGTAACGAGATGGACGGCGGTTGGCAGATGGGTGCCAAGACAGCCACCGAGTACGGCAGATTAGCTCTCGAAGCATCTAAGGTTATGAAGTGGACGGACAGCAGTATCGAGACCGTTCTTTGCGGTTCTTCCAGCCGTAATTCCCCTACATTCGGTAAGTGGGAGGTGGAGAGCCTTGACATTGCCTACGATAGCGTGGATTACGTATCTCTCCATCAGTATTATGAAAACAGAGCGGGAGACACGGAAAGCTTCCTTGCAAAGAGCCTTGAACTTGATGAATTCATCTATTCCGTAATTTGCGCCTGCGACTACGTTAAGGCGAAAAAACGCTCCAAGAAAACAATTAACCTCTCCTTTGACGAATGGAACGTTTGGTATCATTCTAACGGCGCTCATTTTGAGCGTTGGAGTATGGCGCCCCATATTCTCGAGGATATTTACAATTTTGAGGATGCTCTTGTAGTAGGTTCTATGCTTATTACGCTCCTCAGACATTGCGACAGAATTAAGATCGCCTGTCTTGCTCAGCTTGTTAACGTTATCGCTCCCATTTTCACGAAAACCGGCGGTGGCGTGTTTGAACAGACCATTTTCTACCCCTTTATGCACCTTTCAAATTACGGTAGGGGAGTTGCTCTTAAACCTCTCGTTGACAGCCCTAAGTACGACTGCAAGGAGTTTACTGATGTGCCGTATATCGAAAGTATTGTCACATACGACGAAGAAAACGGCGAAGCAGCAATCTTCTGCGTGAACAAGAGCCTTGACGAAAGCGTAGTGCTTGACGTTAAACTTATGGATTTAAATGGCTTTAAGCCTTATGAGTTTATCTCTATGGACGGCCACAGCAAGCTTGAGGAGAATACCTTCGATAATATTATCGTTAAGCCTCATACAAATCCCGTTCCCGAAATGGATGGTAATATTCTTACAGCAGAATTAAAGCCCTTCAGCTGGAACGTTATAAGATTAAAGGCGGAGTAAACGGTTCTTGGCTTTTTTCGTTTAACTTGAAAATATTGACATTCCCGCCATACAAGAGTATAATCATAAAAAATATCGAAAGGCAGGTGGACAAAATGACAATGAATCTTAATTTCCGAAACAGGAGTGCCGTTTTGTCCGTTTGCGATTGATATAGTTTTTATCTTTTTGTAAATTAAGGCATCTCCGTATTTTCGGAGGTGCCTGTTTTGTTTAGATTCACTCACTCTTAGGAGGTATTGGAATGATATTTGAAGAAAAGAAAGTTATATTGAAAAATGGCGTGGAAGCTATATTGAAAACTCCTGAAATTGAAGATGCCGAAATGTTACTTAACAGTATTAAAACCTCCAGTGGTGAAACAGAGTTTCTTTCTCGCACAATTGATGATTGGGAGAGTGTTACTGTAGAAAGTGAAGAGAAATTTATTCATAATGTTCGTGAAAGTCAGAACACCTTGTTTATTGCTTGTTATGTAGATGGCGTAATTGCAGGCAACTGTGACATCACTTTTAAGACCGGTAGCAAGACTTCTCATAGAGCAACAGTAGGCATCGCCCTTCAGAAAAAGTATTGGAATATTGGTATTGGTTCAGCAATGTTTAAAGAACTGATGAAAGCTGCAGAAGAACATAAGGGCACAGAAATCGTTGACCTTGAAATGATTGAGGGAAACAACCGTGCAAAAGCACTTTATGAAAAGTTTGGTTTTGAAATTGTGTCCGAAAAACCGAATGTATATAAACTTAAAGATGGTACATATCAGAGTATCGTTTATATGCAGAAATATTTGTGATTGAAAACAAGGAGTAAGAATGAACAAAGTAATTGTAATCGGTTGTCCCGGTTCGGGGAAAACAACCTTTGCGGAAAAATTGAATAAATGCACGGGACTGCCGTTATATTACTTGGATGCTATATGGCACAAGCCCGATAAAACCCATATCCCGAGAGAGGAATTTGACGAGAGAATAAAAGAAATATTCGCTACGGATAAATGGATAATCGACGGAAACTACGGCAGGACGATCGAAATGCGACTGAAAGAATGTGATACGGTTTTTCTCTTCGATTTACCGACGGACCTTTGTATCCGGGGTGCGACTGAGCGTATCGGAAAAGGTCGCTACGATCTGCCGTGGTTGGAAACGGAATTGGATCCCGAATTTGAGACTTTTATAAAAGATTTTCCCAAAACAACTCTGCCGAAGATTTATGACCTTCTCGAAAAATACGGTGAGGAAAAGGAAGTTGTTGTTTTCAAAAGCAGAAAAGAAGCAGATGATTATATAAACAATATGAGGAAATAAAATGATTGACTATACTAAAATTAATTCAGAAACATGGGATTCGTGGGCTGAAGATGGCTGTGAATGGTCGTTGCCCATAAGCCACGAAGAATATGAAAAAACTAATGTGGATAATTTTGCAGTTTACCTTACACCTTGCATTGCCGTTCCACACGAGTGGTTTGGTGAATTGAAAGGTAAAAAGGTGTTAGGACTTGCAAGCGGTGGCGGTCAGCAAATGCCGGTACTATCAAAACTCGGTGCAGAATGTACTGTGTTTGATTATTCCGACAAACAACTTGAAGCAGAAAAAATGGTGTCCGAAAGAGAAGGCTACAGTATTAACATTATCAAAGGTGATATGTCAAAGCCTCTTCCCTTTGAAGAAGAAAGTTTTGATTTGATTTTTCATCCTGTTTCAAATGTCTATGTTGAAGATGTTTATCATATATGGAACGAATGCTACAGAATACTCAAAAAAGGTGGCAGATTACTTGCAGGTCTTGATAATGGTATTGGTTATTTGTTTGATGAAAGCGACCCGTTAAAAGTGGTCAATCCTTTGCCGTTCAATCCATTAAAAATGTCTAAAGAAAAACGTGATGCAATGATTGCAAATGGTGATGGCATACAATTCAGCCACACATTAGATGAGCAAATCGGTGGTCAGCTCAAAGCAGGATTCACACTCAAAGCATTATATGAAGACCGTGACAGAGAAGGCGGAAACGAAATCGGTAAATACTATCCACAGTATTTTGCTACACTTGCTGTGAAATAAGGTGATTATTTGAAATTAGAACATTATGGTATTCCCACATTAATTGAAACAAGTACTCTTGAAGAGTGTGCGAAACTGTGTGCGGAATTAGGTCTTAATTTCATTGAGCTTAATATGAACTTGCCGCAATATCAGCTTGATAAAATTGACGTGGAATATTTCAAAAGCATTGCTGATAAATACGGTATCTATTACACAATTCACCTTGATGAAAATCTGAATGTATGTGATTTCAATCCTTACGTCGCAGAGGCTTACATAAAAACCGTTGCAGATACAATAGAAATTGCAAAGCAACTTGATATTAAGGTTTTGAATATGCATATGGCTAAAGGTGTATATTTTACTTTGCCTGACAGAAAAGTTTTTCTTTTCTCTAAATACAAAAAGCAGTATCTTAAAAGCATTACTGATTTCAGGAATATGTGCGAAACTGCTATCGGTTATGCTGATATTAAAATCTGCATTGAAAACTGTGATGGATATGAAGATTTTCAAAAAGAAGCGATTGAACTGCTTTTGAAATCTAAGGTTTTTGCTTTAACTTTTGATGTCGGACATAATCACGGTATAGGCGGTACTGATGAAGAGTTTGTTATGAAACACAAAGACCGCCTTAGCCACATTCATTTGCACGATGCTCAAGGCAGAAAAAATCACCTTGCACTTGGCACAGGTGAAATGGATGTTGAAAAATATATTAATCTTGCAAAAGAACAAAACTGCCGTGTGGTTTTAGAAACAAAAACTATTGACGGATTGAAACAATCTGTTGAGTGGTTGAAAGGTGTATGAAAATGATAAGAAAAGCAACAGTTGATGATATACCTGCAATAGCAGAATTATATCGTGAGCAATTCAGGGAAATGGCAAAACTGATTCCCGATTTCATAAAAGAGGGCGACCAAAGTATAGAATTTCTTGAAAAAACGATTTCTAATGATGATTCTGATATTCTTGTTTACGAAAACGACGGTACAGTTGTTGGTTTTATTCTGCTACAGGCAAAGGAAAGACCTGATTTTGACTTTATGATTCCCGGTAAGTATTGTTACATAATGGATGTGATTGTAACCGAAAACAGTCGTGGTAAAGGTTTTGGAACAGCGTTGATGAACTCGGCAAAAGATTGGGCAAAACAACAAGATTGCAATTTTGTTAATCTTGATGTTCTTTCTAATAACACCGGCGCAATTACTCTATATAAGAAACTCGGATTTATACCCAAAGCACAGGAAATGTATTGTAAATTATAAAAGAAGGTGTTGGTTATGGCGAAAGTGATTTTAATCTGCGGTAAAATCTGCAGCGGAAAAAGTACATATGCTGAGCAGTTACGTATTCAGAATAATGCTGTGTTGCTCTCTACAGATGAGATAACTCTTGCTTTGTTCGGTCAGCATTGTGGTGAAAAACACGCTGATTATGTGGAAAGAACACAAAACTACTTATTCAACAAATCATTGGAACTCATAGAGGTTGGAATCAATGTTGTTCTTGATTGGGGCTTCTGGATGAAGGAAGAAAGGGATTATGCTCGTGAGTTCTATAATAGCCGAAACATAGAGTGCGAATTTCATTACATTGATATCAGCGATGAAACTTGGAAGTTACGCTTGAAGAAAAGAAATAGTGAAGTATTAGCCGAAGAGACAAGTGCTTATTATGTTGACGATAATCTTGCTGAAAAATTCGCTTCAATATTTGAAGTACCGGGTGAAGATGAAATCGATATTATATATAAAGGATAGTAATTATGCTTGAAAAAATGAATGAATTTTTTAATAAAAGATTAGATGGCTACGATGAACATATGATGACTACTATAGAATCGTCTGATGTGTTTTATCCGTTTACAGCCGATTGTTTACCAAAGACCGCTGGTGCAAAAATCATTGACTTAGGTTGTGGTACGGGTCTGGAATTGGAACACTATTTTAAGCTTAACCCATCTGCAAAAATAACAGGTATTGACCTTACGGAATCAATGTTAAATGCATTGAAAAATAAGTTCCCCGAAAAGGATTTAACCTTGATATGTGGCTCATATTTTGATATTCCATTTGATGGAAACACTTTTGATGCAGCAGTTTCGGTTGAATCCCTGCATCACTTCACAAAAGACGAAAAGATTCCGCTTTATACAAAGCTCTACAAAGCATTAAAAGATGGCGGATATTTCATCCTTACCGATTATTTTGCATTAACCGATGAAGACGAGCAAGCCTTCCGAAACGAACTTCTTCGTCTCAAAAAGGAACAAGGAATTGACGATAACGAGTTTTATCATTATGACACCCCATTAACAGTTGAACACGAAACAGAAGCCTTGCTTCAAGCAGGTTTTTCTTCTGTTGAGGTTCTGAATAACTGGGGTGCAACATTTATAATAAAGGCGAATAAATATTAAAAACCGCATCGCATTCAAATGTGATAAAATTAGTTTGATTATCCTGGGAAGTGTGAAAATATATGGAATATAAATTATAAGAATATGTTGTAGCCTTACATAAAATATGATTTTATCTTTGGGGATAGGAATACCTAAAGAATGAGGTTTGGTTATATGTGAAGTTGCTTCGGTGAAGGGTTGTCGTTGTCTCCCTCTTGCGGTGCTTTTTTATTTAATTGATTCTTTTGCAGTGTTGATTGAGGCTATTAAAATACGACGAATTGTTCCGCATTTAGCGTACAAATCGGTAGCGACAGATTTGTCGAGTATTTTAGTTTTCACAAATATTTCAAGCCAGTATTCGGTTTCGTAACATTCTTTCAGAGCTATTTGTAGTTTGGAGACAAAGTCGCGTTTTCCTTGGGCGTAGTTTGCTTCTCTGATGTTTGCGCCTATGGATGTGGAGGATCTTTCAAATTGATTAACAAGAGATTGATGACCTTTTATTGTTTCGCATAAATTAATTACTTCAACCGCAAAATCTGTTGATAAATCTCTGAGCTTGGAATCAGACATTGTATTCACCTTCTTTAATACCATTGTATCATATAATTGTGAAATATAAAAGTGAAATATTGCAACGCAATGTGAAATAATCCTGCGGATTGTGAAATATTTTGTCTTGCGACAAAATGTGAAATGAAATTTGCCACATTCGCGATAGCGAATATTTCACATTTACGAAGTAAATATTTCACAGCGAAGCTATTTCACTTGCCCATCAGGGCAAATTTCGTTGCGCCAATGAAAAAAGCACTTGCTTTCGCAAGTGGAGTTTTGCTTCGGTGAAGGGTTGTCGTTGTCTCCCTCTTGCGGTGCCCGAAGAAATCATCGCGCTGCTCGCTTACTCGATTTCTTCGACCGCTGCGCCAACTCGCACTCCCTGTTTCGCCCACCGGGCGCGGTCGTGCTCCTCGCCCGCGCCGGAACCGGCGCTCGGTTCGTATTTCCTTTAGAACAAAATAAAAACGGATACCTGAAGGTATCCGTTTTTATTTGGCGCAGAAGGAGAGACTCGAACTCTCGCGCCGGTTTCCCGACCTACGCCCTTAGCAGGGGCGCCTCGTCACCAACTTGAGTACTTCTGCATTGGTAACAAATTAATGTTATTTGATTTTACGAAATGCTACGTTGCCGTAGCATTTCGTTAGTGGCGCAGAGAGTGGGATTCGAACCCACGGTACGTTGCCGTACGACGGTTTTCAAGACCGTTCCGTTATAACCACTTCGGTATCTCTGCATTTGTTAGCCTTGATATAATATCATAGGACTTACTAAAAGTCAACATCTTTTTGAATATTATTTTTATTTTTTGCTTATTGAAATTTCTTTTCTATGGGTTTAAAATTGTTTGGGTGACAAAATAGAATGATTATGCTATTTACATATAATTGTCCTTGGACATTGATAATATTTTCGACATAATCATATATTTTTCTGTTACAGTTGATTTTATGCTTATTTTAGTATAAAATGTATAGTTGGAACACTAAAAACAATCATTTTTATTATATTTTTTGGAGGAATTGTATGAATTACAAGCTTACAAAGAAACAAGCAAAAGAGATGCTTGAGAATAAACTTCTCCATTTCTTCGGCATTTCCACCGAAAATGCTACTTATGAGCAGTTTTATAAGGCTGTCGCTATGATAGTCCGCGATATGATGGCATCCAGAAGAGCGGAGCTTTCGAGGAAGGCGGATGATGAGGGTAAGAAGAGAGTTTTCTATCTCTCAATGGAGTTCCTTATGGGTCGCTCTCTTAAGAACACTCTTTTTAACCTTAATCTCACAAATACCTTTGCAAGCGTGCTTAAGGATTATGGTATCAAGCTCGAAAATCTCTATGATTGCGAGCCTGATGCAGGTCTTGGTAACGGCGGCCTCGGCCGTCTTGCGGCTTGCTATCTTGACGGTCTTGCTACTCAGGGATATCCCGCTCGCGGTTACTCTATCCTTTACGAGTACGGTATATTCCGTCAGAAGCTTATCGAGGGCAGACAGACAGAGCTTCCCGATAACTGGCTTCCCGGCGGTGAGGTATGGCTCGTGCCCAGAGAGAGCAGCTCCGTAAACGTTTGCTTTGAGGGTAACGTTAAGGAAATATGGGATAACCACTATCACCACGTAGAAATTGAGAATGGTAATATTATTCAGGCTGTTCCTTACGATATGTTCGTTGCAGGTAAGGATGGCAAGGGTGTAAGCGTGCTTCGTCTCTGGAGCGCAAAGACCCCTGAGTTCGATATGAAGTCATTTAATCAGGGCGACTTCCTTCGTTCAATGGAGCGTCAGGCAATGGCTCAGGTTATCAGCAAGGTTCTCTATCCCATGGATAATCATCCCGAGGGCAAGTCCTTGAGACTTCGTCAGCAGTATTTCCTCGTGTCGGCATCCGTGCAGGATATTGTTCGCCATCACCTTCGCGAGTACGGTACAGTTGATAATCTCCCTGAGAAGGTAGCTATCCATATTAACGATACACATCCCACAATGGCTATTCCTGAGCTTATGAGAATCCTTCTTGACGAGTGTGGCTATGGTTGGGACGATGCGTGGAAGCTTGTTACCAACACGATGGCATATACTAACCACACCGTTATGAGCGAGGCTCTTGAGTGCTGGAGCGAAGAGCTCGTTAAGAGACTCATTCCCCGTGTATACGATATTATAAAAGAAATTGATAATCGTTTCCGTGCATACGTTTGGGGAACCACTCACGATGCAGACTACGTTGAGCGTACCGCTATCGTATCGGGTGGCGCAGTTCGTATGGCAAACCTTTGTGTTGCCACTTGTCATAGCGTAAACGGTGTATCTGCTCTTCACAGTCAGATTCTTAAGGATACTCTCTTTAACGATTTCTACAAGCTTACACCCCATAAGTTTACAAATGTTACTAACGGTATCGCTCACAGACGTTGGCTCTGTCAGGCAAATCCCAGACTTACCGATTATATTAAGAAGCTTCTCGGCGATGATAAGTTTATTTATGATGCAGAGAATCTTTCAAGACTTGCAGATTTCAAGGATGACGATGCAGTTCTTGAGCAAATCGGCAAGATAAAGAAGGCAAATAAGGAAGAGTTTGCTAAACATATTTACAAGACAACGGGTGTGAAGCTTAATACTGATTCAATTTTTGATGTTCAGGTTAAGCGACTTCATGAGTATAAGCGTCAACATCTTAATGCATTTAATATTGTATCCGAGTACCTTGCTATCAAGGAAAATCCCGACGGTGATTTTGTACCTCACACTTATATCTTCGGTGCTAAGGCTGCTCCCGGCTACTATATGGCTCAGAGAATTATCAGCTTTATACTCGCTCTCGGTGAGATGATCGATAAGGATCCTGATGTTCGCGGAAGACTTAAGGTTCTCTACGTCGAGGACTATAACGTTACAAATGCGGAGAGACTTATGCCTGCAGCAGATGTTTCGGAACAGATATCACTTGCGGGTAAAGAAGCAAGCGGCACGGGTAATATGAAGCTTATGATGAACGGTGCTCTTACCATCGGTACTCTCGACGGTGCAAACGTTGAGATTCACGAGGCGGTAGGGGACGAGAATATGTTCCTCTTCGGTATGCACACCGAAGAAGTAAACAGATTAAGATACGAGGGCTATAATCCTTATAATTATTACAATAATAATCCTGAGATTCGCAAGGTGATCGATTTTATTTCCGGTGGCGGTATCGATGGAAAGGATTTCTCAGATATATCTTCTTCCATAATTCATCATGACCCCTTTATGGTGCTCGCTGATTTTGCCGATTATCAGAAGGCTCAGAAGAGAGTCCGCGAAACCTTCCTCGACAAAAAGGCATGGAATCGTATGTCTCTTATGAATATTGCAGGCTCCGGTAGATTTGCTGCTGACCGAGCAATTAACGAGTATGCAAAGGATATATGGAATACACAAAAAATGGTGTGATTTTTCGGCTATTTGCCGAAAATAATTTGTCGTGTATATTTTAAGAAAAGTTTTTCTTGACTTTTCCCGCTATTTGCGGTAATCTTTAGATATTGAAAAAGAATGTTATACTGTCCAAAAAGGGCGGTATAAGTGAAAGGGGTATTATACCATTATGAAAAACTCAGATATGAAGGTTATTGCTATCATCCTTAGTATAGCTCTTTTCTTCACAATCGTAACAAGCAATATCGTTTCTATTGCTTCTATCGGCGTTCTTCTCACCGGCGGCACAGCTGCTCCTGCAGATCAGGGCGGTAACGGCGGCAATGGCGGCGGTAACGGCGGCCAGGACGTTGACGACAGCGGTCTTGCTACTGACGAGGAAAGCATGGAAGAAGAAGAAAAGCTTGAGGTTGACGAAGACGGTAACGTTGTTATGCCCGAGGGTTCAGGAGACAAGAATCCCATCGAGGTAGCTCCTCTCCAGTCTTTCCAGATGGCTATCGACAAGATCGTTAAGGAAGGCGTTGCAGGCTATGACAAGAAGGCATGGCAGTCAATCGAAGGCGACGGTCTCCAGCTCTCCGCTGATAGTGCACTCGTTAACGCAGCTCTCGGTGCTCTTAAGGGTACACTTACAGACCTTATCAAGGGCTTCATGACAGCAGAAGCAGATGCTACTGTTGATACATCCGCAAAGGGTTCAGAGGATGCTATGAACCGTATGCCCGCAAGTAACTGTACATCTGATTACGTTCAGAGTGCTACAGCTGTTAAGGACGGCGACAACTTCAAGGTTACAATCGTTATGAGAACTCAGCAGAACCCTGCAAAGTCTGATACAGACGGTCTTAGAGTTATGTCTAAGGACATCCTTTACATGGAGGACGTTGTTGATACAATCCAGAACGACGACACAGTTAGCGCAGTTGTTAAGGAGCTCAAGGTTGGTACAATCGACTATGTTGACTACACAATCACAGCTGTTATGACTCCTGACATGAAGTTCGTAAGCATCGACCATGACTGTATCGCAGACCTTAACGCAACTATCGACGCTGTTGCAATCGGTGTTGTTCACGGTAGCGGCCAGCTTGGTTTCCACACACGTTATACAAACTTCGTATATTAATCCCTTATAAATCGAAATTTAACCGACTCGCATTCGCGGGTCGGTTTCTTTTTTGGATTGTTTTATATTTGTTTACTTTATTTCAGTTGACTTTTTGGGTGATTTAATATAATCTTATAGTATTGATTATTATGTTTTTATAAACTTGAAAGAGGTATTAGTTTATGGCCTTCAATACTAAAAACGCAGGGTTTATTATGTGCTGTATTGCGTTAAGCCTTGTGTTGGGTATCAGTACATATATGGCGCTCGTTTCCGTAGGTGTTTTGGCGGAGTATGAGAGAGATCATCCCAAGTCAAACGTAGTATCTGAGACTGAAAGCGTCCAGGTTACGGAGAAGGATTATCTTGAGGATTATTCGGACGGACAGAAGTTTCAAGATACGGATTCGGGTGCAGAGGGCGTCGTCATAGTTGACGATGACAAGACACAGGATGGTGACGCTGAGGTACCCGTTCAGATTACCGCTCAGGATATTGTTGATATATATGCCGAACTTATGAACGGCGCAAAAGAAAAAAGTCCCGGGTTTATGAAGATAGAGTATCAAGTGTTGCCCGATGATCCGGCAAACAGAGTTGTTTCCGAAGGCGAAGAGGCTATTGATTCAGTTCTTGGTGCTGTTCAGAGTCTTGGTGTTTTTATTCCCGAGGATGAGGCTCGTGCTAATCCCTACTATCATACAAAGGGTGATAGCGATATGTCTCTTTTCCCGGTATTCTTTATGCCTAAGGGCTCATATCTTACAGACGCCAAGGGTATCAGAAGCTACGTTTACGAGGAACTTCCCAACGGTAACGTCAGAGTAATGTTCGTTCTCGTTTCCGAGGATAATCCCGAGCCCGTAGCAGAGGGTGAAACAGTTGCTCCCAGTTATACGGGTGCGGTATTTTCACCTATGTCAAAGGCGAAGATTGACAGAACTCTTAACGCCCCTATAATATCTGTTATCGCAACCAATATTTCCTATTCCCTCAGATATCACGATTGCTACGTTGAGTTTGAGTATAATCCCGATACAATGGAGCTTGTATCTCTTAAGCACATCGCTTACGTTACAATTAAAGGCTCGGGCGATATGCTTATAGGACGAGTTGACGTTCAAAAGCAGGAGCTTGAAAGCTACGTATTCATTGATAGCTTTGAATATTAAGAACCAAAAACGGACTTCTTTGAAGTCTGTTTTTTATTGCCTTTTTTATTCTTCTGTGCTACAATCATTATATATACTTATCGGGGTTGATGTTTGTGGTTTTAAAGATTGCGTTAGCGGTTTGCTGCGCATTGGAGTTTCTTTTTGTTCCGTGGTTTTTGAAGGTTATGTGGCCAAATCCCAGCAAAAAATCTCTTTTGCTTAAAATGATATGCGCAAGTCTGTTTGTGGCAGTCGGTGTACTGTCGATATACATATCGAATAACGTTACGACGTTTGCTATGATGATGCTTGTAGGGCTTATATTCGGGTGGATAGGTGACTTCTTTCTTCACGTTAATACCACTTTTATCTGTTTCTGTATAGGCTTTACAAACTTTCTTATAGGTCATATCGTATATATTGCGGCATATATTAAGACTTTGGGTGTAATGTTTCCTGAATATAACCAGATTAACCTTGTAGAAATAGCGGCGTTGCTTGTGTTGTCTGTATTAACGATATGTGGCTTTGCTAAGTTGAAATTGAAGCTTCCTGCCAAATGGATGTATTTCTTTATAGGCTTGTATTTCCTTATTCTTGCGGTTATGTTTATTAAAGCGACCGCTTTGGGATACAACTATATGTGCTCCGGAGCCACTTTTGGTTGGTGCGCCCTTGTGGTACTGTGCTTGGGTTCATTTAACTTTTTGGTGTCCGACGTTCTTATCGGTGTTATTATGTTTGGTGACAGAAAAAAGAATTACCCCTTGAAAATAGTGAATATTGTTACGTATTTCGTGGCACAAGTTCTTCTTGCAACGTCAATTCTGTTTATTAAAGGATAAAATATATGTTTGATTATATTGCAAATAGACGCGGTAGCGGGTCTTACAAATGGGATACAACAGTTCCCGAGGGCCTCATCGAAAGAGGTGCATATCCTCTCTCGGTGGCAGATATGGAGTTCAGAACTCCTCCGGAAGTGCGCAAAGCAATAAGTGATTTTGCAAGCGACGGATTCTTTTGTTATACGGATAGCGATGAAGCATATCGTGATGCCGTGCGTGAATTTATGCTTCGACGTCATAATTTTAAAATAGATAATGAATGGATAGTTTGTACGGGCGGTGTTGTTTGTGCTATTAATACTGCTATAAGAGCCTTTACCTCACCCGGGGATAAGGTTATAATTCAGTCTCCCGTTTATTATCCCTTCAGAAACTCTATAGAAAACAATAAGCGAATTGTTGCAGATAACCCTCTCGTAAGAAACGGGAATACATATAAAATGGATGTGGATGGGCTTCGAAGCTTGGCGCAACAAGAAGATACTAAGCTTATGCTTCTTTGTAGCCCTCACAATCCCGTGGGTAGAGTATGGTCAAAGGAAGAGCTCAAAGCGGTAGGGGAAATATGCCTTGAGAATAACGTGGTTCTTCTATCTGACGAGATTCATTTCGATATATTAAGAAAAGGCAGAGAACATACTGTTATAAATAACGTTGACGAGAGATTTTCTCAAAATACTGTTATATGTACCGCCGTGAGCAAGAGTTTTAATCTGGCGGGTCTCGGCACGTCTAATATAATAATAGCAAATGACGAGCTTAGAGAGCGATTTAAGACTCGTTTATCGCGTGATGGATACAGTTGTATTAATTGCGTTTCTCGTCCGGCTACAATAGCCGCATATACGGAGTGTGATTACTGGCTTGATGCTATGAACGACTACGTTGATGAGAATATTAAGCTTGTGCGTAGCATCGTTGATGGTGTTGATGGTATTGATATGATAGATTGTCAGGGCACGTATCTCATTTGGCTTGATATGAGCGCTCTTGGTATGGATGATGATGCTCTCGATAAGTTCCTTCAAGAGAAGTGCGGTATTATACAAGATCCAGGCTTCTGGTTTGGTGACAAGGGAAAATGCTTTACACGTCTTAATGTGGCGTGTCCGCGAGAGATTCTTGAAAAGAAACTCCATTCTTTAGCTGAAGAATGCAAAAAAGTTTTTGGAGATAAAATATGATGAAAAAGATTATTGCATTAATAACCGTTGTTATATGCTTATTTTCAATGTGCGTACCTGCATTTGCAGAGGATACAACAAGATTTCAGTTGCCGGTGGATCCCAATAAAAGATATACCGATATTTCTGAGATGGACGAAAATAACGCAGCTATTTTCGTTAGTGAAACAGAGGAAGAACAGAAAAAAGAAGGTAATAAGCTGATATATATTACAATTTTGTGTGTACTTCTTGTTGTTGCGATTGTTGTGTTTGCTTTTAGTCTTAAAAAAGCATCCTCGGAAGAAAAGGATGATGATAAGAAGGAAGATAAACTCGCCCGAGAGAAAACTCTGAAGGATGAGGAGAAGGATTCGGATAACGAAAAGAAATCTTCTGTGAACAAGAAAAACTCCGCTGATAAGAAGACGTCAAACGGTAAGAAGAAATAATTATGAGAAGATTGGTCAGTCGCACGAGAGCGGCAATAGATGATTACAAAATGATAGAGTCGGGGGATAAGATTGCCGTAGGTGTTTCCGGTGGCAAGGATTCCTTGGTTTTGCTTAAAGCGTTATGTGAGTTGAAGCGTTTTTATCCTGCCGAGTTTCAGATAGTTGCCCTTACTCTTGATATGCGTTTCGGTAAGCAGGACGGAGATTTTTCTGCCATAAAAGAAATGTGTGACGAGTATGGTATAGAGTATATCGTTAAGCCTACGGATTTGTATGAGATTATATTCGAAGTCAGAAGAGAGCCTAATCCGTGTAGCCTTTGTGCAAGAATGAGAAGAGGCATTCTTCACGATGCCGCTAAAGAAGCGGGCTGTAACAAGATTGCTCTCGGGCATCATCTTGATGATGCGGCGGAGACCTTTATGATGAATCTCCTCATAGAAAGCCGTATCGGATGCTTTGCCCCCGTAACGTATCTTTCGCGACGCGATATCACTATGATAAGACCGCTTATATACGTAAGAGAAAGGGAAATCGAGGCCGCTACGGAAAGGCTTCAATTGCCTGTTGTAAAGAGCGGTTGTCCTGCTAATGAAATGACAAAGCGTGAGGACGTAAAACGTCTTATTCAAGACCTCAGTGCCCAATATGGCGATGTGCCGGAAAGAATTATCGGAGCGATGCAGCGCGGAGGCATTGACCGTTGGAATATTGATAATGAAGATTAAAAAAGAGGCTGTAAAAAACGAATTTTTTACAGCCTCTTTTTTATTTGTTAGTTATCGTCTCCGAAAATATAATCCTCAAGAGAATCTGACTGACTTTGTGCTTCAGGTACCTTGTTATCACCGATATCCTCTACGAGAACAACTGTAATATCGAAGGTTTTGGAGATTCTTCCATCCTCTGTAACACGACACAATGTTAACGTGAGCTCTGTTCCGATAGTTGCATCCTTGATTATATCGAGCAAGACGTCGGTGGTGTCTAAATCGTCACCGTTTGCAGCAATAATTATATCGCCGATTTCAGCTTTGTTTTTTACGTCGCTGCTTTCCGAGATACTTGCAATTACAATAGAACCTTCCGGAAGGTCGTTTGCTATCGCTACGTCGTTGTAAAATTCGTCACCTTTTACGGACATATAAGTTATACCTAACATAGGTCTCCCTTTGACGTATCCGTTAGCGAGGATATTTTCGTATATCTCGATAATCGTATTTGAAGGAACAGCAAAGCCCATACCCTCGTACTCGGTGCTTGCTATTTTTGATGAATTAAGACCAATAACCTGACCGAATTCGTTAACTAATGCTCCGCCGGAATTTCCGGGATTGATAGCGGCGGTATGCTGGATGCAAGGAAGGTCGTATGCACTGCTTGTGGTGGGGATAGGTCTGTCGATGGCGCTTATAATACCGCTTGTGAATGAACCAAAAAATTCTGTTCCTCCGGGGTTGCCGATTGCATATACGGATTGACCTACTACCAGGTTGTCAGAGTTTCCGAAAACCGCAGCCTTAAGACCTGTCTTTTCAACGCGTATAACACCTATATCTGTTTTGTCATCTAAGCCAATGATCGTTGCGGTGCTTTCTGTTTCGTCGCTGAACTGAACCTGAACTGTTACGCCTGAATCACTTATAACGTGAGCCGCGGTAATGATGTAGGTGTATTGATGAGCGTCGTCTTCACCTACGATTATACCTGAGCCTTCTCCGATAAGCTCACTATTAAGGTAAACGAGAATACCTACGTTTGATTCTTTTACAGAATCGTAAATTTGCGGGGGAGTCATTGAACCTGAGCCGGAATATTCCTCGAAAACAATCGGTGATTCTTGAAGATTCGGAGCGGCCCCGTCTATTCCACTAACGTTAGGATTGGTGGTTGAGTTGGGTACACTTACGTCCGATTTCATCATTGTGATACCCATGGCAAGGGCGGTGAATGCGATGCTTATGCAAAGGAGAATAATTACTATGAGTCTGCCGATTTTCGTTTTTTCGTTGCGAAGTTTCGGCTTCTTTTGCTCCTCTTCTTGGGGTTGTTCATTAAGGAGCTTAAGTTCATCCGGGATATGGCGATAAGGATCGAATGAATCGGAGTCAGTTTTAATTTCAGTTGTCTGCTCTGTATCGACAGCAACATCATCTGTGGGTTGTGATTCGGGCGGAGCTTCGTTAATCTCGCCCTCCTCGTGGGGGGTATTGTTGAATAAGTCGTCCATTAAGATTCCTCCGTACTGTCGGTTAAAGGATAGTAGAAAATTTGATTTTGTTATTCGATTACTGTGGTAATTTTACCGTGAATCGTGTGTATTCATCGGGTATGCTCTCTACCGAGATGGTACCGTGATGAAGATTAATAATGCTCTTTACGAGATAAAGACCAAGACCTGTGCTCTTAACGTCGGTGCTTCTGGAACGGTCAACCTTGTAGAATCTGTCGAATACCTTATCAATATCCTTTTCGGGTATTCCTTTGCCGGTATTGGTTATTGCGAAATATACGTTCTTTTTGTCGTGGGATGCGTGAACGGATATTTTACCGCCGTTGTCGGTAAATTTAACGGCGTTATCTGTAAGGTTGTATATTGCCTGCTCGAGCATAGCGCTATCACCGTGAACGTGTATCGGGGATAAATCGTCGAAGCCCTCTATATCAATATTCTTCTCCGAAATAAGCTGTTCAAAACCTAAGAAGGTTGATACCAACTTTTGTGTAATATCGAAGGTATCAAATGTCATGGTTACGTTGCCTGTTTCAATTTTTGATATATTGAGCATCATATTAACCATTCGAGAAAGTCGGTCTATTTCGGAAGATACGATATTGAGATAATAGGATTGCTTTTCTTCGGGGATAGTGCCGTCAAGAATTCCGTTTATGAAACCGCCTATGGTTGTCATAGGTGTTTTGAATTCGTGGGATACGTTTGCTACAAAGCTTCTTCGGGAATCCTCCAATGCGGAAAGCGAGCTTGCCATAGCATTGAATTTAGTAATAAGACTCGACAGCTCGTCGTTAGAATGTAACTCGGGCACTCGATATGAGAAGTCACCTTCGGCATAACGTGTGGTAGCGGTTTCTAAGTTTCTGATTGGCTTTGCAATCTTGCCGGTCATAAAATATACCGCTATAGTAATTATAGCAAGAGCAATAGCTGCAGAGAGCAGGAACATAACGAATATGTGTTCGAGAGTATCCGAGATTGTTCCTGCATATGGAGTAGCCACTACACAGAAGCCTAAGTATTGCCCCTGAATATATATGGGCTCCATAGCAATGGAGCATTTTTCGTCATAAACGTTGCCGAGTGTGGAGAATTCAAGAACTGACTCGTCTTTGATTTTGTTAACGTAACTCGGAGGTATCTTGTATCCCTCGTGATACGGACAATTCTTTTCGCTCTCGGGATTGAATCCGCTTATAACGTCAGCACAGACTATAACGTCACCGTTGGCATTGCATATATAGACGTCTGATTTGGTGGAGTCTGCAATAAGTTCTATGTTCTTGCATAAAACCATAACTGTACCGTCGGGGTTCTCGTACATGAAATGAGAGCTCAATAATCTTGAGGTAGTATCTGCCAGCTTTTTTGCATTGTTTTGAGTTGTGGTGAGAATCTCATCGGTCATGAAATTGCCCACGAAAATCATAAGTGCAGTACCTAAGATAAAAAAGCTTGCGAGAACAACGGATGAAAAGGTCAAGAAATACTTTAGAAAGAAAGAGCTTTTTTTCTTGTATGACGGAATCATTGTATTACCTATTTGGTTTCGAACTTGTATCCTACGCCCCAAACGGTCTTAAGATCCCATTTGTCTGAAACACCATCGAGCTTTTCTCTGAGACGTTTAACGTGAACGTCAACGGTTCTTGAGTCGCCGTAGTATTCAAATCCCCAAACCTCGTCAAGAAGCTGATCGCGGGTATATACTCTGTTGGGGTTACTTGCAAGATGGAAGATAAGCTCTAATTCCTTCGGGGGAGTGTCAATGGTTTCATCGTTTACCTTGAGCTCGTAGTTGGTGAGGTTGATATAAAGCTTGTCAAAGGATACCTCTTTGATAGTGTCGATGGCGGGATTTTGAGAAGATACTCTTCTTAAAACAGCCTTGATTCTTGCAACAACCTCTTTGGTTTCAAAGGGCTTCGTGATATAGTCGTCTGCGCCCAATTCGAGACCGAGAACCTTGTCAAAGGTTTCGCCCTTGGCGGTAAGCATTATGATAGGTGTCTGTGAATCCTTTCTGATTTCGCGACAAATCTGCCATCCATCCATACCGGGAAGCATAATGTCCAAAAGAACGAGATTGGGCTGGATAGCGTTAAATGCATCGATAGCCTTAAGACCGTCTGTTATCACATCGACCTCGAAACCGTCTTTTTCAAGATAAAGGCGAAGTAATTCGCAAATGTTAATATCATCGTCGATTATAAGTATTTTTGTGTTTGCCATAGTAATAAACCTCCTTGTATCCTATAGTACAACTCAATTTACCTTTCTTAATGTAAGTATATACCAATATGTTAGCCAAAGTATGAACTAATTATAAAATAAATGTCATAGATGGTATATAATAACAATATGGCAACAAGATTTTAATAAGTCTTGTTGCCACAGCTGTTATTTATTCTTTTTCTTCGATGCTTTGGCTTCAAGTTTAGCTCTTTTGGCTTTTTCCTTGTTTTTACGGGCACGCATCTTTTCTGCATCAGTCATTTTACTGCGTTTTTTAAGAATAATAAGGACTATAATAAACGCTACAACAAGCAGTATGCAAAGTATAAGCGAGCCTATTATAATATATTTGCGTAACGGTAATTTTTCGCCGTCGCTTTCCTGAGCGGGTGCCGTAGTAGCAAAGGCAACTATTATGACACCGCCTTCGCCGACAACGTATTCGTATCCGTCAGGAAGCGGATCTACGTAACCGTCAAAAATAACATTACCGTTTTGATCAACAAGCTGACCCTTTTCGTTACGGGTGAGTATCTGACCGACGAGGTTTGATACAACACCGTTTGGCAATGTGATGTAGGGCAGTTGACCTGAAACCGAGGGGATGGATACAACGGTGTTTCCCTGCTCATCGGTGACCGTAACCGTTTCCGAGGGCCCGTAGGTGGGTATTAGACCGGTCAGATCACTGGGTGGCGGGGGAGTTGAACCCTGGATTATATTTAACTTGTATGTAGATGAAGTCAACTGATTGTTGACCTTGTGTGTGCAGGTTATTGTTATAGCTTGGAATGCTGCATCTCTAAGCTGAACCTCGGCATATTGCCCCGCGGGAACCTGTACACCGTTTATTGTTATTATAGCGGTAGAGGTTATGGGTGTCGGGTTTATATAGATTGATTTACGATTGTTTTTGAGGAATACGTCGTATTCATAAATGTCAGAGAAGAATTCCTTGTCCAGATCAAAACGATCAGTCTTCGTGAGCACCTGTTCAAAGCACTTCTCATATGTGTATTTTGTGTGAGAGAGTGTTAGTCCGAGATCCTCGCTTGCCATTCTTTGGAGGATATAGAAGGGGATTCCCTGCGCCTCAACAGATGCAACGAGTGACTGAGGATCAAGCCTTACTCCGTAATGTGTGCCGAGCATAGCCGTAAGATATTTTTGTTGGATTTCCTCGGTGGTGGCCTTGTCGGAATCTATGGCGAGTCCGTAGGTTTTTATACTGAGTATAGCTAATCGTCTGAAAACTTCACTTCTTGAGATTGTGGCGATTTCGTTTACCGAAACTAAGCCTTCCTCCCACAACGCAAAGAGTGCGGTGTAGTAAATGTAGTCCTCGAGAGAACCGAGTGACGTAGTGCCGAAATACTTGTATATGAACGCAAGTAGAGAGTTTTCGTTACCCGATAAAGCTGCGATGTATAAAACTACCGCCTCTTCCAAGGGGGTGTTCTGTGGCATGGTGAAATGTTCACCCGTATATACGTAGTAGAGATCGTTTCTCATCATTGCATAAAGTGCGCTGATAAGCAGGATCTTGTCGGGGTCATTCTGCTCTTCGGGTGTTATAAGTACACCTTGCTGTCTTAACCAATCTGCCTTTGTTGCATCGGATGTGGTAGGCTCTGATATGATGGTGAGTGCACCTATCTGCTCTAACAGATAAAGGTAAGCGGCTCTCTGTGATTCTTCATCAAGAGTGTACGTTTTTATACATTCCTCTACCTCTGCTTTGAAGTGCGGTGCATCGGTGGTGTAGGGATAGCTTGTGACGGGGATTAACTCTGATTCGGTGAGAATGCCTTCCGAAGAGAGCATATCTTCCTTTACTACAAGCTTTCTCAACCAGGAAACATCGTTTTCGGAGTAAAGATACTGCGTTTGTACACCTAAGTTTGTGGCATCAAAAACAGGAGCAAATTCTCGCGCGAAAGCAGACGGAATCATCGTTGTGGTAAAAATAACCGCTATCATCAGAATTGATAAAATTCTTGATATTCTCTTCATATTCACGTCTCCTTTCTTGGTTGTTTTTGGTATGTCGGAAAAAGCATATCTAATATATTATATCAAATGCGAGTTATTTCGTCAATGTTTAGGGAAAGTAAAATGTTTCCTGAAATATTAAACGGAAAATGCAAAAACAGTTGTTGTTGCGTATTTCTCTCCGGCATCATAGATGCATGAAGGCCACTCGGGGTGGTTGGGGGAGTCGGGATAAACCTGTGTCTCGAGACAGAATGCGGAACGCTTTGTCATGGGCTTGTTTCCCTTGCCGATAATTGAGCCGTCAAGGAAATTACCTGTGTAGAGCTGTACACCCGGAAGGTCGGTGAATACTTCCATAGTAATACCACTCTTATCACCTGTCGCAACGGCGATGGTCTTAAGGCTGCCGTCGTAATTTGCTATACAGAAGTTGTGGTCGTAGCCCATACCGTTTTTGATCTGGGGATGATCTGCATCGATGTCCCTTCCGATTGCTTTGGGAGAGGTGAAGTCGAAGGGGGTACCCTCAACTACGGGAAGTTCACCCGTAGGAATGCTTGTATCATCGATTGCGGTGAATTTATCTGCATTGATCTGCAAGGTATGATTAAGCACGTCGCCGCTATCGTAACCATTAAGGTTGAAGTAAGCGTGGTTTGTAAGATTTATAACGGTCTTCTTGTCAGAAATAGCAGAATAATCAATTACGAGTCTGTCATCGTCGCCGAATGTGTAAACCACGGAAATATCAACGTTACCGGGGAAGCCTTCTGCTCCGTCGGGACTGTGATAAGTGAATTTTACGGCATTTTCTGCGATTTCTTCGCCGCGCCAATGTGCAGAGCTGTATTCACCGCCTCCGTGAAGGCAGGTGATACCTTTTTCATTGCAGGTTACGTTGTATTCAATACCGTCTATTGTGAATTTTCCGCCCTTGATGCGGTTTGCATACTGTCCGACTACTACGCCTTGATAGTCACTGCGATTAATGTGACCGTCGAGAGTGTCGTGTCCAACTAAAATATCAAGGAGATTACCGTTTTTGTCTTTGATGAATAACTTATCTAAGGTTGCGCCTTTTTCGATGATCTGTGCCTTGTTGCCGTTAGCGTTTTCAATTACGAACGCAAGAATGTCCTTTTCATTCATTTTTCCGTATGTAAACTTAGAAACTGACATATATTTACCTCCAAATTTCGCTATTCTAAATATACCCTAAAAATACGTGTAAAGTCAAGGAAATAAAGGCGGAAAAGCACGTCTCGAAATAATTTTACACTTTATTCTTAATTCTTTAACAAATATAACTTGTAGTCCGTTGATTATTTGCCAATATTATGGTATTATATTACCATCTGAAAAAATGCTCGGTTAAGGAGGGATATTGATGAGTTCTTTCGCTGCGTTTCTTGCGCCGTCGCTACGCTACGTCATGCTCGGCATAGCCTTGTACGTTGCTGTCAGAATGGTACTTGCGTTGTTTTTTAAGAAGACTACCGACCCCATAAGAGCGAAGCTTGTAAGCGACATAACAAACGAATCTATCTCTCTTTATGAAAGAGAAACCTCTATAGGAAGAAACAAGAAGTGTGATATTGTACTTCCTTACGAGACAATATCTCGTCTGCATGCGGTTATCGTATTCAGAACCAAGGGCTTTGTTATATTTGACACCTTCAGCAAATCCGGCGTTAGGGTAAATGGTAAGAAAATAGACGGTAAGGCTTTGCTCAATAACGGCGATATGATAGATATCGGCGGTATAACATATACTCTGCGTGAAGGAAGATACAAGTATATTAAGGACAAAAGCAGTTTTCTCGGTTCTCCGTCTTATGCCGTAACACTTGTGCTTATAGCGCTTTTCAATATCTTTTCAATGATATTGAATATACGACCGGGAAGCGACTACAATCTTCAGGTTGCTGTTGTTTTTATAGGATATATCGTTCTTCAATGGGCGTATTTCCTTTTCGCCTCATTCGTTTTGCGTATTCATAATTTTGAGTTGGAAATGATAGCGTTTCAGTTTGCTTCGATAGGACTTGCTATCGGTGGCAGTATATACCCGAGTGAGGTTATTAAGCAGTTTGCGGCAGTTGTAATCGGAGTATTCGGCTTCTGTTTCATTCTTTTTATGCTTAGGTTTATTGATGCTATGAAGGCTATGCGTTGGTTGCTTGCGGGTGCATCTATTGTTGTGTTGGGCGTTACTCTCGTTCTTGCAGAAACTACCAACGGTGCCAAAAACTGGCTGACTCTTGGTAGCTTGTCGGTTCAACCAAGTGAGCTTGTTAAGGTTGCTTTTATTTTTGCGGGTGCGGCTACGCTGGAGAAGCTCCAGTCAATAAGACACCTGACTATGTATATCATTTTTTCTGCGGTGTGTGTTGGCGAATTGTTCCTTATGTACGATTTTGGTACGGCGCTTATATTTTTCTTCACGTTTATCGTTATTGCATTTATGCGCTCGGGCGACGTGAAAACGCTTATTCTTATATGCGTTGCAGCAGCATTCGGTGCGGTTCTGATACTTATGTACAAGCCATACGTGGCAGATAGATTTTCGACGTATCTTCATATCTGGGAGGATATGAACGGCGGAGGATATCAGCAGACACGTACCCTCATTTATGCCGCAAGCGGCGGCTTGTTCGGGCTTGGATTGGGCAGCGGTAAATTACGCCACGTCTTTGCTGCGTCTGAGGACCTGGTTTTCGGCGTTGTGTGCGAAGAATTCGGTATGATCATGGCATTCCTTATTCCCGTAACATTATGTGTGGTTGCTGTTTGGGCGGTTGTTAACGCGGGAAAAGCTAAGTCAACCTTTTATACTATTGCGGGCATTGCGGCAATAAGTATGATGCTGTTCCAGGCTATGCTCAGCATATTCGGTATAACCGATTTGCTTCCGCTTACAGGCGTTACGTTACCGTTTATCAGTAGGGGCGGATCAAGTATGGTGAGTTGCTTCTGTCTGCTTGCTTATATTAAGAGTATTGATACTCGATCCTTCGCAAGCTTTAAGCCTGTAAAGGAGGAGAGGAATAAATGAAAACAACGGCAAAGAGAAGCTTCGTTCTGTTATTCCTTGTTGCGGCGGTAATAACAGGACTTGTAGTTCTGAGCATAAGATTCGTTTTATACGGAAAAGAGTGGGTTATGCTTGATGTTAACGAGCACCACAGTCAGGATATGCACTTTGTTTCTTCGGGTAATATAGTTGACCGAAACGGCGTGATACTCGCTTATACGGAGAATGGTGAGAGATGTTATCATGAGTCTGAGCGTATCCGTCGTGCTACTCTGCATATAGTCGGTGACCCCGAGGGTAATATAATAGCTGTACAAACTGCGTACAAAGATGAGCTTATAGGGTATAATCCCGTAACGGGCATGTACTCCTACGTAAAAAACGGTAGGGGTAACGATTTGGTGCTTACTGTTGATGCAGAGATTTCTGCAATAGCATACGATGCTCTTAACGGCAGAAATGGTGTGGTAGCCGCTTATAATTATGAAACGGGCGAGATTATTTGTTGCGTTTCATCACCAAACTATGACGTTCATAATCAGCCGTCGTACGATGATGTTGTCGCTAACGTGGACGGTAAGTACGAAGGTCTTTATATGAACAAGGTTATAAGCGGATTATATACACCGGGTTCGACCTTTAAGGTGATTACTGCTACGTGTGCCATAGAAAATATTGCGGATATAGAAAAATGGGAGTACACGTGCACAGGCTCTGCTAATTTCAACGGTAGCGAAAAGCCCGTTACTTGTCCCGAGAGTCATGGTAAGATGACCTTTGAAGAGTGCTTTTCAAACTCTTGTAACTGTGCTTTTGCGGCACTGGCTATTGAATTGGGTGAGGATAAGCTTATGACTACGGCGACGGAATACGGCTTTAATACGCAGTATTCTTTTGGTAGTCAGTTAACACAGGGCAGTATTATAGATCTTGATAATGCAACCGATATTCAAGTGGGTTGGACGGGCGTAGGTCAGCACGAGACCCTTGTGAATCCTTACCATATGCTTGCGGTTATGGGCGGTATAGCAAATGGAGGAGAAGCGGTGCTTCCGCACGTAGTATCGCAAATAAAATCTCCTGACGGCGATGTTATCAAAACAACAGAGCCACAGACGGTTTCCTACTTGCCTGCAGATGTTGCTGCGGACGTTAGTGAGCTGATGCGATATACCGTTGTTAATAAGTATGGCGACTCCAATTTCAAAAACCTCTCAATGTGCGGTAAAACGGGTACCGCAGAGGTAGGCGAAGGTCTAAAGGATCATACGTGGTTTGTAGGATTTTCGCAGAATAGCTCTTGTCCCGTCGCCATTGTTGTGCTGGTGGAAAATAGCGGCGGATGGGGTTCATCTGTTGCGCTGCCTATAGCATCAGATGTTATGGCAGAAATATACAAAACGATGGCTTGATGCAATTGTTAATGTTATGTTACGTTTTTATTATTTTATTGACTTAAATGAACTAATATTGTAAAATATTGTGTAATTGTTGATTTAGAAAGGCTGAATTTAATGAGCTTTATAGAATTTGATTCCGTTTATAAAAGATATAAAATGGGTGAGATCGTTATCAATGCTGCCGACGGCGTTACCTTTAACGTTGAGCGTGGAGAATTTTGCATTGTTGTAGGTGCCAGCGGTGCCGGTAAGACAACTGTTCTTAATATTCTCGGCGGTATGGATGATTGCGACGACGGAAAGGTTCGCGTTGCAGGTGATCTTATAAATGAATATGACAGTAAGAGACTTATTGAGTACAGACGTTATGATGTAGGTTTTGTTTTCCAGTTCTATAACCTTGTACCAAATCTTACTGCTCTCGAAAACGTTGAGTTGGCTACACAGATCGGTGAAAAGGCTCTTAATCCTGCGAAGGTTCTTGAGAGAGTTGGCTTGGGTGAGCGTCTTGATAACTTCCCGGCTCAGCTTTCCGGTGGTGAGCAGCAGCGAGTTTCTATTGCTCGTGCCCTCGCAAAAAATCCGAAGCTTCTTCTTTGTGATGAGCCTACGGGCGCTCTCGACTATAATACGGGTAAGCAGATTCTTAAGCTTCTTCAGGATACTGCGCGTGAGACAGGTATGACGGTTATAGTTATTACTCATAACCAGGCTATCGCTCCTATGGCAGACAGAGTTATTACAATGAAGAGCGGTAGAGTTGTAGAAATCAAAGAGAATCCCGATCCTATGTCGGTAGAAGATATCGAATGGTAAGCTTGAAAGGATAATTAGAAATGACGAGTTCCTATATTACAGATAGTTTCCGCTCGATGAAGCGAACCTTCAGTCGCTTTATTTCTATCGTGGCTATTGTGGCCATGGGAAGCGGTCTGTTTTGCGGTCTTAACGCCGTTGGTCCGGATATGATGAATACGGCGCAAGAATATTATGACGAATACAACCTTATGGACCTCAGACTACAATCCTACATAGGTCTCTATGAAGAGGAATTGGAGCAGGTACGTAATATTGAGGGCGTAGAGTCGGTTATGGGCGTAAAGTTTGTGGACGGGTACGTTCAGACGCTCAACGAGGAGGGCAAGTACGAGGGTATCGTTGATATCGACGGCTCTGAGCTTACCATTCGTGTTATGGGTGTTGATCTGGATATGGCGGTCAACTTCCAAAACGGCACCGAAGACCCTAATTACATAAACAGACTTAAGCTTGTGGACGGTAGATACCCCGAGGCTCCCGACGAATGCGTAATTACATGTAGCGGTCTGACTACACCCGATCAGTTCGTTATGAACAGTACGATTAAGGTTGTTGGTGACGACGAGGAGATATTCTATTACCTCAAGCATAACAAGTTTAAAATTGTTGGTGTCGTACAGACACCTTATTGGGTTTCTTATGAGCGTGGCGTTACTACTGCGGGTAGTGGTAAGCTTGGCGACTTTATTTACGTAAACAATAATGCATTTACCGATAAAATAAAATATTACAGTGAGGCATACGTTACACTTTCTGATGCAGATAAATACGAAGCTTATAGCGATGAATATGATGAATTCGTAGAGGGTATGCAACAGAAAATTGCTGAAGAGGCTGATATATTAGCGGCTATCAGCAGAACAAGGCTTGCTGTTGGTTTACCTCAGGATCTGGCAGCATTAAAACAGCAGATTGACGAGGTGGAGCCCGGAATCAACGCTCAGTTGGCTGATGCTAAGGCTCAGCTTGACAATCTGTACGAGATGGAGAAGACAGGTGCCGAGCAGCTTGAAGCGGCGCAGAAGCTGTTGGATGATGAGTACGCCAAGGCACAGTCTCAGCTTCAGCAGGGTAGTGCGGATTACGTTAATGCCGTTAATGAATATAATGCAAAGTTTTCTGTTTTCTCTTCAAGTCAGTTAGAGCTTGCGGAAAAGCAGGCGGAATACAACCTGAAAAAAGCAGAGGTTGATAGTGCGAGACAACAGCTTGACAATGCTGCTGTTGAGTTGATGGTTGCAGAGAAAGAGATTCAATATATCGGAACACTTATTGAAACAACTCAAGCGACGCTTGAAACACTCAAGCAAAATCAGGATGTTTCGCAAGATGATCTTCATCTTGATGCTATTGCGGACAGATTAGCGGAAACTAATCCCGAGCTTGCGGAAATACTTAGGTCGGCATCTAACCTTACTGCGCAGGGTATGGCGGCGGATGCAATAGTAGAGGTTGACAGACTTCTTGATCAATATAATGCAGAGCTTGTAGTTGCGCAGGCAACCTATGATGCGGGTAAGTTGGAGTACGATGCCGCTAATACGGAGTGCACCGCGGCAGAGGCACAGCTTGCAGCTGCAAAGATCGAACTTGATGCGGCTCAGGCGAAGCTTGATGAAGCGGAAGCACAGCTTCAAGCATTCAAAGAAGAGATAGAGGCAGGCGGAACCGAGCTTCAGTTCGGTGCTATTGAAGCGGAGACTGCGTATATGGCGGCTCAAGCGAACCTCGCTCTTAAGATGACACAGTATCAGAATATTCAAGCTATAATCGTTAAGGCGGAGGCAACCTACGAGGAAGCAATTGAGACAATCGGTGCAACCCTCGGCGTGGCAAAGACTGCTTACGATAAGGGTGAGAATCTTCTCAAAAACATAAATGATGGTATAGGATGGCTGGTATACGACCGCCATGACAGTCCCGGTTATACGGGTTACGGTCAAGCGGCGGAGAATATGGTGCGTCTTGCATATATTTTCCCCACCTTCTTCTTTATCGTATCTACTATGGTTTGCCTTACAACCATGACTCGAATGGTTGAAGAGGAAAGAACACAGTTAGGTACACTTAAGGCTTTGGGTTACTCAGACGGTATGATAATGGGTAAGTATCTGCTTTATGGTGCTTCTGCAAGCTTTATAGGTGTTATAATCGGTATATTCTTCGGATTTATTGTAGTACCCAAGGTGCTGTTTGCTGCGTGGGGTATTATGTATGAGATGCCCGCGATTATAATTGAATTTATGCCGTTGTTCCTTGTACTCGGTATAATTCTTTCTATAGGAACGACTGTTCTTGCATCTTATATTGCTTGTCGTAAAGAGCTTAAGGCCGTTCCTGCGGTTCTTATGAGACCCAAGCCTCCTAAGGCAGGCGAAAGAGTATTCCTCGAAAAGATTACTCCTGTATGGTCTAAGCTTAGCTTTACCGGTAAGGTTACGGTAAGAAACCTCTTCAGAAACAAGAAGAGATTTATTGTTACCGTAGTTGGTATAGCCGGATGTACCGCGCTCCTTCTTTCTGCTTGCGGTCTTCGTGAGGCGATCAGCGGTGTTATTGATAACCAGTACGGCGAAGGTACAGGTGTTGCTCAGTACGATTTGCAGGTTGTTCTCGGCGAAGGTCAGGGCGACTATGATAACAGTGCGGTCGTTCAGAGTATCAATAAGCTTGAGGGTGTCGAAAACTCAATGCTTGGTTGGTTGAAGGTTTGCCGTGGTTATTCGGACAGAACTGACAATGAAATGGAGATTGATATTCTCATACCTCAGAATCCCGAAGTTTTTGATCAGTTCGTAAACCTTGTGGATGGTAAAACTAAAGTTAATTTAACCGATGAAGGTGCGGTTATTTCAGATAAGCTGGCAGCAAAGACAAACACCAAGGTAGGCGATATGCTTACGGTATCCTGGACAGAAGGCTCCAGAACCATGGAGTACCAGGTTAAGGTTACAGGAATTGTAGATAACTACGCATTCCATTACGTTTATATGACCCCTGCATATTATCAGTCAATTACGGGTGGTACTCTTACTTTTAACTATCTCTTCTGTCAGATATCTGATAACTTTACCCAGGAGCAGAAGGTTCAGCTTGAAAAAGCAATAAACACATTACCCGACGTTAACGGCTCTGTATTTACAACCGTTGTTATTGATAACTTCAGCAACGTTGTTAATACATTGAATTTGGTTATCATACTCTTTATAGTGGCTGCTATGGCTCTTGCGTTCGTTGTTCTTTATATGCTTAATAACATTAACGTAAACGAGCGAATAAGGGAACTTGCAACGCTTAAGGTTCTCGGCTTCTATGACGGAGAGGTTTCCTCCTATATTTACCGCGAAAACGTTATACTGACGCTTATTGGTATCCTTGCGGGTCTCGTATTAGGCATTCCGCTTAATATAGCCGTTGTAGGAGTTGTTGATATTGATACACTTACGTTTAAGACGGATCTTGGAATTTTAAGCTTCGTTATTGCGGCGGCTGTAACAATATTCTTTGCGATTGTGGTTAACGTGATTATGCACTTTAAACTTAAGAAGATAAGTATGGTTGAATCACTTAAATCTGTTGAATAAAATAAAAAGTCGTTTCAGTAGAAAATACTGAAACGACTTTTTTATTTTCAAGAATTATTCGATATTGTTTTTTGTGTAAAGCTGTCTTGTTTTGCACAAGCCTTTAATATAAATGTTGGCACAAAATTCCGCAACCTCACGAGCGGGAATCTTCATTCCCTCGTCCATCCAATCCTCCATGATACCTACCATAGCGGTTATTATAAAGTTGGTGCTGTATCTTGCGGGGTTGGTGTCATCGAATATTGATTTTGAATTGGGAATGTTGTTAACCATCAGATAACGCATTTGCTTGTACAGTTGGTTATTTGTGTCGTGGTTAATTACAAATCTTACGAGAGCCTCGTGCTCTTTGCAGAAGGTAAGGAGCTTTTCGGAATAGTCTGTAAAGCCTTCGATTGTTGTAACGTCTATGGGGTTACTGTCTATGATTTCTTTAAATGCCTGATACGTTTCGTTCTGTATCTGCTGAAGCATATCAAGAAGGTCAGTGTAATAAAAATAAAACGTCGCTCTGTTTACATCAGCAAGATTTGTGAGCTCGGTTACAGTTATCTGATTAATCTGCTTTGTCTCAAGGAGGGTAAGAAGAGCGTCTCGGAGAGCTCTTTTTGTTCGTTTAACGCGTCTGTCTTCTGTGTTTTGTCTGCGTTTTTGATCAACTGCCATATATAATACAACCTTTCGATATTCGTCACGTGTTTGATATCATTGTATCATAAACAGTAAGAAATGGCAATAAAAAAGCAAAAATGTTTTGTAAACATTTTTGCTTTTTAGCATAGGGTGACAAGAGTAATCCGAACCTGCCTCAAACCGGCATATTTCGGTGCTTTTCACCCAATTTAATCCGTATAAAAACTCTGAGTTCCGTAATATCTGTAATCTGAATCGAAGTCTCTTGCTAAGCCCACACCCAGGTACTCGTGATTTGTGTTAAGAAGATTGCTTCTGTGACCCGGAGAATTATACCAACCGTTTGTTATATCGTATGCATCAAAGTAGCCCGCTGCAATGTTCTCGCCATATCCCAACCAATTTATACCTTCCGCAGTCAGTCGGTCACCGGGATCTGTTCCCTCGGGCGAATAGTGGTCGAAGTAACCTCTTTTTGCCATATCGTTACTATGCTTGTATGCGGCTTCTGCGGCTATCGTGCAGTATTTCAACGGAGTTTTACCGTTAATTGCACGCAGACCGTTTGTGAGATGGAAAACGAGCTTTTCATTGGCGCTTCTTCCCGAATACGTTTCAAATGTATAACTATCGCCCACGGTTGCTGTGTAGCTGTATACGTATTCGCCGTTAGCAGCATGCTTGTCCACGTATTCAATTATAGTAACATCTTTAGAAAGCTCTACGAAAGAGGAGTCTAAAGGATTACTTGTGTCAAGGGTATATATAGCATCTCCATGGGTTACAAAGTTATCAGAATTGTTTGTGTAAAATTGTGTAAGCTTGTTGGCTGTGAATGTAAATATACCTAAGTTTTTATAATCATCGCAATACACGTATATTACGACCTTGCTAAGCGACGTGTTGTAATCGCTCAGTGTGTCTTGAGGATCACCTAATTTACGGCTGACATCGGAGGGGGAATCTCCAAAATCGAAGTTGAAGCCCTTATAGGTTACGAACGGTTTTTCTGCAATATGACCGCAATCGACACATGCTCCGTTGGTGTAGTTGTGATCTGTTTTAGGAATGTGTCCGAGAAAAACCTCGTCACAAATCAGACAAAAACAAGACGATACGCCATCCTCTGTGCAAGTAGGGGCACTTACCGTTTCCCAATTAGAATATATGTGAGTGGGCGGTACAGAGATTCCGGTAGCAATACGAAGTATTTCCGTAGCGTCGTCAGTATCAATAATACCATCGTGAATAATGTCTGCCGCGTCAAAATGACTTTCGTCAGGTATTTCAATATTTGCCACGTATTTCAACGTGAGAATAGCGTCGTCGGTAGAATAAATACCGTCATTATTTACGTCGGCACACGACGCTTCAGCCGTTAAGCTTAAAGCGAAAAGAGATATAATACAAATAGAAAAAATTGCAAGTAGCTTGAATTTTTTCATCCGACTCACTCCTTGTACAGTGTCTTTAATAGAGCTATTTCTTTCTGATATCCGTCAATGTCATTAGGTGTTTCGAGGAAAAAGGGGAGATTGCGAAGCTTTGGATGATTAATGATTCGTTCCATAGCTTCGAGACCGATACCGCCCTCGCCGATTTTTGCGTGTCTGTCCTTGTGACAACCGAGGAAATTCATACTGTCGTTAAGATGAATAGCCTTGAGATTGGAAAGACCTATTACGGAATCGAATTCCTCTAATACTTCTTCAAGGTTGTTTACTATATCATAACCACCGTCAAAAATATGACAGGTATCGAGGCAAACTCCGATTTTATCCTTAAGCTCTACCTTGTCCATAATGGCACGTATCTCTTGGAAGGATCTTCCTATTTCGCTTCCTTTACCTGCCATTGTTTCAAGAAGCACGGTGGTGGTCTGCTCGGGAGAAAGAACGGAGTTGAGCATATCGGAAATGTACTTAATACCAACCTCCTCGCCCTGACCTACGTGACTGCCGGGATGGAAATTATAAAGTGCACCTTCAATATGGTCGAGACGGAATATATCGTCCGCCATAGTGTTTCTTGCGAATTCTCTTAAGCCCTCATCCTTTGCACAAGCGTTCATAGTATAGGGCGCGTGAGCAAGTACAGAGATTATGTTGTTTTCTCTTCTGTATTCTTCAAACGCCGCCATATCCTTAAGATCTATTGGCTTTGCCTGTCCGCCTCGAGGGTTTCTCGTGAAAAACTGAAAGCAGTTAGCACCGATTCTTACTGCTTCCTTACCCATAGCGAGATACCCGCCTGAGCTTGATAAGTGGCAACCTATTACAAACATTTTATCACCGTCTTATTTTAATTTGTGGATAAATAATCCGCTTAATAATTTTGGTTCAAACCAAGTTGATTTTGGGGGCATAATAAGATTTGCATCTGCTATTGCCATCAAATCGTCAAGTGTTGTGGGATACATTGAGAAGGCTACCTTCATACCACCGTCAACAAGTCTCTCTAATTCACCGAGACCACGGATGCCGCCGATGAAGTCAATACGCTTATCCGTGCGGGGATCACCAATTCCGAGAATAGGTGTAAGAAGATTCTTCTGTAAAATAGAAACGTCTAATTGGTCAACGGGATCGTTGGGTTCAAATGTGCCTTCCCTTGCAGTAAGCTTATACCATTTCTTATCCATATACATACCGAAGGTGTGTTTGTCTTCGGGATGATAAGCACCTTCACAAGGAGCGTTCTCTACCGTGAATTTCTCGGATATTTTACCAATAAAGGCTTCTTCTGAATTGCCGTTAAGGTCATTCACAACTCTGTTATAGTCCATAATTTCAAGACTGTCTGCGGGGAAAAGTACAGCCAAGAAAAAGTTGAATTCTTCGGTACCGTTATAGTCGGGATTCTGCTCTCGGCGCATCTTTGCAACGTTTACCGCAGAAGCGCAACGATGATGACCGTCGGCAATATAGAAATCGCCCGATTTGCTTAAAATATCGGAGATTGCATCGCAATCCTCTTTATCATTTATTACCCATACGGTGTTACCTATACCATCCTCGGTAACGAAATCGTAAACGGGCTCTCCTGCAACGTATTTTGCGATGATACTATCTACGTCACTCTTACCCTTGTAGCAAAGGAAGATGGGACCTGTATTAGCATCGCAGGTATCAACGTGTCTTATTCTGTCGGCTTCCTTGTCGGCTCTTGTAAGCTCGTGCTTTTTGATGTTGTTGTTAATGTAATCGTCAACCCATGCACATCCTACGAGGCCTGTCTGAGCTCTGCCGTTCATTATCTGTCTATATACGTAGAAGCAGGGAGCAGTATCTTCCTTGAGAATACCGTCTGCCTCGTATTTTAAAAGGTTATCCTTTGCTTTGGCATATACCTCGTCGCTATAAAGATATGTGTCCGCAGGAAGGTCGATTTCCGCTTTGTCTATATGAAGGAAGGAGTAAGGATTGTCCTTAACCATTTCGCGTGCTTCGTCACTATTCATAACGTCATAGGGGAGAGCAGCTACCTTGCTTGCGTATTCCGTCGCAGGTCTTAGTGCTTTAAAGGGTTTGAAAACGGCCATAATAATACCTCCGATAAGTACAGTTTCCATTAATTTTAAGATACCATATCGGGCAGTAAATTTCAATACGATATTGACAACAAAGAAACAAATAAAGTAAAATTATTATAATAATTATAAATAAGCAAGCTTCGTTTTTGAGAAGATAAGACTAATGCTTTTGTTTAGGAAAAAGGTATTAATATATATGAATAAATCAAACGATTTTAAAAGAATTTTGGATTATTGCGGTGAACTTAATCTTAATAATAACCGCACTTGGTTCCATGACAATCACGGTAAATACGAGGCGGCAAGAAAGGACTTTCTTGCATTTCTTGATATGTTCAGATACAAGCTTTCAGATGAAGCTCCCGACATAGGTAAGAGCATTATGTATATGGAGTCTCGTGAATGGATGTACAGGGTAGCGAGAGATATGCGCTTCCATAAAAACGGTCCGCCCTATAACCCTGCCTTTAGAGCCTATATAGCAGCAGATAGAAAATCTTGGTTGCCAATAGGGTATTTTCTGAGAGTACATCCCGGTTCGAGCTGTTTTGGTACGGGCTTGTGGTGTGAAACTACCGCCAAGATGAATGGTGTAAGGAAGTATATATCTCTTCATTACGATGATTTTATGCAGGCATTGAACGAGGGCGGTATATCCGTTGGGGGAGATAAACTGAAGAGTATGCCGAGAGGCTTTTCTTCCGGAGACCCTGCCGCAGAATATATTAAACATAAAAATTGGGAAATGATACTCCATATTCCTGATGAGGATATTATGGATTTTGATAATTTTGCTCAGCTTCTTGTTTTCTACGTGCGACGTATGGAGCCTATGCGAAGATTTCTTTTGAAGGCGGCACAGTTTACAGACTCAGAAAGACCCGAATTTGAGTGGTGAATTTTAATTGAGGTTGACTTGTATCGTCTATTTGATATAATAGTAGTGTTATTAAGAACTTTTATTTTTATGTAATTGAGGTATTGATATGGCATTTTTTGATGATATCAGTAAAAAAATCTCTGAGGTTAGTCAGAGTGCGGCGGGTAAGACTCGAGACACCGCAGATTTATTTAAATTAAAGGGTGAGATTTCAGACGAAGAAAAAAAGCTGACGTCTCTCTACGCCGAGATAGGTAAGCTTTATTGTACCTTGCACAGCGAGGATTTTGAGGCTCAGTTTCAGGGCTTGATGGCAGGTGTCAAAGAAACAATAAACGGCATCGCAGACCGTCAGGCGCAGATTCAGAGGATTAAAAAGATATCTATTTGCAGTAACTGTGGCGCAGAGGTTTCTCTTGAAAATAGATATTGCATCGTTTGTGGCGCTCCGCGAGTAATGAATCCCAATAATACAACGTGTGTGAATTGCGGTAAGATTATAGAAGAAGGAAACAGATTCTGTATTTACTGCGGCACACCCGCTTCTAACGGTCAGGTTGTTTCTGCTCCTTCACCCGGCCCCATTTATGCAACACCTGCGGCACCTACAGCACCCGTTGCGCCCGTGGGTGGTTATGCTCCGGTGACACCCGTTGCACCGGTTGAGACTCCCGTTCCTGCAGCACCCGTTGCACCGACAGAGGTAAGCGCTCCCGTTGCACCCGTAGAATACGTACCCGTAGCACCTGCTAACGTACCATCCGTACCCGATGGTGTCAACGTACCGACAGAAACAATAAACTGAATCTAAGAATAAAAAGCCTCCATCAAAGAAGTTTGATGGAGGCTTAAGTTTATTTATGACATTGTAATCTGATTTGATGAGGGTACGAGAGCGATATATGTTCTGCCGGTATTGAGTGCAAGCTCTTCGCCGTTTGCACCGTAGAATTTCATCATATCCTCGTAATTGCCTTTTTCCCATGAGATCTGCTCGTAAGTACCGTTTGTGAAGCAGTAGCCTTCACCTGAGCTAAGGTCAAGACTCTTTCTGCCCTTGCTGTCGCCTGAGATGTAAGATACGTCAACGTAGCAAACTATAACGTTTGTGAAATTCTGCTGTGTACCGTCATCATCCATAAAGGGCTTGCTTCCGAGTGAACTATAATAAACCTTGTCTGTGTCGCTGTATGTAAGTGTGTATGTAGTACTGCTTGAGAAGGGAACTGTGAATTGAGTACATGTACCTTCGGAAAGCGACTGAGTTGAGGTGTAGAAGGTGAAGGGATTCTTGTATCCGTCTTCGATTGTTGTACGTACGTCGTAAGCATCGATGGCTGCCATAATCTTTTCCTGAGTTGTATATGCTCTGTGCTCGATAGCAACGTCTCTTGAGTTATCTCTTGAGAAATAACTGCCGAGGCTCATACCGTCAAGGTTTGATGTGCCGTACTGTGAAATTGCGGAGTATGCCTGAGGGCTACCGCCGAAGTGAACGAAGATGGCGTCGAAGCCTTCAACTAATTCTACAAAGTAGTGTCTTGCGCTTCTTGTGGGACCGATCTTGTCGGGAAGTCTTGAAGCGTCGGCAAACATAAGAAGCATTCTTGTAATGTCGCCCTCTGCGGGAAGCTCCCATACGATATCAGCGGAAGCGATACCCCACTGAGGTCTTGCGTCGTAGTGGTTTTCAACGGAAACGAATACGGGTCTGTTATTAATGAGCTCCTCGGAGTAATTAGCTTCACCTGTCAAGGGGTTGTAATTACCCGTAACGTAAAGACTTGCGGGAGGGTTTGGGGAAGGTGCGAGCGCTTGTGTAGTGGCGGGAGCCTGTGTGGAGGTGTCCTCGCCTTTATCTCCGCAGCCTGTAAATGTTCCCAAAATAAATACAAGAGCAAGTATAAGGGAAACGGATTTTCTGAGTAAGTGATTTTTGCTTGTGTTCAATGTGTTCATTCCTTTGTTTTTTACTTCCAAAACTCAATCATGTGGGATATATATCCGTAGAGTGAAGGATTCTGTGTATCTATTGTAACATCTGATTCTGAAAAAACAAGAGCAAATGTGTAAACAATAGATGAAAATGTTGCTAATAGAAGAATTGTGTGGAAATTTTTGTTGCTTTCAGGGGAAAGAAACTTCTCGGATAATGCGAAAATGATAATAGCCGCCGCAAGGAAGAAGATATATCCGAAGTCGCTGAAATATCTCTGAAGGAGACCGCCCGCCTGAGTATTTGCAATTACTGTAGCTAAACCGATCAATATAAGAAGGGCAGTGAAGCCAAATAGTTTTTTCTCTTTAAGAATGTTTTTTACCTTGGGTAAGAGGAATAGTGACCATAATACGGGCGTTACTGTTATGAGACCGCCAAAGCAGGCTTCTTTTATTGTCTTTCCTACGTAGTTAGTTTCTACGTTTACAGCGCGTATATACGGGAATGTGGCATCAAATGACGGGGGCTGGAAGAGATAAGTGAATACACCGAGCCCCGTTCTTCCCAATTCAAAACCTCTGCGAGTAACGTCGTTTGTTGTGAGATTATATGACGAACCAAAATCAAAGGGTGAATCGAAGCGGATGTAGTTGTAGTACATAATTCCCGCCGCAACCACCATAAAGGGTAATGCTAAGACTACGAGATTTAATATACCGCTTTTTTCTTTGATTTTCTTTTCTTTGAAGAAATAGCCGATGAATATGGGGAGCGCCACCGCGCACATAAGCACACTTTGAGGTCTGCATCCTACCGCAAGAGCACAGCAGAGGGAACCACCCAAGAAGTAGAGGTTTTTCTTTTTCTCCAAATCTCGTCCCTTAAGCCACAGATATATACCCCAAGTAACAAATGCCATTGCGGTGATAATAGGCACGGAATAGAAATCGGGACGTTTTACTAAAAACATCGCTCCGCAACAGTTTACGAAGGCAAGCGCTGTAAGGAGATAACCGCCAACGGAAACGTTTTTGAAATACTTGCGGCAAAGAAGCGCTAATAGTTTAAATACCCCGAATGCGAAGATTACGGCAAATATTATAATTCCTATTGCCGATGGGAACGGGGCTTTGAAGATTACTCTGAAGGGGAGATACATTAACAGAAGCGGTACTATTCCGAAGTAAACGTAATAGTGTCCATCGTAAAAGGCTACGTCCCATCTGTAGGTATCGCCGCTTTCTATTTGTTTATAATATCTTGCGGTGCTGTCGTAAGGGTTTTCCATCTCTAAGAGTGATTGGGGCACATCGTCATTGTCGATGTATGTCTTGCCCTCAAGAATTGCTTGAGCCAATTCGTCGTATTGATTATGGTGCTCGAAGGCGAGATGGGAAAAATAAGTCTTTCCGTTTTCCGTTGTTAATCCTAAAAATGCAGGGTTAACAGTACCTATAATAACGAAAATTACACATTGCAAGCAGATGAAGCCTAATGCAAAATTACTTCTCAATGTTGGGCTTTCGGTAAGCTTGTACGTGTATAGTGGTGATGAGGGTCTGAATATATAGAGAAGTATAAGCAGGAGTGTGGCTATCATCGCTCTCGTGAGATTGAAATTATAGCCTCTCGGAGCATTTATTGAAATATCATCTACCTTGACGTAACCGTCATCGCCGACGAATACCAAGGCTATATTTCTGCTTTTGCCCGCATTATGAACGGTAATATATTGACTGCTTTCTACGTCTCTGTATAAGGTTCTTGTTCCTGCCTCATAGAAATACTCGTTGGCTTCGTCTGTGAGATATATCTTTACCGTTGCGGTCTCAGAGCAGTTGTCTGACAGATCAATATGAATATTCTCTATTTCAGTGTTTACATCCATAAACAAAATTTGTATATCATTGTAGAACGTGTGGGTGTTGTCCGCTGTTTTGTATTCTACAATGTCCTCGTAAAGGTTTTCTTCCTTAAAACCCTTGGAAGAAAAGTGGCTGATATTAAAAAGGGTAGCTTCTGTACCTAACGAGAAAACGAGAATGGCAACAAAAGCGATAAAGCATCCCTTTGCGATACCGAGCTCCTTTTTGCTGAGTTTATATATACTGAGCGATATAATCGCAACTAATATAAATAATGCTATGCAGGTAATCATACGTAAAAGCTCCTATATAGTTATTGTATATATTAAAACATAAAATCGTTTTTTTGTAAATATTTCCGCAGTACAGTTCATATATTTAAGTGATTTTGTTTTTAAAAGAGAGGAAAGTATATGAACAGAATAGTAAAAAAAGAAAACCCATACTACGATACCCTTGAATCTTATATCAGAAAATTAAAAACCGCGTATCCGTCTGTGTGCGTTGCCACTTGTGGCAAAAGTGCGGAGGGAAGAGAAATCTACGCCATCGTCATGGGCAATGGTGATAGGATAATAGTTTACACAGGAGGAACCCATGCTCAAGAATGGTTAACCTCGCTTCTTCTTATGCGCTTTTGTGAGGATGCTCTTTCGGGCAAAGAATATATGGGATACACGCTCAATGACCTTCTTGAGAGGGTGACTCTTGTAATAATTCCTGAAATAAATCCCGACGGTATCGAAATTGCATTGAAAGGTTTATCTGCTTGCAGAAAATATAGAAAAACGATTTTTGATATCTGTAACGGCGACTTGTCGGAGTGGAATGCTAACGCAAGGGGCGTGGATATAAACCATAACTTCAATGCGGATTGGTATAGTCTCCGTGATTACGAGGAGGAGCGCGGTATATTATCACCATCACCGCGAAGATACGGCGGTCAGTATCCCGAAAGTGAGCCCGAAACGAGAGCGATTACTCGATTCCTTCGTAATGTGCCCGTTGACATGCTCATATCGTTTCATTCACAAGGTGAGGAGATATATTATGAGTATGGCAAGAATACTCCCGAAAAATCACTTGGCATAGCGAGGATTTTTGCTTCTCTTACTGACTATACTCTTGTTAAGAACGAGGGGCATTGTGCCGGTGGCGGATTGAAGGATTGGTTTATTGAGGAAATAAAAAAGCCTGCCTTTACGGTTGAAATAGGAAAGGGGAAAAATCCGCTTTCTCTTGATGCGGCAGATGAAATATACGAAAAAATAATTCCGATTTTAGTTATGGGGCTTGTGCTTTAATTTGCATAGGGGGCGTTTTATGAAGTGTACAGTTACCGACTTAAGAGCTAAGGAAGTTGTAAACGTTGATAACGGTTGCCGTCTCGGTTGTGTAACTGACGTAGAAATAGATACCTGCACGGGGTGTCTTGTGAGTATTACCGTTTTCTGTGGCAGAGGTATCTGCGGCAGTATTTTTGGTAAGGGGGATGAGATGATCGTTCCGTGGAGAGATATAGTTGTAATAGGTGACGATATGATATTAGTCCGAAAGGGCGGAGTAAAGCTCTCGTAGCTGTCGATAAAACCTCATACTGCTGCGTTTTTGCCCACTCGAAGTGCTTTTGTACACCTTTGGGGCAAAACCACACTATTCTAAGGCTTTTTCAACAGCCTGCCATTTGTTAAAAGTTGCATTTTTACAAAAGTGAAGCTCCCGTAGAAATTATCTGCGAGAGCTTTACTTCTGTTTTATTATTTTCTTGTTTTATTGTAAATCTTAGACTTGATGATGTTGATGAGCGACAGCTTACCGCTTTCATTGACCTTCAGCTCATCTATTGTATATCCCTTAAGAGAAAATTCTGCTTTATCGCTTTCGTACAGGTCAACTATGTTGCCGTCGGGAAGCTCCGTGATACAGGAGTATACATATGAGAAGGGGTTGAGGCTGTCTGTAACTTTCTTTCTGTATTTCCAGTTTACATTATTGTATTCGTCATAAAGACCTATCTTAATAACGCCCAGCTTCCTTGTTTTTGTGGAGGGACAAGCTAAGATGACAGCATCCTTGCCGTCGATTTTCTTGCTGTAATTTATTACCGAGAACATACAGTTTGAACAGTAACCGAGTTTTTTATCGAGAGTGTATTTACCCCAGGTTTCGCCATAGTCGGCGGAATCGCAGTAGCTGATGTATCCTGCAATGTTTCTTGAATACATTCTCAGTATACCGTTGTTTAGCATTACCATCTGACTTTCAGAGCTCTTTCCTGCAAGTCCTACCTGATTTGCTTTCTCTGAACGATGCCAGTTTTCGCCGTCATCGGTATATATAACGCTTGTGTATTCTCTGCCACCGTTGTTGTCGTAGATAGAGAAAATAACTCTCTGTTTGCCGTTATTCTCCACACAGATACCTACGCCGGGAGAAAATCCCGTAAATCCTCTTGAATTAATCTCAGAGTTAAGTATTTTCCCGTCAGACCAAGTTTCGCCGTTGTCGAAGCTCTTCTTTACCCAAAGATAATAGGTGGGATAAATCTTGATGGGCGCATATGCATAGAAAATGTTAGCTATTACGTCGTTATCGTTCAATGAGCCATCCTTGTTCATCTGCTTTATGAGCACAGGGGAGTATTCCTCGCCCTTCTTCTCATAAATGTTGTAAGCTCTATCTACGAAATAGTTTTTATAGCTTTCGTTGTCAGAGAATTTCAGAACGGGAGCGAAGCCATCTTCGTTAAACGCATCTACGTAATAGGGATAGTGCGCTTTGTCGAGAGTAGTGCTTTCTGCCTTCTCGTGAGAGGTTTTGTCGCAGAGTGCAAGCTTTCCGTCAATGTAGCCGTTACTCTTGCCGTAGGTACCGGCACTCCAGAGCCCCATATAAGCGGGACAAGCATCGCAAACGTGATAAACCACTCCGTTTTTATCTTGGCATATTGCCGAGTCACAGAATGATGCGGAAGTAGGAATAGCCACATTGTGGTCGCAATCTTCCATATCATTGAAATGATTTACAAATATTACATCTGACCATGTCTTGCAGTTGTCGTCGGAATAACGCACAACAGTTTCAATATTGGCAGGGTCATCTGTGCCGTTGCCGTAGCGCACGTCTGCGCATGCAAGAACTCTTCCGTTGTTCAATGTAAGTATTGAGGGGATGCGGAACAGCTTGCTGTTGGCTGTTCCTGCTGAATATGGATTTGTATAATTAGCCATTTTGTCACCTCTTATCAGACGAGTCTGAATGTTTTAACTTCAAAGGGTGTGATATTGAATGTGATTGTGTTGTCCTTGTGGGCGATGAGCTGATTCTCATCCTCCATAAGGTTGCACTCGTAAACCTCTGAGAATGGAAGATTTATTGTAAGTGTTCTTTCGCCCCTTACTCTGCGGCTTTGATATACACGTACGATGATGCCGTTGCCGTCCTGAGCAGATTTAACTGTATCAATAACAATATCTTCATTGTCGCAATTGATGAAACTGTGTGTTGCGGGAAGAGTACCCTTGTTGGGAGCAACCTCATTACCTGCGAGAGGCAGGTTGAGAAGAAAAGCTTCCTGTACTGTACCGCCTGTCTGCCATGTACCCGCATGAGGATAGAAAGAATAAGTAAACTTATGATATCCTAAATCGCCTTTGGGATCGGGGCAGGTGGGTGCTCTGAGAAGAGTTATTCTCATTCTGCTGTTGAGAATGTCATAACCATATTTGCAATCGTTAAGAATACTTACGCCGTAGTCACCTTCGGAAAGGTCCGCCCACTTGTGAGCGCACTGCTCAAACCGTGCTGCATCAAAGGGAGAATTCCTGTGAGTAGGTCTCTTTATAGCACCGTGAGCGGCTTCAAAGGTTGCTTCTGTATTAAGTACGTTAACGTCGAAGGCAGCCTTCATAACCTTGTCGCGCTCCTGCCAGTCAACTTCGGTTTCAAATACAATCTGACGGCTACCTGCGTAGAGGATGATGTTCTGAGAAATAGTTGACTTGTTGAACTTTCTTACAACCTTAAGAACTGCTCTTACGCTGTTACATTCGGTAACTTCAACGCTCTCTGCCTTTTCGAGAACCCATTTCTTTTTCTCATAGTTCTGCTCAAGATTCCATGCGGTCTCGTGAACGCATTTGTCAATAAATACGGAAATAAGATTTCCCTTACCGTCGAGGGTCTCTCTGTTGTTTTCTTTATCGAATACCGAAGTAAGAATACCGTTTTCGTTGTAGGTTACCTTAAGAATCTCGTTTTCAATTATGCCGTTGCCGATAGTAAGCTTATCGCATTTCTTAACCTCTGCGAAGGGGAAGAATTTGTAACCCATAGGGGGTACGTTTGTTGCAATGAAACGGATATATTTCTTTCCGTCTTCCTCGAATGCAACACAGTTTTCGCCAACGGTGTTTTCTGCCTCAACAACTACCGGAGCACTTACCTTATGTGAGAGGAAGTTCCATACGATTACACCATTTTCGGTAACGTCGATATCGGTAAGAATATCGTTCTTTGCCGCTGTAAGCATTTCGTTTCCGTCTGCTTCAAGCTTTGCGAAGTCGGGACGGCAATCCTCCATAGCCTCGTGAATAGAAGTGCCGGGAAGAATGTCGTGGAACTGATTCTTAAGGAGAAGAAGCCATAGGTCGTGAAGTCTCTCCTTGTCATAACCCTTGCCGAATATACCTGCCATCTCTATTCTGCTTAAGCGGAATTCGTTTCGACGGTTGTTGTACTTTATGAAGCCCTGACTTGTGTATGTACCGCGGTGATTTTCATAGTAAAGCTCGTCGTTATATACGGGGAGCTCGTCACGGATCTTCTCTGCCTCTTCAAAGAATTCGTTAGGATGTCCCATTCTTGCGGTGGGAAGACCGGGGAAGTTTTTGAGTCTCTTTGCATTTTCAAGCATTCTGTATGTGCTTCCGCCGCCGCCGTCACCGTAACCAAACATACCAAAGGCAGTTTTCATCGTGCCCTTAAGGTCGCATTTATCTTGTGATTCAACTATGTATGAGGGATCGTAGTCACCCTGATAGTGTGTGCGCTGATTAAATGCGAGGATTTCCGAGCCGTCGTGACCCTTCCACTTGAAGAGGGTGTGGGGGAAACGGTTAGTATCCTGGTTGCGGAGCTTTGAAGTGATAAAGTACTTCATACCGCTTTTCTTGATGATCTGCGGAAGTGCGTGGGAGAATCCGAAACAGTCGGGAAGCCAATACGTATCTGAGGAAACACCAAATTCCTTCTGGAAGAATTCCTTGCCGTAAAGAAGCTGACGAATCATGCTCTCACCGGAAGCGATGTTTGTATCACATTCAACCCATGTGTTGCCTACGATGTACCATTGACCATTCTGAACCTTTTCCTTGATTCTCTCGTAAAGCTCGGGGTTGTTGTTCTTTATCCAATGATAAACGATGGCCTGACTCTGAGTGAACTTGAACTCGGGATAGTGGTCCATAAGAGCTAAGTTATTGGCAAATGTACGTGAGGTCTTACGCTCCGTTTCCTGGCATCTCCAAAGCCATGCGATATCAAGATGGCTGTGACCGTCCATAATAACCTCGAACTGAGGGGTGTGAGGAATTTCAGAAAGCTTCTTATCGAAGTATTCACAAGCGTCGTAGATGGACTGTCGTACCTGCGCATCGTCGAAGTCAAAGTCAACCATATGAAGAGAATCGTCAAGCACCTTGTAAACCGCTTCTCTTATATACTGATCCTTGATGTGCTTAAGAGCATCGTATGCAAGATCACAGTTAATATAGAATTTTTCTACAAGCTCGTCTATGCAAGCAAAGCTCGCAAATTTCAGTTTATATTCACACTCGGTCTTACCTGCCATAGCATCGTTGCAGAAGGATGCAGAGTCAAGCACAGCCTCAAGCTCGATTTCCATAGGCTCGCCGAATTTAAGAAACTTCTCATTCATTACAACCTGCTCTCTCGCAACCCAACCGCTGTTCTCGCGAGAGGAAACAGAGTTTGCAATCTTGCCGTCTATTCTGACCATTATCTCTCCGCCGAAATCAAGGTTGAGATAAATCTTATGACCCTTGAAGCTCTCGGGAAGAGTAACTGTAGTTTTGAAAATTCTCGCACAGTCATATCGTGCAAACCAATGGTCGCCAAGAACAGTCTTCTTGGCTGTCTCGGGGAAATATTCATACTTTCCGCTGCCGAGATATTTACCGTCGTAGGTTGTCCATTCGGGCATTGAAACGCTATCAGTCTCAATGTACTTGGGCAACTGAATAAGCATATGATACAAAACGTGTTCTTTTGGTGTTCTCATATAATCAACTCCGTTGATAAGAATTACGAAATAAGTATATCATAACTAAAAATATATTATCAATGCATTTAATAACTAAATTGTTAGTAAAAACTTTGTTGAAAGAGTAGTGAATGCATTTATGCGTTCAACAATTCCTCTCAAAAACCAACGTGCCACGAAGCATTGAATTGTTCGGAAGCGGAGCTTCCCCTTAATTCCTCATTCCTAACTCCTAATTCCTAATTTATATTTACATCTTCCGAACATTTGTGGTATAATATAATGAATTATGATTTGCTTTAGGAAAGGAGCGGGAATATGCCGGATAAGTTTATTTTACATTCACCCTACAAGCCTACGGGTGATCAGCCGGAAGCTATCGAAAAGCTTGTTGACGGTGTGAATAAAGGCTATATGGAGCAGACCCTTTTGGGTGTTACCGGCTCGGGTAAAACCTTTACTATGGCAAACGTTATAGCGAAGCTCAACAGACCCACTCTCGTTCTCGCTCACAACAAAACTCTTGCGGCTCAGCTTTGCTCCGAGTTTAAGGAGTTTTTCCCCGAAAATGCCGTTGAGTATTTTGTGTCCTATTATGATTATTATCAGCCCGAGGCATATATTCCTTCCACCGATACTTATATCGAAAAGGATAGTGCCGTAAATGACGAAATTGATAAATTACGCCATTCCGCCACATCTGCTCTTTCCGAAAGACGAGACGTTATTATCGTTGCTTCTGTTTCCTGTATCTATACTCTCGGTGACCCCATAGATTACCGCAGTATGGTTATTTCTCTTCGTACGGGTATGCAGAAGGACAGAGACGAGCTTATCAAGAAATTGGTTGAGATTCAGTACGAGCGAAACGATATCAGCTTCAGCCGTAATAAGTTCCGTGTGAAGGGCGATACTGTAGAAATATTCCCCGTTTATTCATCGGAAACTGCATTTAGAATTGAGTTTTTCGGCGATGAAATCGACAGAATATCCGAAATAAACCCCCTTACGGGAGAGGTTAAGTGTAACCGCTCACACGTTGCTATATATCCCGCATCTCACTATGTTGTTGAGTCCGATAAGATGGAAAAGGCTCTTGAAAACATCTATCACGAGATGGAAGAGAGAGTAGCGGAATTTACCGCCGAAGGAAAGCTTCTCGAAGCGCAGAGAATACAACAACGAACACTTTATGATATGGAGATGCTCAGGGAAACAGGCTTCTGTAAGGGCATTGAAAACTATTCCCGAGTTATGTCGGGCAGAGAGCCGGGCACAGCGCCATATACTCTCCTTGACTATTTCCCCGATGACTTTATACTCTTTGTAGATGAATCCCACGTTACTCTCCCGCAGGTGCGCGGTATGTTTGGTGGCGACCGCTCAAGAAAGGAAAGCCTTGTTAACTTCGGCTTCAGACTTCCTTCTGCTTTTGATAACAGACCCCTTAAATTTGATGAATTTTACAGTAAGACCCATCAGAAAATATTTGTAAGCGCTACTCCCGGTGACCTTGAAAAAGAGAAAAGCGCACAGATAGCCGAACAGGTTATTCGTCCTACGGGACTTCTTGACCCCGAGATAAGCGTAAGACCCACTGAAGGTCAGATAGACGACCTTATCAGCGAAATCAATATGAGAGTAGAAAAAGAGGAACGAGTTCTCGTCACTACTCTCACGAGAAAGATGGCAGAGGACCTTACGGATTACCTCTCTGATTACGGTATCAAGGTTCGGTATATGCATTACGACGTTGATACTATTGAACGAATGGAGCTTATCAGAGACCTTCGACTTAAGGAATACGACGTTCTCGTAGGTATCAACCTTCTTCGTGAGGGTCTTGATATTCCCGAGGTTTCTCTCGTAGCCATTTTAGATGCAGATAAAGAGGGCTTCTTAAGAAGCGACCGCGCTCTTATTCAGACCATAGGAAGAGCTGCGCGAAACTCAAACGGTCAGGTTATTATGTACGCGGATGAGGTTACGGACTCAATGGAACGAGCCATAAACGAGACCTACCGACGTCGTGAAAAGCAGATGGCTTATAACAAAGAGCACGGCATAGTACCCGAAACCATAAAAAAAGATGTTAGAGAAATACTTGAAATAAGCTCTAAAGATAACGTGCAGGAGAAGCTTGCCAAGAAACGTCTTTCTGCTCACGAAAAAAATGAGCTTATTGATAAATTGACTAAAGAAATGCGTGCGGCGGCACAGCTTTTGGAGTTCGAACATGCCGCATATCTCAGAGATAAGATACAGAAATTAAAAGGTGAAAAGTAAACCGTATGGAAAAGAATTTGATTATTCAAGGTGCCAGAGAGCATAACCTTAAAAATGTAAGCGTTGAAATTCCTCGTGATAAGCTTGTAGTTTTCACGGGTCTTTCGGGCTCGGGTAAATCATCTCTCGCATTTGATACTATATACGCCGAAGGACAGCGCAGATATATGGAGAGTCTCTCTTCCTACGCGCGACAATTTCTCGGTATTATGGAAAAGCCCGACGTTGACGTTATAGACGGGCTTTCTCCCGCTATATCCATAGATCAGAAAACTACATCTAAAAACCCCCGTTCTACCGTAGGTACGGTAACGGAAATATACGATTATCTCCGTCTTTTGTATGCGAGAATCGGTATTCCTCATTGTCCCGTGTGTGGCAGAGAGATAAGTATGCAGTCTATAGACCAGATTGTAGATAAGATAATGGCTCTTCCCGAGGGTACAAAGTTTCAGATTTTAGCACCCATTGCAAGAGGTAAGAAGGGTGAGTTTCAGAAGGAATTGGAATCCGCTGCCAAGAACGGCTTTTCGCGAGTGCGTGTTGACGGCGAGGTAAGAGACCTTTCCGAAAAGATAACCTTAAAGAAAACGTTTAAGCATAATATTGAAATAATCGTTGACCGTCTTATTATGAGAGAGGGTATAGGCTCTCGTTTGACAGATTCTCTTGAGACCGCCTTTTCGTTAACTGACGGCACCGTGCTTGTAGATGTTATCGGCGGCGAGGAGATTCTCTTCTCACAAAATTTTGCTTGTCCCGACCACGGTACGTGTATGGATGAATTAGAGCCCCGTGCCTTCTCGTTCAATAATCCCTTTGGCGCTTGTCCCACTTGCTCGGGACTTAGCGTGTTTATGCGAGTTTCCGAGGACCTTATGGTGCCAAACAGAAAGCTCTCTATAAATGAGGGCGCAATCAAAGGCTGCGGATGGGGTAAGAGTGACTCAAGTACCATTGCGGGTATGTATTATAACGCCCTTGCGGAAAGATATAATTTCACTCTCGATACGCCCTTTAATAAGATTTCTCCCGAGGGTCAGAAAGCCATTTTCTATGGTACTAACGGAGAGAGGATCAAGATAATTCGTCAGAATGAGTACGGTAGCGGTACTTATATGGCAGAGTTCGAGGGTATTATAAACAACCTCGAAAGGCGATATAAAGAAACTACAAGTGATTGGTCAAGACGTGAGATAGAGCAGTATATGACCGAAAGTCCCTGTCCCGATTGTAAAGGTGCTCGTCTTAAACCCGGTGCTCTTGCCGTAACAGTGGGCGGTATAAATATCAAGGAATTTACCGATATGTCCATCGGTGATGAGTTAGCCTTTATTGAGAGTCTCGAACTTACCGAAAGGGAAGAGATAATCGGTAAGCAGATCATTAAGGAGATTAAGTCAAGACTCCGTTTCCTCTGCAACGTTGGTCTCGATTATCTTACTCTTTCTCGTTCATCGGGTACTTTGTCGGGCGGTGAAAGTCAGCGAATAAGACTTGCTACTCAGATAGGCTCATCCCTTATGGGTGTGCTGTATATCCTCGACGAGCCCAGTATCGGTCTCCATCAGAGAGATAATCAGAAGTTGCTTGAATCCCTCAAAAATCTTCGCGATGTGGGAAATACCCTTATAGTGGTAGAGCACGATGAGGAGACTATGAACGAGGCAGACTTCATTGTTGACGTTGGCCCCGGTGCAGGTGTTCACGGCGGTGAGATAGTCTGCGCAGGTACGGTAGAGGAAATCAAAAAATGCGAAAGATCTCTTACGGGTCAATTCCTCTCGGGTAAGCAGAAAATCGAGGTTCCCGAAAAGAGACGTAAGGGTAACGGCAAGTTTATAGAAATCAAGGGTGCGTCGCAGAATAACCTTAAGAACATTGATGTTAAAATCCCCCTTGGTGAGCTTGTTTGTGTGACAGGTGTTTCGGGCTCGGGTAAATCTTCACTAATCAATGAGATTCTTTATAAGAAACTGGCGGCTGAGCTTAACAATGCCCGTAAATTCGCGGGTAAGCACGAGGAAATTCTCGGCATAGAGCATCTTGATAAAGTAATAGATATCGACCAGTCTCCTATCGGTAGAACACCTCGTTCCAATACCGCAACCTATACGGGAGTGTTTAATGATATCCGTAATCTCTTTGCACAGACTCAGGATGCTAAAGCAAAGGGCTACGATGCGGGTCGCTTCTCCTTTAACGTAAAGGGTGGACGATGCGAAGCTTGCGAGGGTGACGGTATCATAAAGATAGAAATGAACTTCCTTTCGGACGTGTACGTGCCTTGCGAGGTTTGTCGCGGTGCTCGTTATAACAGAGAAACCCTCGATGTAAAATACAAAGGCAAGAGCATAAGTGACGTGCTCAATATGACTGTTGAAGAAGCTATGGGCTTCTTCGAGAACGTTCCCAAAATCAGAAACAGACTCGAAACCATCTATGACGTAGGTCTCGGATATATTACTCTCGGTCAGTCTGCAACCACTCTTTCGGGTGGCGAAGCTCAGCGAGTAAAATTAGCAACTGAGCTTTCAAAAAAATCAACGGGTAAAACTGTATATATCCTTGACGAGCCTACAACGGGTCTCCATTCCTACGACGTGAAGAAGCTTCTTGAGGTTATCAATAAGCTTGTAGATAACGAAAACTCCGTTATCGTTATTGAGCATAACCTTGACGTTATTAAGACCGCCGATCATATTATAGACTTGGGTCCCGAAGGCGGTAGCGGCGGCGGTGAAATAGTCGCTCAGGGTACTCCGGAAGAGGTAGCAAAGTGCAAACGCTCCTATACGGGAAAATATTTGAAGCCTTTGTTAAGTAAATCTTGATATATGAACAGAGATGTTATATAATTGTTAAAAACTAATCAGTTAAAAGAGGAAATATTATGAAAGCAAATGAAAGCATCCCTAACTATGATATAAAGGTAAGGGAATATACAAACTATGCTATTAAAAGCATAAAAAACGTCTGTAAGAATTTCGGTCCTCGTCCTGTAGGCAGCGAGGCTGAGCAGAAGGCACAGGAATATATGCAGGCAGATCTCGAAAAGTGGTGCGATACCGCAGAGCGCCAGGAGTTCAAATGCTCCGACAAGGCATTTATGTCGTGGGTTCCCATCGGCTCTGTGCTTCTTATGCTTAACGTATTGTTCTTTACATTAGGCTGGAGCGTAATAGGTCTCGTTCTTTCCGCGGTTACTCTTTTCCTTGTTCTTGCGGAATTCATTTTCTATAAGCCCGTGCTTGATGTTTTCTTCCCTAAGAAGACCAGCGGAAACGTATATGGCGTAATCAAGGCAAAAGGGGAGACCAAGAAGAGAATTATCCTCTCCGGTCATACCGACTCTGCTTTCGAGTGGACATATACATATAAGGGTGGAAGACCAGTCGTTGCTCTTATAATCGTAACTGCTGTTATCAGTATTCTTTTAGGTCTCGGTGCAAATATTTACGGTATCATTTATGACGGTGCATTCGGCTCCGTTGTTTGGGGTCAGGGCGGCAATCTCGCTCTTAAGATTCTCGCGGTTGCAATGTACCTCACAGTTCCGATTCTTATTATGGCTCTCAGATTCTGCAACTATAAAATGCCCGTTGTAGGTGCTAACGATGACCTTACGGGTTGCTTTATTTCATGTGCGGCTGCAAAGTTCCTTCACGATAACGATATCCGCTTTGAGAATACCGAAGTAGCCGTTCTTTGTGCAGGTGGTGAAGAAGCAGGTCTTCGCGGTGCAAAATCTTTTGCAAAAGAAAACTACGATATGCTCCATCAGGACGGTGTTGAGACTATTTTCGTTGGCTTCGATACCATCCGTGAGCTCGACTTCCTCGATATCTACGAGAAGGATATGACGGGTATGGTTAAGAATGACCGTCGCGTTGCAGAGCTTATTCAGAAGGCTGCTAAGGAAGTGGGCTTTGATGTGCCCATCGGTACAATCGCTCTCGGCTCAACAGATGCCGCCGCAATGTCTCAGGCTAAGATCCCCGCATCCTCTATCGTTGCTATGGATCCCACTCCCGCAAGATATTATCACACTCGTCTCGACGATGCAGATAATCTCTCTGCACAGGCTATCGATGCAGGTGTTAAGATTGCCCTGGAGACAGTGTTCCTTTACGATTCCGAAGGTATCTAAAAAGAATTAAAAATTCACAATTCAAAATGCAATATTACGGGTGGATTACAGATTGTTCGGAGGCGAATGATATGAAGAAAGCACTGTACACCTTGTTGACCGGTTTTTTGAAGTTTGTATTATGGTATTTCATTAATCAAGTTTTATTTTGGGTAAGCTTTTGGGTTGATTTAGGAGTATGGAACGTTGTATTAACCGTTATTGCGGCTTTGCTTTACGGGTTGATATTCCTGACCTTCTTTAAGAAAAACGATACCATTTCAGGTGTTGTGGGAATGGACGTGCTTAGCTCCGTTGTGTGCTTCGTTCTTGCGTTTGCTGAGATTGTTATCAGACCTATTATCGTCTCGGGTTTTGTTCCGGAAGAAATTCAGTTTTTAGCTGAGGATAGCTACGGTAACGGATTTACTGTTATATTCCTCTTCATTCTTTACTCGGCAATTATTGTTGTTTTTAAGATAATATCATTGATAGTTGCATACGCGATAAAATCGAAGAAGGAAGACAACGAACGAAATTATCCCGCCCCACCACCAATGGTGACGGAAAATTAAAAATTCACAATTCAAAATTAAAAATCGAAGGGAAGCTCCGCTTCCAAACGAATATAAAGCTTCGCGGTACAGAGAATGTATCGCGAAGCTTTATAATCGCAACGCAGTTCCGCAATTCCTCATTCCTAACTCCTAATTCCTAACTGAGAAAGGTGTCCGACCGTTGGTCAGACACCTTTTTTTAAAGTATAGTTACCTTTTCTTAATTCCTCGAGAAGCTCATCGTTTGTTTTGATTTCCTTTTCGAAGTATATACCGCCGATTGCTTCGTCACCCTTTTGGTGGAAGTCTGAGCCGGAAACTACGATTGACTTGCCGTGCTTTTTAGCCCATATCTCGGCTATGTCATTGCAGGAGTTGTGACGGGGATTGCCGTTGAATACCTCGTAGCCGTCTAAATATTCCCAGTCGGCAACCTCGAGACCTCGTCTGAAAGGGTGCGCCTGGAGAAAGATAAGCCCGTTTTCTTTTGCGAGCTTTGAAAAGCTCTCCATATCCATAGACATCAGGTCCCCGTGACTTCTCAGAAAATCCTCCGTTACACCGTAAACCAGATAATCGTTAGGGTCATTGTGAAAGCAAATCTCCACACCGAGCAGCACGTGGTATTTATTGCCCGCCGCCTCTTTTAGGAGATTATATCCCTTCATAAAGTGGTCAACTTTTTTGTCCCAGGGAGCATCGGTGAGACCGGCTCTGCTGAAGGTAGAGGAATTCATATGGTTAGTGCTTACGATACCCGTATAGCCCTTTCCCTCGTAATACTCGATCATTTCCTTTGCGGTAGCCCTTGCACAGGTGCTTACTTCTACCGTATGAGCGTGCATTTCGTATAAATAAGACATTTTCATTATCTCTTTTCTTTTATAAATCTTAGCGTTATCATTATAAAGTAAAACTGTTGCTTTGTCCACAATACTGTTGCGATTTTCGAAACAAAATGATATAATATTTTTTACCAAATAACCCTTTCTCGGAGGTAATTATATGAAACAGTTAAAAGCGGCCGTTATCGGTGTAGGCGGTATTTCTAACGAGCACATTAACGGCTATATTAAAAATCCCAACGTAGAATTATATGCTTTTTGCGATATAAATGAAGCTCAGCTTAAAAAGATGGCGGAAAAGTACGGCGTTCCCGAGGAGCGTTGCTTCCTCGACAAGGATGAGATGCTTAAGGCTCTTCCCGAAATAGATATCGTAAGCGTGTGTACGTGGAATGCGGTTCACGCGGAATGTACGATAGCAGCGCTTAATGCTGGTAAAGACGTTATCTGCGAAAAGCCTATGGCTATGAATACTGCCGAGGCAGAGCAGATGCTCGATGCCGCTAAGAAAAACGGCAGACATCTTCAGATCGGCTTCGTTCGTCGTTATGGTAACGATGCAGACGTTATGCGCGATTTCATAGATGCGGGTAAATTCGGTGAGATTTACTATGCTAAAGCTACTTACCTTCGCCGTAACGGCAACCCCGGCGGTTGGTTCGGCGACAAGTCCCGTTCCGGCGGCGGACCTCTTATCGACTTAGGTGTTCACGTAATCGACCTTTCCAGATACCTCTGTGGCAACCCCAAGCCCGTATCTGTTTATGGCGCTACATTCCGGAAGCTCTTTAACCGCCCCGACATAAAGACCGGCAAGGGCTATAATTCAGTGTCCGCAGGTGAAAACGATATCTGCGATGTTGAGGATTTTGCAACTGCGCTTATCCGTTTTGATAACGGACTTGTTCTTTCCGTTGAAGCAAGCTTCTCTCTTAATATCAAAAAGGACGAGGGAAATATACAGTTCTTCGGAACAAAGGCAGGCGCCAAGCTTGATCCGCAGGTTGAAATTTTCAGCCAGGAAAACGGTTATCTTGTTGACCTTAACTTCAATAATGATACAAGCCTTGCCTTTAATGGACTTTTCTGCAGAGAAATCAATCACTTTGTTGATTGCGTTCTTAACGGTACATCTTGTATCGCTCCCGCTGAGGATGGCGTTGAGTTAATGAAGATTTTAGATGCAATATATGAGTCTGCCCGTACGGGTCACGAGGTAGTTATCGGCTAATGAGAAAGGCTAAGAAAACTGCCCTTTGCGGTATGCTTATAGCCTTGTCCGTGGTGCTTATGGCGGTTACGACCGTAATACCCGTGGCTATGTATATTATGCCGATTCTGACGGGTGTTATAGTCATACTTGTTCTCAGGTCTATGAGCGTAAAATATGCTTTAGGCGTGTATATTGCTACGTCCGTTTTATGTCTCGTTCTCATAACCGATAAAGAGGCGGCGCTTACATACGCGCTTATCTTCGGCTACTATCCCATCATCAAGGGTAAGCTTGAAATGCTTCCGAAAGTAGCATCTTGGGTTGTTAAATTTATAATATTTAACTGCGGTGCAGTGCTCATAGGTGTGCTCAGCGTTTATCTTTTCGGAGTGTCGGGGGAGGAGTACTCTGACTTAGGAAGATTCACCATTCCCATACTCCTTTCTCTTGCGAACGTGGTCTTTCTTATGTACGACGTTTCCCTTAAGAAAAACGACGTTTTAATCGAGCGAGTATCTGCTAAAATAAGCAAAAAACTGAGATAATAAACAAATTTGGAGGGTTTGTCAAAAAACAACCCTCTTTTTTGTTTATTTTTTAACGATGGAGAGCATTATAAAAGCCTTAGTTCTATTGACAATAAATAGTAATTTTTTTATAATTAAGATGTATAATTTTATGAAAATGGGGGATTTTGAAATGCAGAAAAAGACAGTTGCCCTTACCGGTTCTTCCGGTACTATGGGCTTCCAGGGTTTCTTGGAGCTTTATGCACGTAAAAATGAATTCAACATCGTTCTTCTTAACAGAGACAGCAAGAAGAACCGCGAGAAATTCGCACAGTACATGGATGATCCTGCTATCCGTTTCGTATGGGGCGACCTTACAAATTATGAGGATGTTCTTGATATGGTAACGGGCGCTGACTACGTTCTTCACGTAGGCGGTATGGTTTCTCCCGCAGCAGACTATTATCCCGTTAAGACTCAGAAGACAAACGTTGCAGCAGCACAGAATATCGTTAACGCTGTTAAGGCACAGCCCGATCCCGACGCTGTTAAGGTTGTTTACATCGGTACGGTTGCTGAGACAGGTGACAGAAACGCTCCTATTCATTGGGGTAGAACAGGTGACCCTCTCAAGGTAAGCGTTTATGACCACTATGCTATCAGTAAGATCAAGGCAGAGGCAGTTTTTGCTGAGTCAGGTCTTAAGCACTGGGTATCTCTCCGTCAGTCAGGTATCCTTTATCCCGCTATTCTTAAGAATCTTGAGCCTATTATGTACCACGTTCCGATCAACGGTATGCTTGAATGGGCTACAGTAGAGGACTCAGGTCGTCTTCTTGCAAACGTTTGCGGTGACGATATTCCCGAGGAATTCTGGAGACGATTCTATAACATTGGTTCAGGTGAAAAATACAGAATCACAAACTACGAGTTCGAGGATCTCCTTCTCGGTACGCTTGGTCTCGGCTCACCCAAGAAGCTCTTTGACCCCCATTGGTTTACAACCCGCAATTTCCACGGTCAGTGGTACTATGACGGCGACGAGCTTGAAAAGTACTGCCACTTCCGTGCAAATATTCCCGTTAAGGACTATTTCAAGAGCATGATGAATAAGGTTGAATCCTTCTACAAGTTGGCATTCCTTGCAAAGCCCTTCGCACCCATTCTCAAGAAGCTCTGGATGAAGAAAATCGCGGAGACTCCCGAGTACGGTACTCTTTGGTGGGCTAAAAATAAGGTTGACGTTCGTATGACAGCATACTACGGCAGTATGGAAGAATACGAGAAGCTTCCCAGAAGCTGGAAGGATTTCGAAATCATCATTCCCGCAAAGCAGACAACTGCTCCCGACGTTAAGGTTCTCGACCATGGCTACGATGAGACCAAGCCCTTTGATTCTCTTACTCTCGAAGACCTTCAGAAGGCTGCTGAGTTCCGTGGCGGTAAGTGTCTCGCTACAGAGATCGTTGATATGTACACACCGGTTAAGTGGGTAAGTGCAAGAGGCAACGAGTTCGAGATGTCACCCAACCTTGTTCTCAAGGGCGGTCACTGGTGCCCCGCAGAGCTTCCCTGGCCCTGGAACTACGACGAAGAAGCAAGAATCAATCCCTTCTTTGCTCAGGTTTGGGACCGTGAAGGCGAAAATAACGTTTATGGACCCGAGATTTTCGATAACTTTAAGGAGAAGGTAACAGAATGAAAGTATTTATGATTGGCGGCACAGGCCTTCTTGGTTGTGAAGCCGCAAGAATCTTTATTGAACGTGGCCACGAGGTAACAAGCGTTGCGTTACCTCCTCTTCCCGAGGGAGCTCCCATTCCTCAGGAAATGAAGCTCGAATTCTGCAACATTTATGAAAAGTCAGATGACGAGATCCGTGAGCTCCTTAAGGGTCACGATTGCTTCGTTTTCGCAGCAGGTATCGACGAGCGTGTTGAGTTCCCTGCACCCGTTTACGATGCTTACTACAAGTACAATATTCAGCCTCTTGAGAGAATCCTTCCTCTTTGTAAGGAGGTTGGCGTTAAGAGTGCTGTTATCCTCGGCTCTTACTTTGCATATCTTGCAAAGGAGCGCCCTGGTATGAAGCTCACAGAGAAGCATCCCTACATCAGAAGCCGTATCGATCAGGAGAACGTTGCTTTCTCATTTGCCGATGAAAACTTCGACGTATCAGTTCTTGAACTTCCCTATATTTTCGGTACTCAGCCCGGCAGAAAGCCCGTTTGGGTTATTCTTATCGAGCAGATCAAGAGAATGGATAAGCTTCCCTTCACAATGTATCCCGGCGGCGGGACAGCTATGCTTACAGTTCGCCAGGTTGGTGAGGTTATCGTTGGTGCTGCTGAAAAGTCAAAGGGTGCTAAGGCATGGCCCATCTCTATGTATAACCTTACATGGAAGGAATTCCTTAAAATCGTTTATGCCGCAAGAGGTATGGGTGAAAACAGAAAGATTATAAGCGTTGCTCCCTGGATGATGAGAATGGGTCTCGGCGGCGTTAAGAAGGAATACGCTGAAAAGGGTATTGAAAGCGGTATTGACGTTGACGGACTTGCAGATATTATGGGAATAAATCTCTTTATTCCCGACCGTTTCTCTAAGGAGCTTGGTGCTACTGATGACGATATCAAGGCAGCAATCTTTGACTCAATCAAGGTTTCTCAGGCTGTTTATGACGGAACAGTAGAGCTTCTCGGAATGAAGGGCGAGTAATTTTCGTGATTTCGCACGTTCTGCGGCTTTTTAGTCGCAGAACGTATAAACTGATAATAATCCAATTTCATTAAATGAGTGAGGGTAATAAAGATATGAGCGATAAAATCAGTCTTGTAACAGGTGCTACCGGTCACATCGGTTATGCACTTCTTAAAGAGCTCGTTGATTGCGGCGAAAAGGTTCGCATTCTCATCAGAAAAGACAGTAAGCAGTTCGATGGTATCGAGTGCGAGAAAGTTTACGGCGACGTTACCGATTTAGATGCGCTTCGCAGTGCATTTGAAGGCGTTGACGTGGTTTACCACCTTGCGGGTATTATTGATATTAACGCTGACCAAGAGGATATGATCTGGAACGTTAACGTTGGCGGTACTAAGAATGTTGTTCAGGCTTGTGAGGAAAAGGGCGTTCGTCGTCTTATCTATGCTTCATCAGTTGACGCATTCGTTCCGCTTCCTGATAATCAGGTTATGCGTGAGGTTGACAATTTCCCCATTGAAGACCTTGAGGGTACATATGCCAAGACAAAGGCAACTGCAACTCAGTATGTTCTTGATGAGGTAAGAGCGGGTAAAATTGATGCGGTTGTTACTCATCCCGGCGCTTGCATCGGACCTTATGATTTCAAGGTTTCTAATGTTGGCGAGATGGTAAGAATGTTTGTGAACGGTATTTTCCCCGTTACACTTTCTTTCGGTGCTTACAACTTCGTTGATATCCGTGACGTTGCTCACGGTATGTATATGGCTGCTAAGCAGGGCGGCAAGGGTGAATGCTATATCCTTTGCGGTGAGCAGATCTCCGTTGCAGATTTCATTGCCGCAACGGCAAAGGCTTGCGGTAAAAAGGCTCCCAAGATTCCGCTTTCTTACGGCTTTGCAAAGTTCGTAGCTCCTGCAGCTGAAGTTTTCTACAAGGTTGCTAAGAAGACACCTCTCTTCACAAGATACTCTATCCGTAAGCTTGTTTCAAACTGTAACTTCTCAATCGAGAAGGCAAGAAAAGAGCTTGATTACAATCCTATGACCGTCGAACAGTCTGTTACAGACATGGTTAAATGGATTCGTGAGAATGAGCCTACAAAGAAATAATTAAGTTGTCATATTAATACAAAGACCTCTCATATAGTTCAATAGAACTCTATGGGAGGCTTTTATTATGTATAGCGATTTTGAAGATAGGGCAGTACAGCTTGGCAGATATATTGCAGAAAGTAAATCAACCGTCCGCGGTGCGGCAAAAAAATTCGGCGTGAGCAAATCCACGGTGCATAGCGACGTGACCATAAGACTACGTAAAATTGATCCTTCGCTCTTTTCGGAGGTTAGAAAGGTTCTTGACATTAATAAGGAGGAGCGTCATATCAGAGGGGGTATTGCTACAAGAGAAAAATACCGCCGAGAAGCGGTGTTTTCCAAATTCTAAACACTCTGTTTCAGTTGACAAAACTCTTGTAAAGGGGTATATTTACTATGTAATAAATCTATATAACCTTATAGGAGACGTTTATGAAGAAGTTTCTTTCTGTATCTATAATTCTTGTACTGGCCGTTGGCTTGACTGCTTGCGGCGGCAATAACACAGATGCTACTACTGCATCCACAAACGTTGTTGGAACTCAGGTTGAGGTAAGTAACAACGGCGGTATGGCGATCACCTTTGATGAGGATAATATCAGAGCTATTTTAGGTAGCTTTACAAGTGACCAGTTACGAATAACGGGTGACATATACGATTACACCCTTAAACTTTCATCTGAAGTTTACAACGGTGTAAACGGATGTCGAGTTGAGGCTATTCCTGCAGGCGGCGTGTCTGCGGAGCAGGTGTACTTTGTTGACGGCGTAGGCTGCTACGTTTTTGACAAGGCGTCGCAGAAATACGTTTCTGTTGTTGCGGATTCCGGAGTGGATACCTCCGATACAACGGATACTTCTGTAGGCACAACGGGAAATAACCCGCCGCAGTCCGATACACCGGTCGATTTTCAGTACCACGAGGAGAATAATAACGCTCTTCAGGCGAGGTTCTCGCAGTATGATTTATCACCTGTTGGTATGCCCAAGGCTCTCTCTGAATATATTCTCGTAGTTACTACAAGAGTAGCGGTTGTATCAGGTGCAAACGTAAACGTTATTGCGGTTCACGAGAAAGACGGTACTCTTACAGAGTATCAGCTTGCTTTAGGTGCAGAGCAGGATTATTACTTCGATAGCGCTACTCAGAGCTACGTTGCATTAGGGTGACAAGAATAATCCGAACCTGTTTTTAAAAGGCGAATTTTCGCTCACTCTACGTTAAAATACTCGTTAATCCGAAAGGATTAACTGCGTTTTGTGCCTTGATTGACCAAAAATCCGCACTTTTTAAAATCTTCGACCTCAA
>JAZUSK010000007.1:0-53774 GCA_045606645.1 Acutalibacteraceae bacterium | reverse complement strand
GTATGCAAAAACGAACCAGGTGAAATCCTGAGTGTAAAGATCCTTGATAGCGGGGATGAGGTTGAGTGTGTTGAGGAGTACGAACTGTACTATCATTGCAAGAAGGCTTACAACGATGAATTTTACGAACTGCCAGATTGTAACAAGAAGAGAGCCTTTAGACTCTGCGGCCTTGTCAATGTCTTTTAACTTTGCCATATTATATTCTCCTTTGAATACATAATTTGGATTTATAGTACCACAATAAAATGCATAAGTCAACAAACAAAAAAACTAAAAATCTTTTGACAAAATAAATTTTTTCAATTATAGTATAATTAATTCCCCAAAAGGGAAAATATGTATATATCGAACAAGAAAGGTTGATTAATTATGGAACTTAAAGGTTCAAAAACAGAACAGAATCTCCGAGCCGCTTTCTCAGGCGAGAGCGAAGCAAGAAACAAATATACCTACTTTGCTTCTGTAGCAAAGAAAGAAGGCTTCCAACAGATTTCTGCTATTTTTGAGCAAACCGCAAACAACGAAAAGGAACACGCTAAAATGTGGTTTAAGGAGCTTAAGGGTATCGGTACTACTGCAGAAAACCTTGAGGCAGCTGCAGCAGGCGAAAACTACGAGTGGACAGATATGTACGCTACCTTTGCTGATGAAGCAGAGGAAGAGGGCTTTACAGAGATTGCAAGAAAATTCAGAATGGTAGCTGCTATTGAAAAGACTCACGAGGAACGTTACAGAAAGCTTCTCAATAACGTTGAAATGCAGAAGGTATTTGAAAAGGCAGAGGAGACAATGTGGGAATGCCGTAATTGCGGTCATCTTGTTATGGGTAAGAAGGCTCCCGATGTATGTCCCGTATGCGCTCATCCTCAGAGCTATTTCGAGGTAAGAAAAGAGAATTATTGATTTAATTAAACTGAATTGACACGGCAGAGATCTCTGCCGTGTTTTTTGTCCTATTTTCACAATTCTTAAGGGGTGTATTTAGCAAGTAATTTCATTGACTTTACAGCTTATTATTAGTAAAATATAATTGTAAAAATATGTATATATTACGTTTATTTTCGGAGGTTAATTATGGGTGTTAATGAATTTGCCGCCAAGGCAGTAGTTGCCGTTGGTAAGAGAACATCTAAGAAATTGAGAAAGAAGGGCATTGTGGCAGGTGACCTTCCTCGCGCTGTGCCTACAGTTATTAAGGGTAACAGTTACGTTTGCGGTTACGCTATGTGCGAGGTTATGCCGGCAGATATTCACGCTAAGAAATATTGGATAGCCGGTCACGGTATGGGCCACGTTATCGAGAGAGTGCACGACCCTATCACAGTTAGCGCTATGTGGGTAGGTGCAGATGATAACGGCGGTTACGTTCATCTTGCGGCTGATATTATCGGTCTTACTAATTTCGAGCTTAACATCGTAAGAGATAATCTTAAGGATTTTATGGCAGAGAGCAAGTGCGCAGGTGTATTCCTTTCATTCTCTCACACTCACGCGGGCTTTGATACGGTCGGCTATTGGGGTCAGCTTTACAAACTTCAGAGCGGTAAGGACCCTGAGTATATGGCACTCCTTCTTAAGTCTCTCGAAGAGGTGGCAAGAGAGTGCTACGCTAACCGCAAAGCAGGTAAGCTCTATATAGGTACTATTCACGTACCCGAGGCACAGCACGACAAGCGCGAGCCTATCGTTCTTCACGACGTGCTTACTCGTACACGCTTCGTTCCCGATGACGGCTCTACAGAGACATGGTTTATGAACTTCGCCGCTCATCCCAATACTCTCGGTGGCGGCAACAGAGACGTAAGTGCCGACTATCCCTATTGGCTCAGAAAAACAATTAATGATACTAAGACAGTAAACGTTCTCTTCGGTGCAGGCGCTATCGGTGCTGTTGACCCCGGTGATTTCTGCGACGACGTAGTTGAGCGAACTCGTATTCAGGGTGAAACACTCGGTAAAGCGGCTCTTATTATTGATAACGATAAGGAAATGCCCGTTGAGATTACCGTGCTTCAGCACAAGTATTTCTCTCCCGTTGATAACGGACTTCTTGCGCTTATGGTTACAATCGGTGCAGTTTCCGGACAGAGATATGCTTCCGATAAGGGTGAGATCGGTCTTTCTCTTCTTACGGAAATGACTTACATAAAGCTCGGTACTCAGCAGATCATTCTCCTTCCCGGCGAACCCTTCCCCGAGGTTATCTACGGCGGTGCGGCAGAGGCAGACAAGTCTGCTACCGGTAAAGGCACCGACATCAACCCCACACCCGTTATTGACGTTGTTGGTGATAAGGATCTTCTCGTTTATGCCGTATCAAACGATATGACGGGATATTGCGTTCCCCCGAACGATTATATTCTTCATCCCACACAGGCGTATATCGAGCAGGGCAGAGATGTCCACGACAGACGCCATTATCATGAGACCAACTCTCTCGGCTATCTTACTAACGAGACTATCGTAGAAAATGTAGCAGAGATGATGAAGATAGTTAATAATAAGTAAAAAGCATCAAAGGGAGTAATTTTTACTCCCTTTGTTCCCATTATATATGAGGTGATTTTCTTGAAATATTATCTTGGTATAGACGGAGGCGGTACACGTACCGTTGCGGCAGTTTCCGATGAAAACAGCAACATTCTTTGCAGAGCAGAGAGTGGGTCAATTAATTTCTATTCCGTCGGTATGGATATGGCAAGAGATAACCTTTCAGACGTTATAAAGTCCATTGAAAACCAACTTGGAGATATCGTCTTCACAGGTGCATTTATCGGTTGCTCCGCGTTGGATTGGGAAGCAGATGAAAATACTGTCAAGGCCCTTTGCGACGGTATCATAAGGTCAGACAAAATCCGTATGAACAGCGACGCTTACGTAGCCCTCAGGGCATCTGATTGCAGGGCGGTTGCTATATGCGGTACAGGCTCCATGGCAATAGGTGAAACCGAGGGCGGCGAAATAATCGTAAAGGGTGGCTGGGGTCACCTCTTGGGAGATGAAGGCTCTGCTTATCAGGTAGCTATAGAGGCTATCAGACATTGTTGCTATCTCTATGATTGCGGTGAAATGGACGAGATCGTTTTCGAAGCTCTTGATTATTTCGGTATATCTTCCGTAAAGGGTATAATAGACGTTCTTTATTCACCCGATACTAAGAAGGATTATATCGCAGGCTTCTGTGCGCGGGTTAGTGAGCTTGCTGAGAGCGGATGCGGATTCGCCAATAAACTTATTAAGGCTGAGGCAGAGAATTTTGCAAAATTCTCCGTGAAGCTTCTTCTTGAAGATACGGATAATTATTCGGAACTTGCGGTTTACGGCGGTATGTTCAAAAATTGCCACGGCTTCTTTGATGCGTTTTGTGATGAATTAGTGAACAATGATCTCCCTGACTTAAACGTGAAACGCCTTGAAACACCGCCCGAAGAGGGTGCCTTGAAGTTAGCGAGGGCTTTATGAAAAAGTACAACGAGTATATAAACAATATCAAAAATATAATTGAAAAAATTGAGTGTAAATGTGATATATCTATCGAGAAGTCAGCCGAAGCCTTTTCAAGGGCTATTATGAGCGGTAAAAGAATTATTCTTTTCGGTACAGGTCACTCCCATATGCTCAGCGAGGAGCTTTTCTACAGAGCGGGCGGACTTTTGAATATTCAACCTATACTGATAGACGAGCTTATGCTTCACGCGGATGCTCACGGAAGTACACTCTATGAGCGTAAGGAAGGCCTTGCAGAAGAAATATATGATGAATACAAGATAACCTCTGACGACGTAATTGTAATTATCTCAAATTCCGGCAGAAACGGCGTAGTGGTAGATATGGCTCTTCTTTGTAAGGCGAGGGGACTTACCGTTATCGCCCTTACAAATATCGCTCATTCTTCTGCGGGTGAGTCCCGTCACGGTAGCGGTAAGCGATTGTATGAAATAGCAGACGTTGTACTCGATAACTGCGGTTGTGTCGGCGATGCTTGTGTTGAGATTGATGGCGTAGAGGGTAAGATATGCGCTACCTCTACAGTAGCAGGTGCCCTTATTCTCAATAGCGTAGTTGCCGAGGCCGTTGATATCTGTATAAAAAAAGGCTTCTGCCCCGAGCACTTTTTTAGTGCAAACGTTGACGGCGGAGACCTTGTGAATGACAAATTAGTAGAGAAATATAAAAAGGAGATAAAGCATTTATGATTTATCCTTTAATACAGAAGAATAATCTTACAGGCAAGAATATTACTGTTTCTTCCGTTTGTGTTTGCGGTGATTTTAAGGAGCTTGCTCTTCGCGTTTTCAATGAGTATGATATCGATGTTAACGGCGGTTATTCCGTTACGGTAAAGCGTACCGATACCCGCGAGACTACATATATAGAAGAACTCAAGAGAATATCCTCAGAGAAATATATTATTTCGGTTTCCGAGAACGGTGCGGTTATAGAGACTGCTACGGAAATCGGCGCATTTAGAGGTCTTAATACTCTCTGTAAGTTCATAAAGGATGGTTCTCTTTGTGAAGGTGTTGCGGAGGATTATCCCGCCTTTGAAACACGCGGATATATCGAGGGCTTTTATGGAGATACATGGGAGCAAGGGAAGAGACTTTCTGTGATGAAGCTCATGGCTAAGTATGGTATGAATACATACTTTTATGCTCCGAAGGATGATATTTATCACCGTGAAAAGTGGAGAGATTTATATCCCGAAAAGGAGCTTGCGGATTTAAAAAGTCTCGTTGATTATGCAAAAGAAAATTTCTTCGATTTTAATTGGTGCATAGGTCCCGGACTCTCCTATAAATACACCTCCGATGATGATTTTAGATTGCTTATTGATAAAATCAAGAGCATATATAATATCGGTGTCAGGGGTATTGGACTTCTTCTCGATGATATTCCGTGGGAATTTCAGTATGAGGAGGATGCGGCAAAATATGACGGCATAGTTGATGCCCATATTGACCTCATTAACCGCGTATATAACGAGTTAAAATTACTCGATAATGATATCAAATTAACCGTTTGTCCCACTCAGTACAGCGGTGATGAAAACGGTTATTATATTTCAAAATTCGGAAAGGGTATCCCTGCTGACGTGAAAATGTTCTGGACGGGTGAGGAGATATGCTCAAGAGTACTTACCGTGAGAGAAAGTCAAGAGCTTTTCCGCTCCACAGACCATAAGCCGCTCTTCTGGGATAATTATCCCGTAAACGATTGCGAAATGTTCCAGGAAATGCACCTTGGTGCAATTCAAGGAAGAGACAAGGAACTTTATAAAACTTGTGACGGACTTATTTCAAACGTTATGGAGTACGCGGAATGTTCAAAGATACCGCTTATGACTATTGCTGATTATCTTTGGAATCCCGTGGCGTATAATCCCGGTACATCTCTCGAAAATGCACACAGAGAAATTTTTGGAGACGATGCAGAGAGATTCGCTTACTTTGCAGACCATTTAGGCGTATCTTGTCTTACGAAGTATAGTTCCGCTTTTATGAGCGAAACTCTCGGAAGAATCAATTTCCTTATGACTACAGGTGATAAGGAAAAAGCAATTTTTGAGTTTTCTGATTACAACGCTAAAATGCGCGATTGCCTCGCTCTCATAAGTGATGAATCCGTACCGCTTTTCGCTGAAATGAAAAAGTGGGTAAATAAATTCTCTATGTGTTGCGATCTTCTTGACAGTATTCTTGCGGTTTGGGTTGACCCCACCGCAGAGAAAGTCGAAGCTCTCGCTACACTTACCGAGGAATATAATATGAACGGCGTATCTCTTACGGGCTTCTGCCTGAGAGAGGCGGCTGAAAAGACACTTAAAAATTTTAAATAAGGTGAAATTATGTATATAAATCCTGAAACATTTAATATCCATCCCGAAACCACTACAACACAAAAGGAAATGGATAGCTATCTTTTTCTTGAAAATAACGGGGTAGAATATATCCGTGCGGAGCATGACGAAGCGGCTACCATTGAGCTTTGCGAGGGTGTGGAAAAGATTATCGGTGCTAAGATTTGCAAGAATCTTCTTCTTACGAACCGTCAGCAGACCGATTTTTATATGCTCCTTATACCCGGTGACATGCCCTTCAAGACAAAGTATCTCTCTAAGCAGATAGGCTCTGCCCGTCTTTCCTTTGCAAGCGGTGAGCAGATGACGGAGCTTCTTAACGTTACACCCGGCTCTCTTACGGTGCTTTCTCTTTTGTATGATAAAGAGAAAAAGGTTCAGCTTCTTATAGAAAAAAACGTATTTAATGAAGAGTTTTTTGCTTGTCATCCTTGTGTTAATACGGCAACGGTAAAGTTCAGCACCGCTGACCTTAAGGAAAAGGTTCTTCCTAAGCTTTTCCACGAATACAAGATAGTTGATTTGGAGTGTCCCGAGGATGAAGCTTAAGGCAGTTATATTTGACCTTGACGGTACTATACTTGATACCCTTGAGGATCTGAAAAACAGCGTAAATTTCACTCTTTCCAAAAACGGTCTTCCCGTAAGAACTATAGATGAAATACGCGCTTTTGTGGGTAACGGTATTCGTCTTCTTATAGAAAGAGCCGTACCCGAAAATACCAATGACGAGCTTCTTGAAAGATGCTTTCTTGATTTTAAAAAGCATTATAAAGAACATTCTGCAGACAACACCAAGCCTTACGACGGTATAATTCCTGTTCTAAGAGAAATAAAAGCCAAGGGAATAAAACTTGCAGTCGTATCAAATAAGGCTGATTTTGCGGTGCAAACTCTTGTGGAAGAGTATTTTCAAGGCTTGTTCGATTTTGCTGTAGGCGAGAGAGAGGGGATTCGCCGTAAGCCGTGTCCCGACTCCGTAAACGAGGCTATAAAGGTTCTGGATGCATCACCCGACGAGGTGGTTTACGTAGGTGACTCTGAGGTTGATATTGAAACTTCGCGTAATGCAGGAGTTAACTGTGTTGCGGTAACCTGGGGATTTAGGGATAAATGTGTATTAGAATCTCTTTCTTCCGAATATATTATAGACAAACCGTCTCAGTTGATGGAATTGATTTAAAGAGGTAAGAAAAATGAAGGTTTTACTTGTAAACGGTGCACCTCACGAAAAGGGTTGTACCTACACCGCATTATGCGAGATTGAAAAGGAATTGAATAAGGAAGGCATCGAGACAGAGATATTCTGGTTGGGCAACAAGCAGGTTCGCGGTTGTATCGGATGCGGTAAGTGTGCCGAGATTGGCGGTCATTGCGTTTTCGATGATGACGTTGTGAACGTACTCGTTGATAAAGCAAAGGATGCGGATGGTTTCGTGTTCGGTTCAGCGGTTCATTATGCCGCTCCCTCGGGTACAATATGCGCAGTTCTTGACAGAGCATTTTATTCGGGCGGTGCTAATTTCAGATATAAGCCCGCTTGTGCACTCGTAAGCTGTCGCCGTGCAGGCTCTACCGCCGCTCTCGACGTTCTTAATAAATATATGACCATAAGCAATATGCCTGTTGTTTCATCGGGCTATTGGAATATGGTTCACGGCTCAAAGGCAGAGGACGTCCTTAAGGATGAAGAGGGACTTCAGACTATGCGAACAATCGGCAGAAATATGTCGTGGCTTCTTAAATGTATCGCTTTAGGCAAGGAAAACGGTATTGAACGTCCCACACCCGAAGCAAAAATCCGTACGAATTTTATTAGATAATTGATTTTATTATTTAGTAGTGATATAATTTACAGTGTTTTTTGAACGTAAAAACCTTTTGAAAGGAAGATTATAATGAATGATATAAATGCTCTTTACAAAATTTGGAGCGAGAAAGCGGTCCTTGACCCCGATCTTCAGGCTGAACTTAAGGCTTGCGAAGGTAAGGAGGAGGAAATTCTCGACAGATTCTATAGAAATCTTGAGTTTGGTACGGGTGGTCTTCGCGGCGTTATCGGTGCGGGTACTAACCGAATGAATATATATACCGTAGCTCAGGCAACTCAGGGTCTTGCAGATTATCTCAACGAGGTTTGTGACGAACAGCCTACTGTTGCTATTGCATACGATTCCCGTATCAAGTCCGATATGTTTGCTGAGAGTGCCGCTTGCGTGCTTGCGGCTAACGGTGTTAAGGTTTATCTCTATCCCGAGCTTATGCCCACACCTATGCTTTCCTTTGCTGTTCGCAGACTCCATTGCTCATCGGGTATCGTAATTACAGCCAGCCACAACCCTTCTAAGTACAACGGCTTTAAGTGCTATGATCCTACGGGTTATCAGATTACCGACGAAGCCGCCGCTAAGATTTATAGCTATATGAAGAGCGTTGATATGTTCGACGGCGTTAAGAGAATGTCATTCGAGGATGCTCTCGCTAACGATATGGTTGATTATATCGAGGATTGGCTTAAGGATGAGTTTATTGACTGTGTTCTTGATTGCTCAGTTAATAAGGATGTTGTTAAGAAGTCGGGTATTAAGGTTCTCTATACTCCTCTTAATGGTACGGGTAACAAGCCCGTCCGCAGAGTACTCAAGAAATTAGGTGTTCAGGAGCTTCAGGTTGTTAAATCTCAGGAAAAGCCCGACGGCAATTTCCCTACATGTCCGTATCCGAACCCCGAGATTCGTCAGGTATTCGAGGAAGGTCTCGCTATGACAGAGGAATTCCCCGCAGACCTTATGATCGCTACTGACCCCGACTGCGACCGCGTAGGTATCGCTGTTCGCGACGAGGGTGAATATAAGCTTATGACAGGTAACGAGGTAGGCGCAATGCTTTGCGAATATCTTCTCTCTCAGCTCAAGGAGAAGGGTAAGCTCCCCGAAAATCCCGTTATCGTTAAGACTATCGTTACTACACCCCTTATCTCCGCTATCTGTAAGGAATACGGCGCTGATATGAGAGACCTTCTTACGGGCTTCAAGTATATCGGTGAATGTATCACAGAGCTTGAGGCTAAGGGTGAAGAGGGCAGATACGTTCTCGGTCTTGAGGAAAGCTACGGTTACCTTACAGGTATCCATGCCCGTGACAAGGACGGCGTAAATGCCGCAATGATCATCTGCGAAATGGCGGCATATTACAAGACCAAGGGCATCACTCTCTGGCAGTTTATGAACAGCGTATATGAGAAGTACGGCTACTTCTTCAATCAGCTTGATAACTACGCTTTCGAAGGCGCCGCAGGTATGCAGAAGATGACCGATATGATGGATGAGCTTCGCAACAAACCTCCCAAGGAAATAAACGGTAGCAAGGTTGTTTGGGTAGGTGACTATAAGAAGGGTATTACCACAGACGGCGAAACGGGTCTTCCTAAGTCAAACGTGCTTTCCTACAGAATGGAAAGCGGCGATGCCGTAATCGTAAGACCCTCAGGCACAGAGCCCAAGATCAAGATTTACATCACCGCAAAGGCTACCTCAAGAGAGGAGGCAGAGGAGAAGCTCAGCGTTATTTCCAATAGCGTGAAGAATCTCCTTGGTATTGAATAATGTTTTCCGATAAAATGAAGAGAGCAATTTGCATCGTCCTCGCGGCACTTATGGTCGTAAGCGTCGGCGCAGTTGCTGTTACAGTATTGTTTGGTTAATATAATAACGCAAGAAGCCTTCCTCAATTGAGGAAGGCTTCTTTTTCTGTCATTTAGCAGCAGCCACAGCCGTTGCAACCGCAATCGTTAGTTCTACCACAACCGTTATCCTGGCCGTTGCATACTAACAAGATGATTATGAGGATAATAATCCAAGAACAATTATTACCGCCGTTGAATAAGCAACCCATTCGTAAGCCCCCTTTCACTCCATATTATGTTGGTTTTAAAATTTGGTTACATTCTGAATATAAAGATATTTTGCGAACAGAATATGATTGAATTTATTTTGAAGAGGGGGATATATAAAAGTGTTTGATTACGATGATTTCAGGAAAAATATAGACATAGAGTCTGAGGACGAAGTCGATTATGACTTCGATTATTCCTACGACTATCCGTACGAGGATGAATATGATGATTCGGACAGATATTATTTCTAAAGTTCACTATCTCTTCTTGAATTGTAGAGTTTAATAAGGTATAATATTATATATATTCTTTCCAGTAAGAGGTGTTAGAATGCTCTGTCAGAATTGTAATAAAAATGAAGCGAATATGCATATGAAGCGTATTATCAACGGTAGCGCTGCCGAGGTGCATCTTTGCTCAGATTGCGCCCGCTCTCTCGGTTACGGTGAGGCTTTTTCGGGCTTCGGTCTCGGCTTTGGCGAGCTCTTAGGTGAGTTCCTTTCCAAGGGAGAGAGCTCCTCTGCGGGATGTCATTCCTGCGGTAAGACCTTTGAGGAGATTGCCCGTGACGGCAAGATGGGTTGCGCGGATTGCTACGGAACCTTTTACGATAAGCTTATGCCGTATATAAACAGAATCCACGGCAGGGCATCGTATATAGGCACTAAGCCCGAGCACGGCGATAGTAACGATATGTATATCGAAAAGCTTAAGAGCGACCTTAAGAATGCAATAGACGAGCAGAATTTCGAGCTTGCGGCAAAGCTCAGAGACGAAATTGCAGAGCTTTCTGCGAAAGGGGGCAATGAGTAATGAGTGCAAAATGGTATCTCGGTACAGGTGCACAAAACGACGTTGTGATCAACACGAGTATTCACCTTGCCCGTAATATCAGAAATTATCCATTTCCCAACAGACTTACTCTTCCGGAAAAGCTTAAGGTGAATTCCGTGATCAAGGATGCGGCAGATACGATAGACGGCTATTCCTTTAATTACGCGGAGATGAAGACACTTTCTCAGGCAGAGTTAGTATCTCTTGCGGAGAGACACCTTGTCAGCCCCGAATTTGCATCATCACGAGACGGTAGAGCACTTCTCCTTACAGAAGATGAGGCTGTGAGCATTATGCTTAACGAAGAGGATCATATCCGTTTACAGGTTATGTATGCGGGATTTGCTCTCGACGAAGCATACCGCACGGCAAACTCCATAGACAGTGCCCTTTCCCGTGAACTTGATTTTGCTTTTGATGAGAGATTGGGGTACCTTACGCAGGATCCCACCGCACTCGGTACGGGTATGAAAGCATCGGTTGTTCTCCATCTTCCTGCTCTCGTATCTACCTCGCAGATTACTAAAATTATTACTATGGTATCTAAACTTGGGCTTTCTCTCAGAGGATCATACGGCGAGGGTGCCGCCGCTAAGGGTGATATGTTCCGTCTCAGTAATACCATTACTCTCGGCATATCGGAAAAAGCAGCTATCGAAAACCTTAAATCTATCGCTTTACAGATTGCGGCGCAGGAGCGTACTGCAAGAGAAGAGCTCTTCAAGGCGCCCGTTACCGAGGATAGAATATACAGGGCTTACGGTGTACTTAAATACGCTCGTATGATTGATACCAGCGAATTTATGGATCTTATGTCTCTCGTACGATTAGGTGCTGTAAAGGGACTTATAAATATGGAATGCTCTCATATAGAGGCTCTTATGATTCATATGCAACCCGCTACAATATCGCTTTCGGTTGACAGACCTCTCGACAGAATAGAGAGGGACAAGTTAAGGGCTATGCTCGTAAGACAGAGCCTTTCATAACAGAAATAATAATCTGCGATGTCGTAATCGGCTTCGCAGATTTATGTTAGAGGATAAATATGACCGATAAAATTTCGAAATCAAAAACCCTGCTGTCATCATTTCTTTTGATGATAGCTGCATTTATCTGGGGTACTGCCTTCGTGGCGCAGAAGGAAGGTCTTGAGCAGATAGGAAACTTTACCTTTCTTTGCTTAAGATCTTGTCTTGCGGTAGTTGTGCTTACTCCCGTGTCACTTTGTATATATAAAAACAACCGTCGCAAAATTGGCGAGGGTGACCACGGAGAAAATAAACAGTTTATTTCAAAACGCCTTGTTATTGGCGGCGTTTTGTGCGGTGTGTCTGTGTGTCTTGCCTCTCTTGTGCAACAGTACGGCATTATCCTTTCGGGTGTTGGTAAGTCGGGTTTTCTTACCACTCTCTATATATTAATAGTGCCCATTCTCGGCCTTCTTTTTAAGCGTAAGGTTAATCCTATTTTATGGGTTTGCATTGTAATTGCCACTTGTGGTATGTATTTCCTTTGCGTTACGGAGGCGGGAAGTATTACAATAGGAGACGTGCTCCTTATTATGTGCGCGTTTCTTTTTGCGGTTCAGATTATGATAGTAGATCACTATGTTAAGACTGTTGACGGTGTAAGGTTATCTCTGATTCAATTCGGTGTTACTGCCGTTGTTTCCGCTGTAGGAATGTTTCTTTTTGAAGAGGTTGATCCCGTTGCAATCGGTGATGCGTGGTTTTCTATCTTCTACGCGGGCGTTATGTCTTCCGGTATCGCATTTACTCTGCAGATAGTGGCGCAGAAGCACTTAAATCCTACGGTTGCAAGTCTTATTATGAGTCTCGAGTCTGTGTTTGCAGCCCTTGCGGGTGCGGTGTTTGGTGAAAGACTTTCGGGTAATGAGATTTTCGGTTGTGTACTTGTGTTCCTCGCGATAATCCTTGCGCAGCTACCTGTGGAAAAGTGGTTCGTTAAAAAGAAAGTTGAGTAAAAAACGGAGGTGTGTCTGTTGAAGGCCATAGTGTGTCTTGATAAATCAAACGGTATGCTTTTTAATAATCGTCGTCAGAGCCGTGATGATGCGCTTAGTAATAAGGTTGCCTCTCTTGTGGGTGACGGTAAATTGTATCTTAGCGAATACTCGTCAAAGCTTTTCGAGGGGAAATGTGCTCTTGAGATAAGCGATGATTTAGGAAACGTAGCAGGTGAAGATGATTTTTGCTTTTATGAAAACACTCCCGTCGATACGGAAAAAGCAAATGAAATATATATTTTTAAATGGAACAGAGATTATCCGGGAGATACATATTTTAATTTTTCTCCTAAGGATAACGGCTTTAAATGTATAAAGAAAGAGGATTTTGAAGGAACCTCACATAAAAAGATAACTCTCGAAATATATAGGAGGGATTAACTTGAAGGATAAGAAAAAGTGGATAATAGGCTCGGTTATAGCCTTTATTCTCGTAATATCGATCGCTTTAGGCGGCGGAGATTCCGTTCCGACAGATTCTTCTACCACTACCGATATATCATCGGTAATTACAGATTCTGCTTCCGATAACGACAGCGCTTTCCAAGGCGGTTCGGACGCGCAATCGCCCGATGGTACCACTTCTTCGGGTGACGGTGTTACCGATGCACCCTCCGGCGGTGGTTCAGGTGGCTCGGGCGGTAATGCAGGCGGCTCTGTAAGTGGCTCGGGTGGAGTCAATATATCGTCTGTTCCCACATATTCCGGATCTCCATACGTTGCAATTAATAACAACGTACCAACATTCTCCTCGTCAGAGCTCACTACGGTTGGCTACGAACGATACAGCGCACTTGACAGTCTCGGCAGATGCGGTATGGCAATAGCATCATGTGGCAAGGAAATAATGCCTGCCGCAGGTGAGGAGCGAGGCGATATAAGTAGCATAAAGCCCAGCGGATGGGTTCAAGCTAAATATGATGTTGTGTCGGGTAAATATCTTTACAACAGATGTCATCTTATCGGGTGGCAGTTGTCGGCAGAAAATGCAAACAAGAAAAACCTCATAACAGGCACAAGATATATGAATACGGAGGGAATGTTGCCCTTTGAAAATATGATTGCCGACTACATACGTGAAACGGGAAACCACGTCGCATACAGAGTAACCCCCATATATAGCGGGAATAATCTTGTAGCAAGCGGTGTACAGCTGGAGGCTTACTCGATTGAGGATTCGGGTGATGGGGTATGCTTCAACGTTTACGTTTATAACGTTCAACCGGGCGTTACCATAAACTATGCTACGGGTGCAAGCTATCTCACTAATAACGGTGGTACAACTGAGCCCGAAAAGGGAGGTAACTCGGGTGCAACCGCTCCCGTAGGAACGACTGCTCCCGCAACTACTTCTTCGGGAGCCGATCAAACAAGCTTTTACGTGCTTAATACAAACTCTAAGAAGTTTCATATACCTACCTGCAGCTCTGTAGGTCGTATGTCACCAAGTAATTATGCGGAAAGTACGCAATCAAGGGATGAGCTTATCGACGCGGGGTATTCTCCTTGCGGAAATTGTCATCCATAAAAACGAAGCTCCTATGACGATCGTCATAGGAGCTTTTATTGCGTTTGTTTTTATTCCGCTCTTTCGGCATTGTAAACTACGTCAACCGATTTTTTGAAGAGAAGATAATCATATTGGGGTCTCCATTGGTCGCCGGTTTCAACGTTTTCGAAATCCGCTTCGGAGTGACCGACTTCGATTTTACTTACACCTTTAAGATTGCCGTCCTCTTTATATACCGTATCCCAAAAAGCATGATGTCCTATATATGTAACCGTTTTGGGGATATACATATATGTAAGACCTTGGTTGTAGCTAAAGGCATCAGAGCCGATATAGGTAAGCCCCTCGGGAAGTGATTTGTATATGATGCCGAGTGTAGCCACAGCGGTGTAATCCGTCTCTGTTATAGCGGATTCTGCCTTGTAGGAGTATATGTTTTCAAGTCTCGTTGCCTTGAAGAGGGCGAGAGTTTCAATTCTTGTAATTCCTTCGGGCATATAGAGGTCTGCGATATAAGCATAGTTCATTGAGAATGCGCCGAGCTTTGTGACGGTAGAGGGGAGTACGTAGGTGAGCACCTTTTCTCTGTATTCCTCGAAGCCCTCTTGGTCGGGCTGGAGCTCTATCCAATTACCCTTGTCGTCATACTGCTTGAAACCGTATTTCTCGCAAAGATACGCGTCTCGGTCAACGGGATAGCAAATCATCTCAGTTTTATCCTTGTTGTAGAGAACGCCGTCTATATCGCAATAGTTGGGGTTGTTTTCGTCAACCTCGATTCGCTGAAGTGCCCAGCAGGAATAGAATGACTTCGCGTCTATGCTTGTGACGGAAGCACCAATGTTAATAACCTTTACCTTTTCGTCACAGTTGAAAGCGTATTCTCTTACTGTGGTGATAGGCTTGCTTTCATCCTTAACTATCTCAAAATTCGTAGTAGGATCGGGATCGTCCTCGTTATATTTGATCTCTGATACGTAATCAATATCAACCTCGGTTATAAATCCCGTGTTACCGAAGTTCGAAAATTCGTATGTGCCGTCTGCTTTTTCCGTGAAATCAAAGGTATCCTTCTGTATAGCGAGAACGCTGAAATATATAGATAAAGAAACAACGACAATAATAGATATGGAAAGGATTATTTTCTTTAAGGTGAAGTTCTTGTATGGTTTACCGATATGCGGTGCAGAAAGTCCGGGTATCTGATAAGTCCATATCTCGTCATCGGGTATATCGAGAACAATGGGTTCATCGTCAAGATCATATTTTTTCTTAGTCTTTTTACTCATATCTGCACCTCCTTAACCCTTATATACGCCCGCTACGGAAGAACCCTCTTCCTTGGCGATTCGCTCGGTTACTTCGGCTCTCTTTTTAAGAACCTCCATAACCATATTCTGTTTCTTGCTGTCGTAATCCCAGAAGAGATAGGGAATAGTCATAAGCACGAAGCCGATAACGTCAACAATAAGCGGTATTGCAATGATCGCTCTTCTTGAGCCGTCAAAATAAAGTATATCCCAGTTGCTGTTATATCCGTGCTGTAAAAGCATAAGGGGAATTATAAGACCGATAAACGAGGTGATGGGTCCCGTAAACCAACCGAATATACCCGAAAAGCTTTCAAGACGTTCGCCGGACAAATACATCTGATAGTCGCCAATACGTACGTCCATATCGTGACCTGCGGTAGTAGGAACAGTCTTTGTCATTTCCATAAAGAACATTATTACACAGCAGATAGTACCGCAAGCTACAAGATTTTCGCCCAAGAGCCATATAGAAAGAGCGATAGCACCGAAGCCGATTGCGCGGCTTAGCTGGTAGAAAATCATAATCTGTTTGTATGAAAATCTCTTTAGGAAGTATGGCGATAAGAGATCCGGAGGAGTACCTGCAAAGGAAATAAGTGCAACTATAAGACTGTAGGGAAGACCGCTCAATCTGAAGGTGTAGAAATATACGATAGTGATAAACGGAAGCATACCGTTACCGAGAGCGTCTATAAGACCTACAACATTTTTGATCAAAAGATATTTATTGTGAAGAACACCGAATAAGCCGTCCCAGAATTTGATCTGTACCTTCTTTTCGATAGGCGGCTGAGGGATTCTTTCCTTTATACGTCCCGCAAAAACCATAGTAAGCCCCGCAGAGATTATAAACGTAATGGGAATAACGTATCTGTAAACGTTGATATCTGCCCATTCGTGTCTGAGAAAACCGATAATAACGGGAATAATGATCGCTAAGATAGAGTTGAAAATATGAGATATCTTAATGGGATAGCTTCTTACGAGAATTCTTTCCTGAAGATTGGGGCTTATATTCTTGGCGCAGGTTTCAAGATTATTGGCGAAGCCGAAAACGTTGAAGCAAGCGAAAAGAAGATTCGCAACCCATACTCTCGTTGCAACGTCACCGATATTATATACGGGAAGCCAACCGATAAGGATAACCATTACGCATTTCGGAATAACGTCACTGTAGAGAGAATATTTATATCTTCCGTATTTGGGAAGAAGCTTCTTTCTCCAAAAAATGTTACGCGCACCAACCCAGCCCGTGTGCAGGAAATGAGTACCGAAAACCTTGAAGCAAGCCGTAGCGCTCATACCCTCGAGATTATTGAGGAAAATGATAAATGAGCTTGATTGGTTGAAAAGCTTCGAGTAATCAAATATGATACACGACAAACCGAACAGCAGCATCGCCACGTAAACGAAATATAGCTTCTTTTCCGTCCTTTTAGGCAGGAAACCTAAGTTGTCGCATACGAACCACCATATAAGGGCAGATACGTATCCGAGGGGCATATTGATAATGCCGATAATAGAAAAGGTAAGATAGGGAAGCTTGTAGTGATGCATCATCAAGAAGCATCCTGCCCAGAAGCCTATGTACTCCAATATCTTGGTACCGGTATAGTTACTGCCTACGGCAACAACTACGTCCTTGTACTCTTTGTAAGGAACGTATTTACCCTCCGCCGGGGTGTTCCAATGCTCCTTGATTTCAGAAAACAACCACTTGCCTTTGGAAACAAGGGATGTTTTTCCTTCTTTGCTCATTCAAGTACCTCCTTGAGTTATATTTAAAGTCATTTTATCATAATTGCATAAAAAATACAATATTTAAAAAGTGTTTTTGGAATAAATATAAAAACCTTCCCGTTATTTAGACGGGAAGGTTAACTTTATGCTTTCCAGAATTTTCTGTCAAGACTTCTGTATTGTATAGCTTCAAGTATGTGCTTGTTTTCGATGATTTCGCTTTTATCGAGGTCTGCTATTGTCCTTGCTACTTTGAGAATTTTGTCGTAAGCTCTTGCAGAGAGACCTAACCTCTCAAACGAAACCTCGAGAGTTTTCGAGGCGGCATCACTAAGCACACAGTATTGGCGAGTGAGTGCAGGTGTCATTTTTGCATTACAGGTGATGTTGGTACCCTTGAAACGTTCTAATTGAATGTTTCTTGCTTCGTTTACTCGCGCTCTGATTGATGCGGATTCCTCTCCCGCCTCTTTGTCGGAAAGCTGATTATAGTCAACGGGCGGTACTTCTATATGTATATCAAGTCTGTCAAGAAGCGGACCTGAAACCTTTGAGAGATATCTTGCGGGAGCGCCCGACGGGCAAGAGCATTTACGGGTCGGATGACCGTAATACCCGCAGGGACAAGGATTCATAGCGCATATAAGCATAACCGAGCAGGGGTAGGTAAGTGCGCATGCCGCTCTCGAAATGGTAATTGTACCATTTTCGATAGGTTGACGCATAACCTCCATAGTACCTCGTGAAAACTCGGGAAGCTCATCTAAGAAAAGTACTCCGTTATGAGCAAGGGAAAGCTCACCGGGCTTTGGAATAGTACCGCCACCGGAAAGACCCGCAGGAGATACAGTATGGTGCGGAGCTCTGAAGGGTCTATAGTTTATTATAGGCTTATCCTTGCTAAGATTTCCCGAGAGGGAGTATATCTTGGTGGTTTCGAGTGCTTCTTCTACTGTAATATCAGGGAGAATCGTAGGTATTCTCTTTGCAAGCATACTCTTGCCGGAGCCGGGAGGGCCTATCATCATTACGTTATGACCGCCTGCAGCCGCAACCTCGAGAGCTCTTTTTACTTCGAACTGCCCCTTTACGTCTCTGAAGTCGGGCATCATCTCGGGAAGCTCGTAATGCTTAAACGGTACGAGCTCCACCGGAGCTATCTTTTCTACGTCGTTGATGTGCTTTGCAAGCTCCTTGAGATTGTTGACGGGGTATATGTCTATTCCGTCAATAACAGCCGCTTCAGAGCCGTTTTCCGCAGGAATATATATTGCCTTAAGTCCGTTGGCCTTCGCCGCCATAACCATAGGCAATACACCTTTTACACCCTTGATATCACCCGAGAGAGATAACTCTCCGATAAATGCGGCATCCTTGTAATCACCCATAATCTGCTTTGTAGCGGAAAGCACCGCTACCGCCATGGGAAGGTCGTAAAGAGAGCCTTCCTTTTTTATGTCTGCGGGTGCAAGGTTGAATGTATATCGATAGTTAGACATACTCATCTGCAGCTCCGAGTTGTGGAGTGCGGCTATTAATCTGTCAAGAGCTTCGTTTACTGCAGTGTCGGGGAGACCGACAACGTCAGCGGCGAATTTTCCCGTTGAGATATTAAGCTCCACGTCTATCATATAGGACTCAAGACCCATGAGTCCTATACTTTTAATCTTTGAAAACATTAAAATCCCTCTTTTGTAAGAGTATCTTATTCATCTTTTTCTTCAATGTCCGATTCTTTGTTTTCTTGTGATATTTCAATTATATCGTATTGTGTGTCGTCTGAATCGGTGACATCTGAATTGGTGGCAGAAAGCTCGTCATCGGAATAAATAACGGGACAGAATTTAAAGAATCCCGTTTTAGCAATAGCCCAAAGGAGAATGAACAGGATTACGGATACCACGGAAATAATGATACCGAAATTCAATCCCTCGGGAACGTATTTGAATTTAACCGTATGCTGACCTTCGGTGATTTCTACGGCGAGAAGTGCGCCGTTACCGACGGTAAGGATATCCTCCTTAGCGACTTTTTCACCGTCAATATAAACAGACCAACCGGTGTCGTAGTTTATAGAGGTGTAAAGCACACCGTCTTCAGAAACGTTAATTGTTCCTTCGATTTCAGTTTCTTCGAATTTTGTTACGTTAAGTGAATCTGCCTTAAGCTTTTCGTAGCCTTCGATGAAGGATTCGTTGTCGAGCGTAACACCGTATAACGTAACGTAGCCGTCAACTGCATTTTGATAGGGAGCATATACGCGTACAGTTTCGCCCGCTTCCATATAACCGAGGTCGAGTATATGGGGCTTTGTGTCAACGTATTGTGTGATGATTCTGCCTGATGAAAGAGAAACGGTTATGCTGGATACGTTGTTGTGGCTTGTTTTGAAGTAGATGTATGCATTACCGGACTCCTGAACAGTCATCTCAAAGGTGAGTGACGCGATAGAGGGATTAGATACGGAGAAGGGGAAGTATCCGTCTGAAGCATAGGTAAGGTCGTATATATCCATACCGTTACCGTAGCTTGCATCCGTATTTATAATCATATCGTTGTAAACTGTATGAATACCCGTTGCATTACCGAAGAGACCGCTTTGTACCTCGAAGGGATTTGAATTTTCGTATGACCATTCAAGTATCTCTTCATTTGTTCTGAATGCAATAGGAAGCTGATAAAGGTTTTCGTATGCAGTATATTTGTTTACGTTCGCAATTTCCTTGTATAACTCGGGATTCATATCGGCGGTTGTGTCCGTATCGTTGTCAACGATGTAGTCAAGCGCGAAGAAGGAGTTATATACGGGAGTCTGTCGATTGTATGTGTAAGAGTTGATATAGTTACTGAACATACCAAGTCTTGACTGCATGTTTGAGGGCTTTTCGTAAGCCATAGATGAGAAGGTGGACATACCGTTGTAGTAGTACCAACAGGGGTCCATTCGAGCTCTTAAATGAGTGAGCTCCATACGGTAGTCGTCGTTGCCTTCGTACTCGTCTATCTGTGCTTTGATAGTCTGGAAATCTGCATAATCCTCGGTGTAACTCTGCTTTGTCTGATCCATACTGTAGTTGTTTGTGTTTGCTACCGTATATTCTGCGCAGGATGTACAGAGAACAAGCACTGCCGCCGCAACTGCAGGGTATTTGTCGTTCTTGAGAATAGCGAGAGCAAGGCAGTAAATGCCTACGAATGCAACGCATATCCATACACCTGTTTCGCTAACGTTTTTGGAGCCGATTTCTTGAACGAGTATTATAAAGAATACGGTCGCAACACCCACACCCGTTATCTGTCTCGATGAGTATTCCTTTATATTAAGGATCGCCTTAAATGCCAATAAAAGAAGGATAAAGGAGTACATATATGAGAATCTGTACGGAAGGTCGTTGGGGAAATGGAGACCGTGCCATATAAAGTTAAGATAGTTGGTGTAGAAGCTAAGGAACATTACCCCTAAAAGACCTACGCTTATAACCTTCTCTTTGAGATTGATCTTGTTGGAGAAGATAAACAGCGGTACGAGTAATACAGTAAGCATACCGCAATAAATATTGGGGAGCACGTCTTCACCGCTGCTTCTGATGGTGGGATCGAGGTATGCAAGATGATTTGCAAGGAAATCAAATATTGAGAAATATGTTTTAAATTCCACGGGCCAACTGCCTGATGTTGCCGAGCAGTTTCTGAGTGCAAAATATACAGGTACTAATGCGAACGCAGATAAAAGTCCTGCGCCGAGAGATGCAAAGCCGAATCTTACACCGCTATCCACAAGACGTGAGTTGCGCAAAACATCTATACCGCGTCTGATCAATGCTTTTGTGTCATTGGGGCACTTGCCCAGCGAACCCTTTAAGGTTGAGGTGAAGCTGTACTGTGAGAAGTAAGCGTAAATGTAATAGAGAACAGAGAAGATACAAACCATATATCCCATATAGTAGTTTGTAACGAGCGTGAGAGCGAGTGCGATGAGGTAAAGCTTTATCTTACCGTCCTTGATGATCTTTTCTATTCCCAGCATAACGAGAGGGAAGAGATAGAATGCATCAAGCCACATTACGTTCCAGTAATATGCGATAAAGTAACCGCTACAAGCATATAACACACCAAAGGCAGAAGCGAGCGGTGTTCGATTATCGAATTTTTTTGTAAGGAAGTATGAGAATGTGAAGGATGCCAAAACAGCCTTTACGAATATCATAGCCGCAATAGCCTCGGGCATATTTTCGTGACCGAAGAGAAGCATGATTATGAGAGTGGGCGAAGAGAGGTAATTGTAGAAATTACCTAAGAAACCGCTACCGCCGCCCGATTTCCACGAATAGAGGAAACTGTCGAGGTTGGTTATTCTCTCGTAAAGCTCTGCGTAGAGAGGGCCGTACTGATGGTAAAGGTCCATTCTCAGTATCGTAACATCTCCAAAGAGGGGGGAGAGGTTGAAACAGTAGTACACTATCGTCATGATAAGTGCGGTGCATAAGGAGGCGAGGAAACAGTATCTTATTGAATACGCTTTTTTGAGAAGCGGTGTTCTTTGTTTCTTTTCTCTTGTTTTCATTGGTCAACTTCCTTTGATTTATTAATCTATATAATATTAATTTTTACCATTATTATACATTCTAAATAATATCATATCACTTTACTCGTTTCAATGATTTTAACGTTTATTTTAAATTTATTAACTATTAAGTTCTATTTCGGGACAAGGGATAATATTTATTTTGTGAAAGGATTGGTAAATAATGCAGGATTTTATAAATGCAATTGCGCTTCTTCCCGAAAAATATAAAGAAGCGTTAATGAATATATCACCGGATAAATGTCGCGAGATAAAGGAAATACGCTTTCGTGTAGGCGAGGCGGTTACAATAAATACCCGAGAGCATATTTATTATCTGTCGCCATCGGGAAGACTTATGTCGTCATATACTGATAATGCCTTAATGACCGGTGACAAGGATTTGCAGGAGATAGTGTTTATGCTTTCCCGCCGTTCAATGCATACCTATCAGGATATGATCGTCAAGGGCTTTATACCCTTGTACGGGGGGTCAAAGGCGGGTATAGCGGGTCGGGCGGTAATGCGCGACGGAAGTATATATTCGGTCTCTTCCTTTAATAGTGTTAATATTCGCGTATCACGTGCTTTTAAAGGTTGTGCAGACGATTTGTTACATAAAGTGGGGGATTGCACATCATATATGATAATAGGTTCTCCTATGTCGGGAAAGACAACTCTGCTGAGAGAGTTGTGCCGTCAGTATGCAGGTCGTGATATTCTCTATCCAAAGAAGATTGCCATAGTAGATGAGCGTGATGAGATAGCCTCCCGCTCATTTGGACACAGTATCGATGTAGGTGCTCATACAGACGTACTTACGCTATATCCTAAAGCAATAGGTACAGAGATAGCAGTAAGAACACTTTCTCCTGAGATAGTTGTTCTTGACGAAATCGGAACAGAGGACGAATCGAGAGCTCTTTTGTCGGGTATGAATAGTGGTGTTGATTTTATAGCAACCGCCCACGGATTTTCATTTGAAGAGGTGTTGAGAAGACCCAACATAAAAACTCTTGTGAATGCAGGTGTGTTTAAAAAGATAGTAATTCTTGAGGGTAAGCATAACCCTTGCAAAGTCAGGGAGCTGATAAGCTTATGAGAGTTGCTCTTGTTCTTGCGGTTTGCGTTGTGATTTTGCTTATTGGTTGGGGCGAGGTTACTAAAGAAAAGTCGGTAAGTAAAGCTCTCGCAGAGATTATTAAGTTTATAAACTTCTATGATACGCAGCTTAATTACAAAAAGCCTGACTTTGAGGAACTGTGTGATCAAGGGAAGAGAATGGGACTCAGATACATATCTTTTGATGATTGCTTCATATCTCTGTCAAGGGATATAAGGGGAGATTTAGAGAAAGAGTTTTCCGAGTTCGTAGATCGTATCGGTACAACGGATACGTATGGTCAGACCTCTCTTTGTAAGGAGTATCTTGATAGATTCGGTGAATTGCTCTCGGAAAGAAAGGCTATAGAAAATAATAAGATACGGGTGAATATTGCTGTCAGCATTTTAAGTGCGGTAGGTGTATTCATAACTTTTATTTGATATATGGATATAATGATTATTTTTAAAATAGCGGCGGTTGCAATAATCGTAGCTATTACGAACCAATTACTTCAAAAGGCAGGTAAAGAAGAGTACACGATTATAATAACCATAGTCGGTCTGATAGTTGCTCTTATGATATTTTTACCGTTTCTTGCAGAATTGAAGGATGAGATGTCAACCCTTATTGATTTCTGATGATTATAAAAATTGGCATTATAGCAATAATCGGAGTTGTGGTTATTGCCGTACTGAAAAACAACGGTTCAACCTATTCGTCGCTTATTCAGATAGGGGTGATGAGTATCATATTGATATCCGTCATTCCCGACGTGAAGGTATTGCTTTCGTCCCTTGATAATATGGGGATAGCAGACGACGTGAGTAAGGAAAGCATCAGAATTATGGTGAAAATATTTTCTATACTTACCGCGGGTGCTCTATGCTCGGACGTGTGCAGAGACAACGGGGAAAGTGCTATTGCAGATGCACTTGAACTTTCATCTAAGGTTATAGCGGTAGGTTGTGCGATTCCCGTAATCACCGCAGTTGTGGGTGTAGCCGTTTCGTTTCTGAAAGGATGATTAAATGAAAAGGATTCGGATGACGCTGTTATCTTTGTTTAGTTGTGCAACGTTATTATTTCTCGTTTCTCCCACGGTGCGAGCGGTAGATTCAAATATTGATGAGTATGCGGTGGAGTTTGATTACGAATCCTTTTTGTCGGAGTTGGACGGAGATACCGTAGGGATATTAAGCGAGATCGGTATTACGGAAATCAGTTTTGAGAGCGTGTTTTCTGTATCTATCGGTAAGGTTTTTAATGCGCTGTTCAATATCATGGGTGAAGCCGTGAAGGAGCCTTTACGTTTCCTTTTTGTCAGTACGGGTATTATGACTCTTACCTCATTGATGACATCCTTTACAAAGAATACTCAAAGTGTACAGCTTGTCGGTGGCGGTGTACTTGCTCTCAGCATAGCTGTACCTATTGCACGGGTTGTTTCAACGTCTTTTTCTGTTCTCGAAACTCTCGGGGCTTTTACAACGGCTTTTTCGGGAGTATTGTGCAGTATAGTATCTCTTTCGGGCGGTGTCGCATCGGGTATAGCATATGCATCGTCAACTGTATTTTTTAACGGTTTATTTTCGGGAATGTTGTCCGGATTTTCGAAGCCTGTTATTAACTCTATGTGTTCCCTCGGGTTTCTTTCTTGTTTTGATATTATGGGACTTACGCGTCGTTTTTCTGAGATTATAAAGAAAATATTTCTTTTTCTCATAAGCTTTATCGGAACTGTGTTTTCGGGAATGGTCACCTTGAAGGGAGTGTTGAGTGACGGTGCGGATAACATAACTACCCGCAGCGTGCGTTTTGTTGTCGGACGAAGTGTACCCGTGGTTGGCGGCACTGTCAGCGAGACTTACTCTGCGTTGATTTCCAGCCTTAGTCTCATAAAAAGCACGGTGGGTGCTTTCGGCATAATTACTGTAGTGGTAATAGTTATGCCGACTTTGATACGACTTATAATGTGGGCTTTGTCAATAGAAATATCTATGTCTCTTTTTGAGGTATTCGGACTTGAAGCCTCCAAGGGCTTTTTTTATACATTGAAAGATGCGCTTGTTCTTCTATTGGCGACAATAATAATGGTAACGACGATATTCATCGTTTCCGTCGGCGTTGTTATTGCACTGAAGGGGGCGGCGGTATGAGTGAGATCATAAAGAGTACTTTTGTTAATTATATGCTCTGTGCCATAGTAGGAGGCATACTCGAGTATCTCGCCCCCGACAGATCAAAGAAAACTATGAGGATAATTCTCGTTGCGGTTATTCTTGCCGTTACGTTGTCGCCTATATTAAAGATAGATGTTGATTTAGATTTACCGCAGGAAGATTATGAGGGCGATATCAGATACGAGGATCTGCTTCATATGAGAAATCTCGTGGAAAATAAAATAAGAAAAGAAATGAGAGATATTATCATAAATGAGGGTATAGACGAATATGAAATATATATAACAACCGATGCTGATGAAGAAAGCGGTACCGTTTATCTTGATAAGGTTAAAATAGAGGTCGGTAAGGAATTCGCTCATCTGACGGAGCAGATAAAAAACAAAGCTCCCGAGGATTACAGAAGTATTGTTGAAGTCGGTGTAAAAGATGATTAATATTTTCAATAAGTTCAAAAAGCTTCCCGATAAAAAAAGAAATATAATACTCGGTATTATTGGTGCGGTTTCTCTGCTGCTTCTTTTGTTTTTGGATTTTGGTGAAGAGAAAGAAATATCACCGCCTCAGGAAAATACCGCCGAATATGCATCCGATTATATTGAAAAAACAGAAAAGGATTTGTGCGGTATTTTAGAGAAAATAGATGGAGCAGGAGAGGTAGAGGTGATGATTACACTTGAAAGCTGCTATGAGAACGTGTATGCAAAGGGTTATTCTACACAGAGTGACGTTGATGATGCAGGTGCACAGTCTCAGATAACAGAGGAATACGTTATCATAAAAAACGGCTCGAGCACGGAAGAATGTCTTGTTGTAAAAGTATATGAGCCGAAGGTCAAGGGTGTAGCGGTTGTGGCAGAGGGTGCCGGCAACGCTCAGGTGAAGAAAGCAATAACGGATACTGTGTGCGCTCTGTTTGATATCAGCAGCAACAAAGTATCCGTAATAAAGAAATATGAGGAGTAACACTTATGAATATGATAATCAAGCGCAGACAGTTAATACTTGCTACTCTTATAGTAGCCCTTGGAGCAGCCGTATTTGTAAACTGGTATTATACGGGGGATGATAATCTTGCTCCGTCGGGAGATGCTACAGGGGAGTACGTTCAGAATTTAGGTGAAGCAAAGTACGTAAATGCAACAACGGAGAATAACAATGATTATTTTACGGAAGCGAAGCTTCAACGAGACAAGACAAACGACGAAGCCCTGGAGGAGTTGAACGAATCTCTCAAAAATGCCGTTGCAGGTACGGCAGAGGCGGAAACCATAACCGCCTCCATAAACGCTCTCACGGATCAAATAAAAGCGGAAAAAGACCTTGAAACACTTATAACGGGAAAGCTGAATTGTCAAAGCCTCGTTGTTATAAAAGGTGACTCTGCTCAGATAGTAGTGGAAAAGGGTGTGCTCAATGAAACAAGTGCTTTGCAGATAATGGATGCTGTAACCTCAAACACCGATTTAGATCCCACGAAGGTGAGTATAAGCGAAACAAAATAAAAAAGAAAAACACCCGAGTACTGTGTAGTACTCGGGTAAATCTTATTCGTCAAAGAGTGGTGTTGAGAAGTATCTCTCTGCAGTATCGGGAAGCACCGCAACAACTGTCTTGCCCTTTCCAAGCTTTTTAGCAAGCTTAAGAGCCGCCGCAACGTTAGTGCCGCTTGATATACCGCAAAGAATACCTTCCTTTTTAGCAAGATCCTTTGCTGTGTTGAGCGCTTCCTCATCAGAAACGATACAGATATCGCTGTATATCTCTGTGTTGAGGATAGGGGGAATAAGTCCGTCGCCGATACCCATCTGGATATGAGTTCCGATAAGACCGCCGGAGAGAATAGCTGCATCCTCGGGTTCAACCGCCCATATTTCAATATCGGGGTTTGCTTCCTTAAGGGTTTCGCCGATACCCGTAAGAGTACCGCCGGTACCGATACCTGCGCAAAAGCCGTCTATAGGCTTTCCCACCTGCTCGAGTATTTCAACCGCCGTCCTTTTTCGCTGAATCTCTGCGTTTGCAGGATTTTCAAACTGCTGAGGAACGAAAACGTTTTTGTCTTCTCTCTGCATCTTAAGAGCCAACTGTAAGCAGTCGTCAATACATTTGCCGATGTTACCTGCGTCGTGAACGAGAATGACCTCTGCGCCGTAGTGCTTAACGAGCTTTCTTCTTTCTTCGCTTACGGAGTCGGGCATAATGATTATGGTTTTGTAACCCTTTACTGCACCCACCAGAGCAAGACCGATGCCCTGATTACCGCTCGTAGGCTCTACTATGACAGTATCTTTATTGATTTTTCCTTCCTCTTCTGCTCGGAGAATCATATTGTAGGCGGTTCTTGTTTTAATAGAGCCGCCCACGTTAAGACCTTCAAACTTTACGAGGACCTCGGCGCTGTTTTCATCTACCATCTTGTTGAGACGGATAACGGGGGTATTACCCATAGCGCTTAAAATGTTATCGTGAATCATTTGTACACCTCATGAGACGTGAAATCTGTCACACAATATTCTATGCAACAGGAAAATACAGGTTACAAGTTTACCATAAAACGGATATATTTGCAAGAGTTTTATAATAAAGCGGGTATTTAAAAGTAGAAAGCCTATCTCCGTATCGGGAGATAGGCTTTTGAGATTAAACTACTTCGATAGAGTTTAGCATTTTGTACAGCACGTCAACGGATTCAAAGTTTCCGTTGAACGTAATATGGTATTCATATTCATCACCTGTGATGAATATTGAGACGGCGTACATTTCTCTGTCTGTGCTTTTTAATTTCATAATTTCCACACCTATTTCGTTACGCTCGTAAAGGATAATATCGTAGAAATTACCCATAGTAGTCATGTCTCTCTGTGCAAGAAGTACAGTATACGTTACGCATTGCTCATAGTTGAAAACGTTTATATCATCCGCATCTAATGAGTATATTAGCTTTTTGTATTCAAACTCATTTCTCGGATACGTTCCGAATGTATTTATGAGCATATTTTTGAAACGTTCCTTATCTGATTGTTCCTGTAAAGCACTTGAGGTAGTGTAGAGCTCGTCATCGTTTCCGTACAACATTGACATAAGAGGGAATTTTTCTAAAGAACAAGCCATTTTACCTTCTTCTATATACCACCAGTATCTTTCTTCATTTTCGTCGAAGCTGCGCTCCTCCATGGTATAGTTGACGGGCATGTCGATGGTGATATCACCTATTCTGAAGGTGGTTGCTTCGCCTTCTTCGAATTTCATATCGTAATGCTCAAAGAACGTTACGTTTGGATTTTCCCAGCTTTTCGCTAAAGTGTATTTTACGAGGATTCCGGGGAAGAGACTCAGTATTACTGAAACTATAATCAGCAACGAAATCAAAACGACAAATAATCTTACGGCAAATTTTTTGAATTTTGCCTTTTTAGGGTTTAGGGGTGTGTCAACCTTTTTCAAGGTTTGTATTTTTCTGAGTAAATCGTTAATCTCAAAGACTAACCCTAACATTTCAGCAATTGTAATAGTTGGAATAAAAATATTGAATCCTGAAGTTATGAAATACTTCGTTATACTTAAAAGATTTAGAAATAAGAAAATTCCAATTATGTCTGAACAAATGTTAATGTACCTTGTGCATTCGTTTTTCTTAATAACTGCAATTATAAGTGAGAACAACGTCAATATCGATGTTCCCGCAAAGAGTATTACAATACCGGTGTTTCCGGAAATAAGATTTTGTACAGCATATAAGACGGCGGTGATAATTATCGGAATTGTCAATGCGGGATAATACTTCTGTGCGAATTGTTCTGTATCTACGGAATCAATTTCCGAAAGGGTTTTATGTGCTAAAAACCAAACACCGATAGAAAGAAATATGGGGGCAAGATTAAATAAAATATTGCGGACTAAACTTTGCCTCATCATACCGAGAAAGGTTGCGGCAAGATTTCCAAAGATTATAGTGCAAAAACTAAATAGAATTAATAGAGCAAATAGAACAAGTTCTACTTTTATTCTTTTTTTATTACCGTTTAATCTCTTGTTATAAAATCTCTCATAAGGATTGTCTGCCGGTTCGGTTATGACCATCGGGGGAGTGTGATTGTTTTCTGTATTTCCCGGTAGTAACTCTTCATATGATACGGAGAAGCACTCAGCAATTAATTGCAAGGTCTTAAGTCTTGGCATAGCTTCGCCCGTTTCCCATTTTGAAACAGCTTTGTCTGAAACGCCGAGTATTTTTGCAAGCTCCTTCTGTGTTAAGTTCTTTTCTGTGCGGAGTGCATAGAGTTTGTTTCCAAAATCATATTTACTCATATTTCTTCAACTCCTTTATACCTACATTATACGAAAGGGCGATTTGGAAATCAATAAAATGAGTGCTTTTTGAGGTAGAATTAAAGTAGAACTTGTTAAATGTAGCTTTTAATCCAATGTTTAGCGGCCGGTTGTGCGTTTTTTACGATGTCAGAATTGATATTTTGAAATATAAAAAGCAACGCAACCGAATATTGTCGGTTGCATTGCTTTTCTGTTTAAATTTTTAATGCTTTGTTTATATTGTTAAAAAGTATATTTTCGAGTTCGTTATCCGAAAAGCCTAAGTCAAAAAGATATTCAAGGTCTTCCTTTTGCTTCCACATAGGAAAGTCCGTGCCGAATATAACTCTGTCAGTACCGTAAGCTTCAATTATTGCTTTTGCGGTGTCCTTGGAGAGGGCATAGAAGGAAGAGCAGGTATCAACATAAAAGTTAGGGTATTTTGCAAGTGTTTTGTAAGCATCCTCCCATATAGACCAACCGCCAAGGTGTGCTCCTATAATAGTGAGATCGGGAAATGCTTTGAGTATCTTTTCTACTCTGTCGGGGTTGGAATTATCGTACCTCGAATCGCCCGTATGAAGAAGAACGGGTAAATTCTTTCTGTTACATATTTCGAATATCTTCATTACCTTCGGGTCGTCAACCTTGAAGTTCTGTATATCGGGGTGGAGCTTAACTCCGCGCAAGCCCAATTCAATAAGATGCTCTGCGTCAGCTTCAATATCCTCGCTTTCGGGGTGGAGAGAGCCGAGACCTATGAATCTGTCGGGATAAAGCTGTACTTCACTTGCAATGTAGCTGTTAATGCTCTGGGCGTGGTGCGGGGTAGTGGCGACTGAGGTCACGACGCATTTTTCTACACCGCTTTCGTCACATTGCTTTATTAGATTTTCTGCCGTGCCTACAAAGGCACAGCCGTCTATGAGTCCCGAAGCGCTTATACCGTAAAATATATCAATACTGTCGGTCGCTTTTTTAGCAATAGCGTCGGGGAAAATGTGGCAATGGGAGTCTATTATTCTGAGTTTTGCCATTTTAATAACCTTCTTTGGGATATGAGTGAAAAGGAAAGGTCGGACAGGCACAAGGATTGTGTCACAGTCCGACCTTTTGTTTATTTGTCAATTATGCTTTTAGGCATTTTCTGCCTTCTGTTGATTGTATCTGTCGAGAGATTCGTCACGCATTTTGTACTTAAGGATCTTACCTGCCGCGTTCATTGGGAACTCGTTAACGAATAAGAAGTACTTGGGAACCTTGTGTCTTGCAATAGAAGCGTTACCATATTCCTTCATTTCCTTCTCGTCTGCGGTTTCGCCCTTGTGAAGGATGATCCATGCACAACATTCTTCGCCGTACTGCTCGTCGGGAACGCCAACGACCTGAACGTCACGAATCTTGGGATTGGTAAGGTAGAATTCTTCGATTTCTCTCGGGTAAAGGTTTTCACCGCCACGGATGATCATATCCTTAAGGCGACCGGTAACCTTGTAATATCCGTCGGGTGTTCTCATGCAGATATCACCTGAATGGAGCCATCCCTCGCTATCAATAGCCTGAGCAGTTGCCTCGGGCATTTTGTAATAGCCCTTCATAATGTTGAAGCCACGAGCGATGAATTCGCCGCTCTGACCGTCGGGAAGTTCGTCTCCCGTCTCGGGATCGATAATCTTACATTCAACACCGGGGAAAGCACTACCAACTGTCTCTACACGGTGGTCAAGGTCTTCGTTTACTTCACCCATTGTACAACCGGGAGAAGCCTCTGTCTGACCGTAAACTGAAATTATCTCGCGCATATTCATTTCAACTGAAGCACGGCGCATAAGATCCGCGGGACAGTTTGCACCTGCCATAATACCTGTTCGCATACATGAGAAGTCTGTTTTTGCGAAATCGGGATGGTTGAACATTGCAATAAACATTGTGGGAACACCATTGAAGCATGTGATGCGCTCATCGTTTACGCAAGCGAGTGAAGACTTGGGTGAGAAGTAGGGGATGGGACAAAGTGTACCGCCATGGGTCATCATAGATGTCATGGAAAGCACCATTCCGAAGCAATGGAACATAGGTACCTGAATCATCATACGGTCAGCCGTTGATAAATCCATTCTGTCACCGATTGTTTTACCGTTGTTTACAATGTTGCGGTGTGTAAGCATAACGCCCTTGGGGAATCCTGTTGTACCCGAGGTGTACTGCATATTACATACGTCATCGGGTTTAACGAGAGAAGCGCGTCTGCGAACCTCCTCGCGGGGTATGAGTGAGGAGCGTGATAACATCTGCTCCCAAGTGAGACAACCGTCCATCTCAAAGCCGACTGTTACAACGTTACGAAGGAAGGGGAGGCTCTTAGAATAAAGCGGTGAGCCGGGCTCAAGGTTTTTAAGCTCGGGACAAAGCTCCTCGATGATTTCCTTGTAGTTGATATCCTTGCAGTATTCAATCATAACGAGTGTATGAGTATCGGACTGCTTAAGGAGATATTCGATTTCGTGAATCTTGTATGCGGTGTTTACCGTAACGAGAACAGCACCGATCTTAGTCGTTGCCCAAAATGTAACGAACCACTGGGGAACGTTTGTGGCCCATACGGCAACGTGGTCTCCTGCCTTTACGCCGAGAGAGATAAGAGCAGCAGCACATTCGTCAACGTCACGGCGGAATTGCTCGTAGGTTCTTGTATAGTCGAGAGTAGGATACTTGAATGCATACTGATCGGGATAGGTTTCCGCCATTGTGTCAAGTACGTCAGAGAAGGTGGCATCAATAAGGTCGTACTTCTTCCAAACAAAGGTACCTGACTTGTCACGGTTGTAGTATGCACGGTCGTATGATTTCTTCTCGCGACCTAAAGAGGAAATATAGTTTGTGAAGTGGGTAAGAACGATGTCTGCATCGCTTATTTCCTCGTTCCATGCGGCACAGATAAAGCCCTCATAGTTAAGTGAGGAGAGAGCATTGATAAGCTTCTCAACGTCTAAATCACCTTCACCGATAAGAACGGTCTTTCCGTCCTTCATATCGCCAAGGCGCACGTATTTGATATATGCACCGAGATTTTTGATCGTAGTTTCTGCGGTTTCACCTGCATCAAAGTAGGTTCCGCGCACGTTCCATGAAGCACCGATAGCGGCGGAAGCGAAGTGGTTAATGATGCTGAGTACGTTTTCTGTTCTTGCAAGGAAACCTACCGTCTCAAATAAAACGTTAACGTCAGCAGATTCTGCGCGCTTAAGCGCTGAAGCCATTTTCTCGTCCAATACATCGAATGATACCTGTTCCTCTGCGCGAACAATAACGGTTTCGATACCGGATGCAGCCGCTAAGCTAACGTACTTCTCCACAAGCTCCGCTGTGGTTTCATCGCTTTCAAGGGGAGCGGGCATACGAAGTGCAGAAACTGTAAGATTTCTGTTAACGAGCTTTCTCTTTGCATCGGCAATGCGGTCACGTCGTAAGATACTGTCGTGATGTCCGCTTCTTTCCTTTATGGCATCGTAAATCTCGAAGCCTTCAAAACCGTAGTCGTAAGCGTAACGGCAGGTATCGAGGAAAGTAGCTCGACTCACGTTCTTGGTCGAAAATACTATCTTCATATTATGCCTCCTCGAATACGATCTTGTTTAATGCGTTGATGTATGCTCTGATACTTGCGGCAACGATGTCGGTAGAGGTACCGTTGCCGGAGTAAAGCTTGCCATTGTTGCGAAGTCTTACAAGAGCTGAGCCAAGAGCTTCTTTACCTTCTGTGACAGACTGTACCTGGAAATCATCAAGCTCGTAGTGGTGACCGATGCACTGCTCAATAGCACGGAAAACGGAGTCGATAGGACCGTCGCCGTTGCTTACACCGCAGATGATCTCGTCATTGCATTTGAGAGTAACCTGAGACATTGAGCTTGACATGTTACTGCTTGTAGTTGTATATGTTTCGAAGTGATAGGTGGAGGGCGCTTGCATAGCAGAGCTTGCAATAACTGCCTCAAATTCCTTGTAGCCTACTGCGCCCTTCTTTTCACAAATCTGCTTGAGTACCTTGTAAACGTTTCCAACATCGGAATCGGAAAGCTCGTAGCCGAGCACGGCAGCTGCCTGGGCAACCTGAGCAACCGTTGAGTCGGAATCAATAAGGATTTTCTTTCCGTCGCTTACTGATTTTTCCTTGTAAGCATCGTGGTTGATGTTTGCAACCATATCGTCGATGCTTGCGTGAATCTTTGTGTTATTAAGGTTGATTATCGCGCCGATCTGAGCAACGCAAGCGTTTACTGCATCGGAAAGCTCACCGGTAAGAAGGATATCTTGACCGGCCATTGCGCACTTGAGTCCGTCTGCACCGCTTTTGATTGCGGAGAATGCAGAAGCAACTGCCATATTGATTTTGTCAGATACCTGAACGTAAACGGGGATGCTTACGGCAGCCTTAACCTTTGCAACGAGCTCTGCAATATCGTCGGGAGTAGAAACACCTGCATCGTCACATATTGTAACCATAACTGCACCATTAGCCTCTGCTTCCTTGACAGCAGCAATGAGGAAATCCTCATCGGCTCTTGTTGCATCGAGTGCAGAAAATTCAACGTCTTCACAAAGCTCCTTTGAAATCTTGATAAGATTCGAAATCTTTTCGAGCATCTTTGCCTGCTTTATATGATATGTGTATTCCATCTGAATTGTAGAAACGGGAAGTTCAACCTGAAGACGGGGCTTCTTTGCATCCTTGATACAATCCCAGGCAACGGTAACGTCATCCTCTCTGAAGCCTACAGGGATAGCAAGAATAGCATTTTCTACGTTCTGAGCGATGGTCTTATAAATGATTTTATCTTCGCGAGGGGATTTTACTGCGGGGATTTCGATTACCTCAGCGCCGATTTTATCCGCACAATTTGCGATAGCTGACTTTTCGCGGAAAAGTAAGGATACGTCTCTGTCCTCTGAAATCTTTTTAAGTGTGATGTCTGAAATCTTAATTTCTTTCATTTTTCTGAACTCCTTTTCGATTCTCAACCGGTATTTTCCTTTTGACTTTGAGAGGGGAAAACGAAAACCCGCCTCAAAGCGTTGCTTTTGCTTTGAGACGGGTGTAATTAACTTAACACTCGCGGTACCACTCAAATTGCAGAATTAAATCTGCCGCTTTATCGAAGTCTGACAACTTCTATGCACTAACGTAGCAAACACGGGGCGCCCTACACATTTTCACTTCAGGTTTCCTGCTCGGAAGGGAGAGGTACAAGCTCTATATATATCGGTTCGCACCAAACACCGACTCTCTGAATATATTCGTCCTGTCCATTCTTCTTCAACGCTTTAATATTGAATTTTTTGTATTTTACTACTTTGTCTTGTAAATGTCAAGTCCCCAATAAACATTTTTTCGGAATTTATTTCGAGTTAATTTATAATGTTTTAAAATATACTGATTTCGGAGATGTCCATTTTGAGAAAATAATATTTTTTTGAAAAAACTATTGACAGTAAAATTGAATTGTGCTAATCTTTGTGTTAATTGAAAATATCACAAATAAAAGCTGTGACGAAGATGGTTGAAAATTACGACTTTCAGAGAGTCGGCGGTAGCTGCGAGCCGACAGTTTGTGTTTTCGAAAACCGATCCCTTCTGAGCCGAAGAGCTGAACGATTTTTTTATTAAGCTCCTTCCGAGAATGCTGCGTTAGTGCAAAGGGTTGATTGACCTTAAGGTGGCAACGTATGTTGCAATTTGAGTGGTACCGCGGATATTATTAAGTATTCGTCTCAAAGTGAAACTTTTGTTTCGTTTTGGGGCGTCTTTTTATTTGTGTTTTTTTTGATTATGAATCTTTTATCTATGAAAGGTGGAGCCAAAGTGGACAATTCATTATCAAACAAATTAGTTGAAGTAGCAAAGCGTATTTCTGAACTTAGAGATATATATGCTTTCAGTACAGGCGATATGGCAGAGAAGACGGGCGTTTCTCTCGATGAGTACCTTGCTTATGAAGAGGGTAGAGAAGATATGCCTTTCTCATTTGTGCATAAGTGCGCACTTGCATTCGGGGTTGAGCTTACGGATCTTCTTGAGGGTCAAAGCGCAAAACTTACAACTTACAACGTAACAAGACGCGGCAGAGGACAGACGACTGCCAATGAGGAAGGTATTCTTATTCAGAACCTTGCTCCCAAATTTAAAAATAAACTTGCAAATCCATATTGGGTTAAGTATGAGTATTCACCCGAGCTTCAGACCAAGCCTATTGAGGTTACTACTCACTCCGGTCAGGAGTTTGACCTCGTAATAAAGGGTGCTCTTAAAGTTCAGATCGGTGATCACGTTGAGGTGCTTCACGAGGGTGACAGTATTTTCTACAACAGCTCAATTCCTCATGGTATGATTGCTGTTGACGGTGATGATTGCCTCTTCCTCGCTATGGTTATGGCTGAGGATGACAAACTCGCTGAATCTCATATGAGTACAGTAAATGTCGGTAAAGCTTCAAAGTCCGAGAAGCTTATCTGCGATAAATTTATTACTACTTCCGTTGATGATAACGGTGTATGTAACGGTATTGAGTTCCATAACGAGGATAAGTTCAACTTTGCTTTCGACGTTGTTGACGAAATCGGCAGAAACTACCCTGATAAGCTTGCTATGCTCCATATCGCAAATGATATGAAAGAGCGTAGATTTACCTTTAAAGAAATCAAAGAATATTCAAGCCAGGCGGCAAACTACTTCAAATCTCTCGGTATCAAGAAGGGTGACAGAGTTCTTCTCGTTCTTAAGAGACATTATCAGTTCTGGTTTGCTATTCTCGGTCTTCATAAGTTGGGTGCTATCGCAATTCCCGCAACAAATCAGCTTGTAACACACGATTACGAGTATCGCTTTAATTCGGCGGGGGTAAGCGCGGCTATCGTTACCGCCGACGGTAAGGTGACCGACTATGTTGACGAGGCACAGAAAAATTGTCCCACCCTTAAAACTAAAATCGTTTGTAACGGCGCTAAGGACGGCTGGCACAACTTTGACGAGGAATTCGGCCTCTTCAGCCGTAGATTTGTACGTGATGAGGATAGCGCTTGCGGCGACGATCCTATGATCATGTTCTTTACATCAGGTACAACGGGATATCCCAAGATTGCTACTCATAGCCATAAGTATCCTCTCGGTCACTTTATCACCGCTAAATATTGGCATTGTGTACAGAGGGACGGTATTCACTTTACCATCTCCGAGACCGGTTGGGGTAAGGCTCTTTGGGGTAAGCTTTACGGACAGTGGCTCTGCGAAGGCGGCGTATTCGTATATGATTTCGACCGCTTCGATGCATCTAAAATTCTTCCTATGTTTGCGAAGTACAACATTACTACATTCTGCGCACCGCCTACAATGTACCGTATGCTTATAAAGCAGGATATTTCTCAGTATGATTTATCCTCCATTGTTCACGCTACAACGGCAGGTGAGGCGCTCAACCCCGAAGTATTCAAGCAGTTTGAAAAGGTAACGGGTCTCAGAATCCACGAGGGCTTCGGTCAGACCGAGACAACTCTTTCTATCGCTACTCTTAACGGCACACCTATCAAGGTAGGTGCTATGGGTAAGCCTACACCTCTTTACGACGTTGATATCGTAGATCCCGACGGCAGACCTGTTGCAGACGGTGAGACGGGTGAGATCGTAATTCATACAGATTCTTCAACTCCCTGCGGTCTCTTCCTCGGCTACTACAATGAGGATGATAAGACTAAGGAAGCATGGCACGATGGTCTCTACCATACGGGTGATACCGCATGGAGAGACGAGGACGGATATCTTTGGTTCGTTGGCCGTGTTGACGACGTTATCAAGTCATCCGGCTACCGTATCGGACCGTTCGAAATCGAAAACGTTATCATGGAGCTTCCCTACGTTCTCGAATGTGGCGTTTCCGCTGCACCTGATGAGGTAAGAGGACAGGTGGTTAAGGCAAGCATCGTTCTCGTTCCCGGTACTGAGGGTACAGAGGAGCTTAAGAAAGAGATCCAGGATTACGTTAAGAAAAATACCGCTCCATACAAATATCCCCGTATAGTTGTATTTAAAGACGAATTGCCTAAGACAATCAGCGGCAAGATAATCCGTAATAAGCTTTGATAAATTGCGAATCGGAGCGTTTACTCAGCTCGCAGTATCTTTATACAGCGTCGCTTCGCAAACGACTCCGATTCATCAATTTCTCTTCGCTTATTAACTCTATTTAAGTTGAATGTAAATCGGGGGCTAAATCAGCTCGCAGTATCTTTATACAACGTCGCTTCGCAAACGACACCGATTCACTGGTGCATAAAACATTATTATATATAAAAACTTTTACCTAATACTATTGACAAATTTCATCGAATGTGATATCTTTGATGGGTATTGAATACAAAGGCATTGAAGAAAAGGAATCCGAAAAGGTCACCTTCAGAGAGATGGCGGTTGGTGTAAGCCATTGGCAGAGTTTCGGTATTTGTAGTTTCTGAGCCGAGAGGAAGAAAGGCTTTGCTTAGTAGAACCTCTCCGTGATTGCTGCGTGAATGCATAGAGGTTGATTGATCTCGAGAGTGGCAGTTTATACTGCAATTTGAGTGGTACCGCGGGTTTTATGACTCGTCTCAAAGATTATCTTTGGGACGGGTTTATTTAATTTGTCCCGCTGAAATTTAGGAGGATAGCATGGATAAAATTACCGGACTTGATTTTAAGATCAAGGAAATGGCCGCCCGTATCAGAGAATTGAGAGAGATTGAGAATCTCTCTGTTTCCGATATGGCGCTTAAGACGGGCGTTTCGGAAAATGAATATATCGCCTGTGAAAACGGTGAGAGCGATCTTAACTTTGCGTTTATTTACCGTTGTGCTCTTGCGTTTAATGTGGACGTTACCAGTATCATTGAGGGTAACACTCCCAAGCTTACCAACTATGTTTACACTAAAGCAGGTAAGGGACAGAAGATTGAGAAAGCCCATGGTATGACTTATTTCAACCTTGCGGCTAAGTTTAAAAATAAGATTGCCGAGCCCCTTTACGTTGAAGCGGTTTATTCCGAAGAAAATGAAAAGAAGGATATTGAGCTTACTTCCCACGACGGTCAGGAGCTTGATATTGTTGTTGACGGTAAGCTTAAGGTTCAGGTTGGTGAACATTCTGAAATATTAGGACCCGGTGACAGCATTTACTACGATTCAAACACACCTCACGGTATGGTAGCTGTTGAGGGGAAGGATTGTACCTTCTACGCTATCGTTCTTAACCCCAACGGTGAGCCTATTCCCGAGCTTCAGCCTGCTCAGGCGGTTAAGGACACCAAGGTTATCGTAAAGGATACCAAGGACCGTATTTACAAGAAATTTATTGACGTTGAGGAGAACGAAAACGGAACTCCCACTTCAATCAAGTTCAAGAACATTGAAAACTTCAACTTTGCATACGATCTTATCGATGCTCTCGCTGATAAGGAGCCCGATAAGCTTGCTATGCTTCATATATCCAGAGATAAGACAGAGCGTAGATTTACCTTTAAGGATATGAAGAAGGCATCTGCTCAGGCGGCAAACTACTTCAAGTCTCTCGGCATCAAGAAGGGCGACAGGGTTATGCTTATCCTTAAGCGCCACTATCAGTATTGGTTTGCGATGCTTGGTCTCAATAAGCTTGGCGCTATCGGTATTCCCGCACCCAATCAGCTTCAGGAGCATGACCTTGAGTATCGTTTCCAGGCGGCGGGTGTTAAGGCTATTCTTTGTACTACCGACGGCGACGTTGCTAATCAGGTAGATATGGCGGCGGCTAAGTGTCCCAGTCTTGAAATCAAGATTGCGGTTGGTGAGAAGCGTGAGGGTTGGCGCAACTATGACGAGGAAAGCGCACTCTTCAGCTCACACTTTGAGCGTACGGCGGATGCACCCGGCGGTAAGGATCTTATGCTTATGTTCTTTACATCCGGTACAACGGGCTATCCCAAGATTGCGGCTCATAACTATACATACGCACTCGGTCATTTCCATACTGCAAAGTATTGGCATAACGTTGACCCCGACGGACTTCACTTCACAATTTCAGATACCGGTTGGGCAAAGTCTATGTGGGGTAAATTCTACGGACAGTGGCTCTGTGAGGGTGCACTCTTCGTATATGATTTCGACAGATTCGATGCCGCAGACATTCTTCCTATGTTTGCTAAGCACAATATAACAACATTCTGTGCACCTCCCACGATGCTCAGAATGATGATTAAGCAGGATATCTCAAAGTACGATTTCTCTTCCGTTAAGCATATGACGACGGCAGGTGAGGCGCTTAACCCCGAGGTATATCGTCAGTTTGAAAAGGCTACGGGTCTTCAGATTCTCGAAGGCTTCGGTCAGACAGAGAGCACGATGATCATCGGTAATATGACAGGCGCTTCTCATAAGATCGGTTCTATGGGTAAACCCGCCCCCATATACGATGTATGTCTCGTTGATTCCGACGGTAATCCCGTTAACGTAGGTGAAAACGGTGAGATCGTTGTTAACGTTAAGGATGGCGCTCCCTGCGGTCTCTTCACCGGTTACTATAATGATGAAGAGAAGACTAAGGAAGTTTGGCACGACGGTTACTACCATACGGGCGACGTTGCATGGATGGACGAGGACGGCTTCTATTGGTACGTTGGTCGAGTTGATGACGTTATTAAGTCATCAGGCTATCGTATCGGACCGTTCGAAATCGAAAGTGTTATTATGGAGCTTCCCTACGTTCTTGAATGTGGCGTTTCTGCCGCTCCCGACGAGGTTCGCGGTCAGGTAGTTAAGGCAAGTATCGTTCTTGTTAAGGGTACCGAAGGCACCGAAGAGCTTAAGAAGGAGATTCAGAAATACGTTAAGGAAAGAACTGCTCCTTATAAGTATCCCAGAATTGTTGTATTTAGAGACGAACTTCCTAAGACAACAAGCGGAAAGATCCAGAGAAATAAACTTTAATTAACGAGGTGATTAGATGCAGGACAAGAGAATAACACTTTTTGCAGGTCATTACGGTAGCGGTAAGACAAATATCGCCGTAAACTATGCTCTGCATCTTAAGTCTCTCGGCAAAGACGTAGTTATTGCCGACCTTGATATAGTTAATCCCTATTTCCGTACCCGAGACAGTCTCGAGGATTTTGAGAAGGCGGGCATAAGGCTTGTATCATCTGAGTTTGCTTCAACCAACGTAGATTTACCCGCACTTCCTCAGGAAGTATATTCCATTCTTGATAATCCTACGGAATATGCTATAATGGATATTGGCGGCGATGACAGAGGAGCGTACGCTCTCGGTCGTTATGCGGACTCTATAAAGGATGAGAACAATTACGAAATGATTTTCGTTTTCAATAAATTCCGTCCTCTTACTCCAACGGCAGAAGATGCTATTGAGATAATGGGCGAAATCGAAAACGCTTGTCATATAAAGTTTACGGCTATTGCCAATAACTCAAATTTAGGCGCGTTGACCACCGCAGAGGATGTTTTATCATCCGTTGAAGAGACGGAGCGCCTCAGTCAGCTTACGGGGCTTCCCGTGGTAATGACTGCGGTCACAGATAATTTAGTTAATAATCTCAACGGAAAGATAGAAAACCTCTTTCCGCTGACTTTACAAAAAAAGATTATATAGTAGGGTGAGAAAAATGGCAAAAGTAACATTTGCAGAAAATGTATGCAAGGGTTGCGGATTATGCGTAACCGCTTGTCCTAAGAAGATTGTGGAGCTTGACTCCGCAAAGCTCAATGCAAAGGGACATCATCCCGCTCATTGCATTGATGAGAGCCAGTGCATCGGTTGTGCTTTCTGTGCAACAATGTGCCCTGACTGTGCAATAACTGTTGAAAGGTAAGGTGAAAAAAGATGGGTGAAAAAGTTTTGATGAAGGGCAACGAAGCCATCGCTGAATCTGCTATCCGTGCAGGTTGTATGCATTATTTCGGCTATCCCATTACCCCTCAGACAGAAATTGCCGCATATATGGCTAAGCGTATGCCTAAGGTAGGCGGTGTATTCCTTCAGGCAGAGAGTGAAATCGCTGCTATTAATATGGTTCTTGGTGTTGCTGCTACAGGTAAGCGCGTTATGACATCAAGCTCAAGCCCCGGAGTATCTCTTAAGAGCGAGGGTATTTCTTACATAGCAGGTAGCGATGTTCCTGCACTTATAGTTAACGTTCAGCGTGGCGGCCCCGGTCTCGGCTGTATTCAGCCTTCTCAGTCAGACTACTTCCAGGCAGTTAAGGGTGGTAGCCACGGTGACTTTAAGAAGGTTGTTCTCGCTCCTGCATCAGTTCAGGAAATGGCAGACCTTACCGCTACAGCATTTGACCTTGCTGATAAGTACAGAATTCCTGCAATGATCCTTGCAGACGGTACTCTCGGTCAGATGATGGAGCCCGTTGAGCTTCCCGATACAGCTCCCAAGACATTTGACAAACCCTGGGCGCTTACAGGTACAAAGGGAGAGAGAAAGCACAATATCGTAAACTCACTTTATCTTAAGCCCGAAGAGCTTGAGAAGACAAACTTCGAGCGCTTCGCAAGATATAAGGATATTGAAGAAAACGAGGTTCTCTTTGAGGAATATCTTATGGATGATGCAGATATCTGTGTTGTTTCCTTTGGTATCACAGCTCGTGTTGCTAAGAACGCTATTGTAGAAGCAAGAGCAAAGGGCATCAAGGTTGGTATGATCCGTCCCATTACTCTCTGGCCCTTCCCCGAGAAGGTATTGAGAGCAGCTGCTGATAAGTGCAAGGCATTCCTTTCAGTAGAGATGAATATGGGTCAGATGATAGAGGATATCAAGCTTGCTACAGAATGCAAGAAGCCCGTATATCTTTGCAACCGTACCGGTGGTATGATTCCTTCTCCCGAAGAAGTACTTGCAAAGATTGTTGAAATCAACGAAGGAGGCGACAAATAATGGTAGTTTTTGAAAAATCAAAAGTATTGACCGACGCACCTCTCCATTATTGCCCCGGTTGTACTCACGGTATTATCCATCGTCTCGTAGCTGAGGCTATCGAGGAATTAGGCATTGAGGGCAGAACAATAGGTGTTGCACCCGTTGGTTGCTCCGTTATGGCTTACGATTATTTTACAACAGACTTTATTCAGGCACCCCACGGCAGAGCTCCGGCTGTTGCTACAGGTGTTAAGAGAGCAGACCCCGAAAACAATATTGTTTTCACGTATCAGGGTGACGGTGACCTTGCCGCTATCGGTACAGCTGAGACAGTTCACGCAGCTGCACGTCGCGAGAATATCACTGTTATTTTCGTTAATAACGCTATCTACGGTATGACAGGCGGTCAGATGGCTCCTACAACTCTTCCGGGTCAGGTTACCCAGACCTCTCCTTACGGCAGAGACGTTAATACAGTAGGTTATCCCGTTAAGGTTTGTGAGCTTCTTCAGAACGTTGACGGTGCTGCATATCTTGAGAGAGTTGCAGTTAACAACCCCGCAAACGTTAAGAAGGCAAAGAAGGCTATCAAGAAGGCTTTCCAGAACCAGATCGACGGAAAAGGCTTCTCTCTTATCGAAGTTGTTTCTACTTGCCCCACAAACTGGGGTATGACACCCGAAAAGGCACTTAAGTGGCTTGAGGATAATATGATTCCTTACTATCCTCTCGGTGTTTATAAAGATATCTATGCAGAGGAGGAGGCAAAATAATGAGCGCATGTAATATTCTTTTTGCAGGCTTCGGCGGTCAGGGTATCCTTTTCGCAGGTAAGTTCGTAGCATACAAGGGCCTTCTTGAGAATAAGCAGGTTTCCTGGCTTCCTTCATACGGCCCCGAGATGCGTGGCGGTACAGCTAACTGTAGCGTTATCGTAAGCGACGAGCCCATCGGCTCTCCCATCGTTGGTAAGCCCGACGTTCTCGTTGCTATGAACCTTCCTTCTCTTGATAAGTATGAGAATGAGGTTGTTTCCGGCGGTAAGATCTTTATCGACTCAACTCTTATCACTCGTAAGGTTGAGAGAACAGACGTTGAGGTTTTCTATATTCCTTCAACAGAGATTGCAAACGAAAAGGGTATGAGTACCCTTGCTAATATGATAATCACAGGTAAGCTTCTTAAGGAAGTTCCTATGCTCGGCTTTGATAATATCGATGCACCTCTCTCAAAGGTTGTGTCTGCCCGTCATCAGGACCTTCTCGAGGTTAACAAGACCGCTCTTAAGTTAGGTTACGATTATTAATAGAAAAGAGGCTTTTTCAATGAGTTATAATTTCAAGATTGAAAGAACAAACGCTCCCAAGGCAAAGCCCGAGAGCGAAGCAAAGCTCGGCTTCGGTAAGATTTTTACTGACCATATGTTTATTATGAACTATGACGAAGGTCAGGGCTGGCACGACGGTAGAGTAGTACCTTACGGTCCTCTCGCTCTCGACCCCTCATCAATGGTTTTCCACTATGCTCAGGAGCTTTTCGAGGGTCTTAAGGCATACAGAACTGCAGACGGAAGCATTCAGCTTTTCCGTCCTCAGAAGAATATCGAAAGAATGAACAACACTTGTGACCGTCTCTGTGTTCCGAGAATGGATCCCGATATGGTTCTTGAGGCTATCAAGACAGTTGTTGACGTTGATAAGGATTGGGTTCCTTACAGCGAGGGTACATCACTTTACATCCGTCCCTTTATCATCGCAACTGACGCTTTCCTCGGTGTTCATGCTTCTCACAGCTATATTTTTGCTATCATACTTTCACCCGTTGGTTCTTACTACGCAAACGGTATGGATCCTGTTAAGATCTACATCGAGCGTGAGTACGTTCGTTGTGTTAAGGGCGGTACAGGTATGGCTAAGGCAGGCGGTAACTATGCTGCTTCTCTTATCGGTCAGGAAAAGGCAGATAAGATGGGCTATGCTCAGGTTCTCTGGCTCGACGGTGTTGAGAGAAAGTATATCGACGAAGTTGGTGCTATGAACGTATTCTTCGTAATCAACGGTACTGTTATTACTCCTTCTCTTGAAGACGGCAATATCCTTCCCGGTGTTACAAGAGCATCTTGTATCGAGGTTCTTAAGGCTAACGGCTACAAGGTTGAGGAGAGAAAGCTCTCTGTTGACGAGGTTAAGGAAGCATACAAGAACGGCACTCTTACAGAGTCCTTCGGTACAGGTACAGCTGCTGTTATTTCTCCCGTTGGTGAGTATATCGACGGCGATGAGCATCTTATCATCAACGACAGCAAGATCGGTCCCGTTGCACAGTTCCTCTATGATGAGCTTACAGGCATTCAGTGGGGTAAGCGCGACGACAAGTTCGGCTGGATCGTGAAGGTTAACTAATCATCTTATAAAAAAGAGTCAATCGAAAGATTGGCTCTTTTTTTACTTTCATTTAACAAAAAGTTAATAATGTTACGCTAAAATAATATTATAATTGCATCTCTATATGGGAGGTTATGATATGGTTTGTGTTTTGCTTGTAGAAGATGATGTTCAGTTTAACAAAATAGTTTGTTCATACCTTAGCGGCAGAGGTTTTAACGTTGTCGGATGCTTTAATGCAAATGAAGCACTTAAGCAGATGGAATCAATGTCCTTTGACATAATTGTTTCGGACATTATGATGAAGGATGTTAACGGTTTTGAGTTTGCAGAGGAGGTTCGTTCATTTAATAAGGATATTCCTTTTTTGTTCCTTACTGCAAGAGATGACATTCAATCAAAAGAAAAGGGATATAAGATGGGTATTGATGATTATATTGTCAAGCCTGTCGAAATGCGAGAGTTGGTGTTTAGAATTGAAGCGATTTTAAGAAGATCACGGATTTCTATGGCAAATAAAATAGTCGTAGGCTCTCTTGAATTGGATTCTGTTGAGAAGGCGGCTTATTATGATGGCGAAAACCTGGGATTGTCCGTCAAAGAGTTTAATGTTCTATTCAAATTTTTATCATATCCTAAGAGAACATTTACAAGGTCCCAGCTTATGAACGAGTTTTGGGGATACGAGAGTGAAAGTACACCGCGTACAGTGGATGTTTGTATAACAAAGCTTCGCAGTAAAATCAGTATGTGTAAAGATGTGGAGATCGTGACCGTTCACGGTCTTGGTTACAAGGCGGTGATTCTTGTATGATAAAGAAAACTACCGAAAACGAAGGGTTTGCCAGTCGAGTTCGTAATTTTATTGTAGAATATCTTGCCGTTTTCTTTATTGTAGCTGCTAACGGTACGTTCCTTGTTTTGATCCTCGTAAATGTAATTGATAAGGATTTCAATAAATCTATGATTGCATTGATAGGTGCATTGTATCTTTTGTGCAGTTGTACGATTTCTACGATATTGATATATTTTGTCAAAGGAAAAGTCTATCATGATAAAATAAAGATAATCTGCGATGTTGCAGATGTTGTTGCTAAGGGTGATCTTAGCGCAAGAGTTCCCATTGAAATCAAAAAGCCCAAGAGTGAAATGGATTATCTTTGCGTCAATTTTAATAAAATGCTTATTGAAATCTCATCGTTGGAAAATATGAGGAATGATTTTGTTGCGGACGTATCACATGAAATCAAGACTCCTTTGAGCGTTATACAAGGGTATGCAGATTTACTTCAGAACAAGGGTTTATCTGATGAAGTCAGACGAGAGTACACAGTCAAACTCTCGTCTGCCATTGAGTCTCTCACTAATCTTGTTACCAATATTTTGAAGCTTAACAGAATTGAAAATCAAGGGATTGTCCAAAGAGAAAGATATTCTTTAGATGAGCAGATACGTTGTTGTGTGCTTGGTTACGAAGAGCAAATTGAAAAAAAGAACCTTCTTGTTAACGTTGATCTGGATGAGGTTTATATAGAAAACGATAAATCTCTGTCGGAAATAGTATGGAACAATCTGATTTCAAATGCAGTCAAGTATTCCGGTTATGGTGGGGAGATAACAATTTCGTTAAAACGGAACGGTAATAAAAATACAATAATTGTATCCGATAAAGGCTGTGGCATGTCTGCAGAAACGATGGCGCATTGTTTTGAGAAGTTTTACCAGGGTGATTCATCTCATTCGCAGGAGGGTAATGGTCTTGGCCTTGCGTTGGTCAAGCAGGTTATTCCCATGATAGATGCAGAGATAAAAGTAGATAGTGTTGTCGGAAAGGGTACGACTTTTTCTGTTATATTATGAGGTTTAACATAAACTTAACACCAGTATTATATAATACCGACGTTAACTTTATATTTTTGAGGTGATAGCGATAAAAAAGAGAAGAGGTAAAGGAAAATCTCATACAGTAATATTTATATTATGCTGTGCTTTTATTTTTACGTCTCTGATTTTTATTTATGGTCTATCAACGGGGCGTATATCATTAAAAGACGAGGAAAGTACGTTGTATATTCCGCAGGCTTATTTGGATAATGGTGACGGATATACGTATCTTTCATCTCCTTTTACAGATGTGTATATGCCTGATATGCCCAATGCACCGCAGACCACTATTGTTCAAAGCGAGACAGTAGTTCAGCTTCAGGATCCCTCGGGATGGACAACCTCTCAAATACTCAGTTTTACTTCCGGGGCTGTAAATAAGACAAAGGCTTACACCGGAAACCTATCTGTTATCCATTCCGAAAGCTTTGTTGCAGATGTTACGTCATGCACCGGCGGTAGTGTTGTAGAAGGTATTGCGGAAAGCATGATTGGCTGGGTTGTTGAGCCTGTGCAGGAAAATCTGATGTATCAGAATGGCAGGGCAACAAACTCTGAAGGAGAATCAGTTCCTATTATTCTTCCAAAGAAAAACGGCTTTTCTCTTGGTGAGGGAGGCGTAAAATCGGCTTCAATACGTCTTTCCGGAAATGATTATATTGTAAATATAGTGTTGATAGAGGAAATGGTGGGTATGTATGACGTACCGATACACAATGCTTCTGCAGTAGGATATCTTGATGTTGGGAATTTCGATCTTAGCTTTTTAGAGATAGATTCTGCGGATATCGTGTACAAAGGGACATCTATTGAGTTTAGAATAAATCCCGACGGTTACGTAACTTATGCGAAGTATGAGATTCCCCTTGAGATAACGGGCTCCGCTCACAAGGGTGCTATAAGCGGCTCTGCCACGTTTGAAGGTGTGCAGACCGAAGAATGGATTGTAATGTGATGAAAGGAAGATAAATATGTCAATAAAACAAAAAGCCACAGAAGCAACAATCAGAGAGGCAATAAAATACGTAAAAAAAGATTACGATACAAATCTTTTTAAGCTCATTTCCTGGGGTAAGAAGATGGTAAAAGAGGAGCTTCATCTTAAGCTTCTCAATAGACTGGAGGAAAGATTAAGCGATCCCACAAATGTATATGCTGATTATGTGAAGAGAGTTATAATGAGCACCGATACAAATATCATTGTAAAACTCATTCAGCCATTTGTTAATGCTGTTATAAAGAGCTACGATATCAGAAAGAAGGCTATGGAGGAGCACGATTGCAATATTCCTTGGGCTGTTCTTATTGATATAACCACAGCATGCAACCTTAAATGTAAAGGATGCTGGGCAGCAGAATACGGCAACAAGCTTAATATGAGCTACGATGACTTGAATAAGGTTATTCAGGAAGGTAAGGCGCTCGGTACATACGTATATCTCTATACCGGTGGCGAACCTCTCGTTCGCAAGAATGATATAATCAGACTTTGCAGAGAAAATCCCGATTGTCTTTTCCATGCATTTACAAACGGAACTCTTTGTGATGACGAGTTTGTTGAAAACGTGAAAGAGGTCGGCAACCTTCTTGTAACGATCTCTATTGAAGGCAACGAAGAAACAACGGACTCACGTAGAGGTCAGGGTACATATAAATCAACCCTTGAAGCGATGGCACGTCTTAAGGCAAACGGTATTCCTTTCGGAACGTCTTTGTGCTATACAAAAGAAAATGCAGAGGTTATTTCATCCGACGAATATATTGATTTCCTTATTGAGCAGGGTGCAATTTTTGCATGGGTGTTCTCTTTTGTTCCCGTTGGTTGCGGTGCTACATCGGAGCTTATGGCTACGGCAGAACAGCGTAAGAGAATGTATGACCAGGTTCGTAAGTGGAGATTTAAAGAAATTAAACCTCTCGTTATGATTGACTTCTTCAATGACGGTGAGTACGTTGGCGGTTGTGTTGCAGGTGGTAAGCAGTATTTCCACATTAGTGCAAACGGTGACTGCGAGCCTTGTGTATTTGCTCATTATTCAAACGTAAATATCAAGGATCCCGATACCCATTTCATTGATGCACTCAAGAGCCCCATATTTATGGCATACAAGGCTCGTCAGCCTTTCTCAGACAATATGCTCAGAGCATGTCCTATTGTGGATAATCCCGGTGCAATTAAGAAGATTGTTGAAGAATCCGGCGCTAAGTCAACAGACCTTCAGTCTCCCGAGAGAGTAGAGGATTTAATCGGTAAGACAATGGATGTTGCCCGTAAATGGAAAGAAACCGCTGATAAAATGGCAGAAGAGCACGGCTTTGTGCAGTGGCATATTCGTAGTGTTGATATTTATAAGGATTACGAATCAAAGCACATAAAAGATTATGATGAATTTGAATAAATCTATTGAAAGAGCAAAAACTCCCGAATCAGTAGGTATAGACTCCTCGGTTATCGTAAAGATGACCGAGGAAATGTCGTGTAAAGGCATAAATATTCATAGTCTGATGATTTTGCGGGATAATAAGGTTGCTTGTGAAGCTTGGAGTAAACCGCTTACTCCCGAAATACCACACATGGTTTATTCTATAAGCAAGAGCTTTTTGGCAACGGCTTACGGTTTTGCTTTGGATGAAGGGAAGATAAAGCGGGAAACAAGGCTTGTGGAAGTTTTTCCCGAGTTGTCAAAAAAGAAGGATGCTTTTTTAGAAAAACTGACCATACATCATCTGTTATGTATGACGGCGGGCAAGCAGACGTCAATACGCGGTAGCAAAAGCGATGATTGGTTAGGTTCGTTTGTTAAGGCAAAGTGGATATTTGAGCCCGGCACGAGCTGGCGCTACGTAAACGACAACTACTACGTAGCATCTAAAATGCTTTGTGAAATTCTCGGAGAATCCGTAACCGAGTATTTAAAACCGCGTTTGTTTGAGCCTTTAGGAATTGAAACACCTTTCTGGGAGCATTCTCCTGATGGTGTTGAAGCCGGTGGCTGGGGATTGATGCTTCGCACAGAGGATATTGCTAAATTTATTCTGTGTTATCAGAATAAGGGGCGATATGACAATGTTCAGGTGATACCCGAGTGGTGGACGGAGGAAGCAACTTCATATATTACTGATAATTCCGTGAGTGAAAAAGAGCCTGATGCAAGTGCGGGCTACGGTTGTGGCTTTTGGCGATGTGCGGGCATGCCAAATACGTACAGAGTAGAAGGTATGTTTTGTCAGTATGCAATCTCCTTTGAAGATTATAAATCTTGTATTGTTATGACCTCGGAGCATAGCGATCTGCAAGAAACTCTTGATGTTATATGGAAATATATGCCTGAAGCATTTATTGAACCGGATTCAGAAAAGGAAAGTAAAGAAATAACGTTACCCGATAAATCAGCAGTAATAAAAAAAGAGCGCTCTGAAACAGAAAAACGAATATGTGGCAAAACATATTCGTTGAGGAAATGTAGATTTATTAATTTTATTGGCTTCCCCATAAGTGTTTTGCCTATGCCGATCGTCTTCTTTGCAAAAGAACGAGGGGGCAATATGAATGATCTGCGTTTTGATTTTTCGGAAAACGGGTGTAGTTTTTCGTGGCGAGAGGACGGCGGGTTTGAGAATACCATTTTTCTTCCTATGAATGGCGATTCAAATATTGACGAAATTTCTATCGGTGAACTGAAAATGACTGTTCGTACCGGTGCATATTGGGAAGATGAAAATACACTCGTGTTACGTATAAGACCGTTGGCTTCCGTATCAGAAAGATTTTTAAAATTCGAATTCAAGGGTAAAAAAATCAAAATGCAACCAAGCTACGTTCCCGGCACAGACGAGAAAGCGAAAAAGGTAGGGGATAAGCTTAAATGTATATTAATAGGAAAATGGTTCCACTGGTGGATTGATTTCCTCGTTCCTAAGGTCGGGCGTATTTTGAACCCCACTCACTACGGAAAAATCAAAAAAATAAAATAATTTTTTCAAATCAACAAATTCAATATTTCGTGTTGTTCATATAATTTTCGTTTGGTTGTAAAATATAGATACAAAATCAAAGGAGGATTTAAAAATGAACACAGATAAAATTTATGCAGAGTCTATAGCAAAGGAGTATGCTCCCAAGGATAATTCCAAGATAGTAGCACTTCGCAAGCTTGACAAAAAAGCTAAACAACCTGCAACTATTTTTACTTTTACATTTGGTATCATCTCTTGTCTCGTGGCAGGTCTGGGTATGAGCCTTGCTATGAATGTAATCGGAGGAACACCTTTATATATGGCATTAGGTATTGTTATCGGCATAATAGGTTTTGCTTGTTGCGGAATCAATTATCCTATATACAAAAAAATGCTGGAAAAGGGCAAGCAGAAGTATGCTTTTGAAATTGTTGAGCTTGCAAAGGAAATAAGCGGGAACTAATTTGCAGGAGGTTTCCTATGAACAGAAACCAAAGTAAATACTTTAATACGGCAATAAGAATGGATAAGGCTTTGATTGAATTGCTTGAAAAAAAGGATTTCGAGTATATTACAATCAAAGAAATCTGTGAAAAAGCCGAGGTGAACCGCTCGACGTTTTATCTTCATTATGAGAATACGTCGGATTTGTTGGCGGAAACTACGAGTTATATTACAGACAGCTTTTTGTCCTATTTTACGAGTGACACGAAAAGCCTTTGTTTTGATTTTGATAGTAGCGAATTAAGGGATTTACTGTTTATTACTCCTGAATATATAGTGCCGTATCTCACTTATATAAAGGAAAACAGAAGGGTTTTCAAAACCGCGCTTAAACATATTGGGTCTATGAACTTCAATGGTGTATATGATAGGATGTTCAAATATATTTTTAATCCTATTCTTGCACGCTTCAGTTTTCCGGAGAATGAGAGAAAATATATAATGAAGTTCTATTTGACAGGAGTGACAGCACTTGTTAATGAATGGCTCAACAACGATTGCCGTGATTCAATAGAAATGATCAGTAACGTTATTGTGAAGTGCATTATTAATCAATCCGATAATCCCGGAATAAACGTTTTAAAGTGAATTATTAAAGAAGCTCAACCCCGAGCTTTTAATGGGGTTGAGCTTCTTTTTTTATGTTCTTTAATTTATTATGACTGCGTTTAATCAAATTGATTGCCATAGAAATGATAAAGATGGATATTACCGCACCGCTGACACCCAGCAGAATACGTCGCTCTCCAAGTTTCAGGGTTTCGGTTCCAAAGGTTGTTAGCATAGTAGCCTCTAACGTAAGCACAGAAACACTTGAAGCGACAAGTGATATTGATTTTGCTGTGAAATAAATAGGATTATCTGTTCGTCGGTATCTTACAATACCGATAATTGACAAAGTTAAGGTTGAGAATGTGTATGCTGCAATTGCTATTGTGGTGATTTCGTTGTGGTGAAAGGTTCTGTTCCAATACACCATGAAGAAGACAATAATCGAAATAGAGATATTCATTATAAGAAGTATTGTTCCGCAGATACTTTGCTTTTTTAATGCTGATTTAACGTTTACACCAAGTTTATGCTTTGCTGTATGCCTGAGTAGAAAAAACCTCATAAACGCAAGGGCGATGTAATATCCCGCAAGGGAGTAAAACCAAAATGTTTGGTGGATATATCCGAGTCCGAGGTGTAAAAGGGAATATAACGTGTTTATTATAAATGATATATGGAGAGATACCTTAATTCTGTAATGGGTATCTGAAAACCATCGGGAAATGTACTTGTTTTCTTTTTTGATAGTCTTAATCCAACGTATTATTTCCGGTATTTTAAAGCTTAAGATAAGGAGCGTGTAAGCGGAAATAAAATATGATATATACGAAACGATGGAGCTTGTGTCTGTAAAGGCGAATGAATAAATAAGTAACCCAACGGATATAGGTGTTAGTAAAAATACAATAATTTTGTGAGGGAATAATATCCTTCTGAATATTTTCTTCCAATCCATAATTAACCTCTCTAAGATATACTTATGACATTATAATTGTACACGAAAACTTAACGATACGGCAACAACATAAAATGATCAAAATGTCGATTTGTGGATGGTTTGGATACAGGCAGAAACCATTATTAAATTTTATTTGTTTTACGCTATGCGTTGTATTAAATGAGTTGTGTTTTTCTTTTGGTATGTGTTATAATGTGAGTGGTTAAAAGTTTCTTGTGTGTAGTTTCGTGGTCTGAAAGGAACTATAATATGGAATTAATTTTTGAGTTTTTCGCTGAGATTATAAGCGAAATAGTAATATCGGCAAGTACCGAGGCTATACCTTATGAAAAACTCCCGAAGAGAAAACGTAATAAATATAGGTTTATAGTGGCGGTGATTACTGCAGTACTTCTGATATCCCTTGTCGTCGGCGTTGCTATGCTCTTGGAAACTAAGGGTGGAAGTGCTTTGGGGAAAATACTTATAGGTTTTCCGATAGTTTATTTTCTCATTATCCTTGAGTTGGTGATAAGAAAATACGTAAAAAAGGCAAAAATCAAAAAGAATAAATAAAAAACAGGAGGCAATGCAATGGCAAAATTAGAACGAGTTATCAATGCTGATTTCGGACAGCTATTAAGCAGAATTGAGAACGGAATATTGAACGGAAGTATGTCGGCTTCTCTTGAAGATTCCAGCGATATTTGTGACGGCTATGCCAGATGCAGTGTTCGTGTCTTCGAGCGATACAGTTATATGGGCGGTAACCGTGTGAGTTTGAACGTTACGTTGTTTCAAAACGGAAAGGGACCCGTTTATCTTTCTGCAATTACGTCTGGCGGAAATCAGGCTGTTTTTATGAAGTTCAATACCTTTGGCGAAGAGGCATTCCTTGATAAGTTGAGAGAGTTGTTATAAATATTGATTAAATAAAATATAGATGATAACAAAGAAGCCACTCGAGGAGTGGCTTCTATAATTTTTGAAGTTTATTTGTGCGAAGCAAATCATGGCGCAGGCGTGTTTTAATGAAATCTCGCAGGCGAGATGAAATTAAATCCACCCATATCCCGACGAAGTCGTATTTCATCCCGGCAGGGATTTCATAATCGCAGATGATTTCACCCACCCGATAAGGTGGATTTAGTTGAAAAGAAGCACCTTTCGAAGAAAGGTGCTTCTTTTCTGGAGCTGGAAACGTGACTCGAACACGCGACCTGCTCATTACGAATGAGCTGCTCTACCAACTGAGCTATTCCAGC
>JAZUSK010000006.1:0-40067 GCA_045606645.1 Acutalibacteraceae bacterium | reverse complement strand
TTGCAGGTTTTCATGAATATCTTGGTGGCGATAATTCTCGAGGGCATTACAAAATTCTTCATCAGTATATTCCGTTCGATCAGTTACAGGATATTTATCAAGTAATGACCAAAACTCTGTCCAATACTCGCCTATGCCACTTGGATTCTTATTACTCGTATATCCGTTATCAATGAAATAGGAATTGACGGTTTCCCACGAAAAGCGTTTCACTTGTTTGCCGTCAATACAAATCTCGAAGATGTGGCATCCATCCATCCCGACATAAGAAGTGCAGCCGTATCTAATTCTTCCTCGTAATGATTCCGCAAGCATCTCCTGTTCCAGGTATTTTCTCATACCGCTCCAAGAACCAAGTATTTTACTCATTTAATCACCGCCTTTTTCTCTAATATACCACAAAAAGAAAATAACCGCAAACTTGTATCAAAGTTGCGGTTATTTTTTGAAGACGAACCCTAATTTTGATACAAATGCACCCCCTTTGAGGAAAGGGAGTGCAAAGTCATTTTAGGGGGTGCATTTTACGCTGGAGGGGGGCAAATATGGAAAATTAGTTCTTGTTTCGGCATTTTTCCAAAAAATGCTCTGAGCGCCGCCTAACTTCCTCAATAGACAGAAGATCAACTTGCTCAAGATTCATGTTTAATGTGAAGTATCCTCGGAGCAACGGGTCGATTCTTTGATGTTCTTCCTCCGCCTTTTCAAGAGTTCTCACAAAGCAATCATACCCATATGTGTCTGCAAGATACGGAATTCCTGCAACCGACAACACGTAGTTATAGTCAATATAGTCGTGATTCTTTTCGAGGGTTTTTCGGAATTTCTCCATTACCGGATTCAATTCTTCCTCTGAAGCATAAATTGCATATCCACGAATATAAAAAATCTTCATTGCAAGTCTGCGACATTTTTTCAAATTTTCAAAATAAAACTCTTTCAGATCAAATGCTTTTGCAGAGGGATTGAGTAACAGAATGCGAAGATGATCGAATCGTATTTCCCAGATATGTTTTTTTGAAGTAGATTTATCGCACAGATAATCAATAAGTTCTTGTGATAGTTCTATATTGTTTAGCTTGTTTAGATTGGCAATGTAATCAGGATGCAGTAAGCAATCGGAACACTTTTTAAAAGTACGCCCTAATTCAGATAATAGGCAGTTATCCACAATCTCCCCTCCTTATTTAAATCATACCATAGGTACAACTATATTTCAACGATTACTGGCTGTAATTTAACGATTACCCCACTAAATCAACGATTATGGTAATAATTTAACAATTATCTGTGTTTTAACGATTTGAACTCAGTGAAATATTTGCCTTGCGGCAAATGTGAAATAATTCACTTCGTGAATTGTGAAATTTGATGCTACGCATCAAGTGAAATGAAATAAATCCTCTCACGCCCGCAGGTATTTCACATTGCGAAGCAATATTTCACACGCGAAGCGTATTTCACAAATCCCGCAAGGGATTTATTTCGTTGAAAAAGACCTATGCTTTGTATCAAAGCATAGGTCTTTTTCTGGTGGAGATGGCGAGAGTCGAACTCGCGTCCGAAAATCTATTCCCGAAACCTTCTACGAGCGTAGTTTATCTTTTGTGATTCCCTCGATAAGACGCCGATAAACAGGCTTCTTATCTTGGTAGCCCTTTAGACCGTGACAAGATACAAGGCTCTCTCTTATTCACGTGCACCGCTAAATGACGCTCTTATCCGAATCGCGGTACTTTCGGTAAGAACGGCCGCTGACTTAAGCAGCAGCTAAAACTGTCTTATTATTGTCAGTTATTTTTAAATGTGTGGTTTTTAAAGCGGTACCACGCCTCTGCTCGCTTATAACGGTTCAAAATCCCCGTCGAAATCCTTTCATCCCCATATAGATTCGCTTCGCTCAAGGTAAGAGTGAAGAGTTAATAGTGAAGAAGTGAGGTTTTATTGTTTATTATAGTATTTGTCATTTGCAAGGAAATATGTACGCAAATAACCTGCCTTAGCGACTACTACAAATTCTTGCGTTTTCCGGTTGTAGTATATGCGGTCGCCGTCCTTTTTCTGTAGCTTGGTTTTGCTTCCTTTATCAGAAATGACCTTATTTGCTTTGCACAGATACTCTTCCATAGAGCTACAGTCAGTTTGTTGACCATGCTTCACATAATGGTTGACCATTGATTTTGTATCATAGAACGTATGTTTATATAAAGCGGTGTCGAACTCTTGTATAAATATCTTATTATTCCTTAATCCCGCTAAATAAACTATTAAGTTAAATAGTGCAAGCAGAGAAGTTACTACGATAAGCGTAACTTCAGCTTTTACACATATAGCGGCGATAGCAATAATTATGGGTAAAATTACAGACGTAAGTCGCGCTGTGGTTGATTTCTTTACGTAGTAACTGTTATATTTGTGGTTTTCCCCGTGAGCATATTTCCTCTGGGCAGGGGATTTCAAATCAATTTTCTGCCTGTTTACGTTGTTGGCGGCTTTGTTGAAATCACGGCAATTTCTGCACCTTTTGGGAAGGCTGAGATTCTTTGAGTTGTAGAATTCAACCTCTGAATCTGTTAACGTGAAGACCGCACCGCATTGAACACATTTTCTTTCCATAAGTAATCACCTATTGAATTCCTTTATAGAACGTTCAATGTTTCTCTGTGCATCGCGCTTTGCTTCCGTCTCGCGTTTGTCGTAATTTTTCTTACCCTTGCAAAGACCTACGAGCATTTTTGCTCTCCCGCGCTCATTGAAATAAACGGAGAGGGGGATGAGGGCGCAACCTTGTTGCTTGACCTCACCCATAAGCTTCATTATTTCCTTCTTATGCATAAGCAATCTCTTGGGGCGAAGCGGGTCTCTGTTGAATCGATTGCCCAACTCATAAGGTGATATGTGTACGCCGTTTGCAAGCATTTCGCCGTTTACAACGTTACACCATGACTCCTTAAGATTTACTTTACCAGCACGAACTGATTTTACCTCTGTACCGAATAATTCGATACCTGCCTCGTAAGTCTCGAGAACGAAATAGTCGTGGTAGGCTTTTTTGTTCTGCGCAACTGTTTTCTGTTCTGTTTTTGCCACGACCATTCCTCCTTGTTTATTTAATAAATGTATTATAATTCGCTTCTGCCGGACAGCGCTCTCATAAGAGTAACGTCGTCGGCGTATTCGATGTCTGCACCAACGGGGATACCGTAGGCGAGACGGGTAACCTTAGCGCCGAAGGGCTTTATAAGCTTACTGATATACATAGCTGTAGTATCGCCTTCAATGGTAGGGTTAGTGGCCATAATTACTTCTGTAACATCGCCCTTGGCAACTCGCTCTACGAGACTTTTAATAGTCAGTTGCTCGGGACCGATGCCGTTCATAGGGGATATTACACCGTGTAATACGTGATATACACCGCTATATTCTCTCATTCTTTCCATAGCGAGAACGTCTCGTGGCTCCTCTACGACACATATAAGAGAGTGGTCTCTGTTATGACTTTCGCAAATAGGACAGAGCTCGTTTTCCGTAAGATTGTGACAGAGAGTGCAACGATGTATTTTAGTGTGAGCGTCAATTATTGCATCTGCAAATTCCTTGGCGGCATCATCTGATAAATCAAGCACGTGAAAAGCCATTCGTTGAGCAGTTTTTCTGCCGATAGACGGAATCTTCTGAAACTGTTCGATAAGCTTCTCAAGGGCGGCAACGTCGTATGCCATAGCTTAGAAACCGAAGCCTGCCGGAAGATTGAGACCGCTTGTTACGCCGCCCATTTTCTGCTCCATAATATCGGATGCCTTGCGAATTGCTTCGTTTGTTGCAGCGATAATCATATCGGAGAGAATCTCAACGTCATCGGGGTCAACAACCTCGGGCTGAATCTTAACCTCAAGAACCTCGTGCTTGCCGTTTACTTTAACTTCAACAGCTCCGCCGCCTGCACTTGCGGTGAATTCGGATTCCTCAACCTCCTGCTGAGTACGAGCCATTTCTGCCTGCATATCCTGGATTCTCTTCATCATTGCTGCCTGAGAGTTTCCGCCCTGATTAGGAATTCTTGCTTTCATATATTTTACCTGCCTTTTTTCTGTTTTATTCCTCTATAAGGAAATCTATCTGATGCTTATTAAGCTTAGATACGAATGTGTCTATGGGCTCTACACCTTCCTCAGCCTGAGGAGAAGAACCGTCGTTATATATCATAGGCTTAAGTCTTTCTCCTGTTGCCCTCATAATAGCCTCAGCAACAGAGTCTGAATGAGTTTTCTGAGCAAACATCTGAGGGAATGCGTTGTTTTTAGCCTTGATAAATATTGTATTACCCGCTCTGTAAGCGGTTGAACCCATAACCATAGGGTAAAGGGGTCTGTTTATTTTTGCTAACTGATTGAGAACGTTTTCCCAAGCGGCAAAGGGAACGGCTTTGTCTGATTCCGTTACTATGCCTGTATCAACCTGAGTTGTAACCTTTTCGTAAACAGGAGCTTTCTTGATCTCGGGAGCTGTCGGAACAGGTTCAGGCTTACGAGGAGGGGTCTCAGTTATATCATTTTGTACGGGAGGCTCGTCAAAGGGTATATCATTAATATCCTCTTCTTTGATTATAGGTGCGTTTTCTGCAATTTTTTCTTCTACAACTACTGCGGGCTTGCTGATTGCTACCTCGGGAACGATTTCTTTCACGGGGGCGGGAGCTACCTGAGTAACTGTTACACCTTGCGCCTTAAGAAGCATAAGCTGAGATTCCAACTCGTCTATTCGTCTGAGCATAGCCGCGTTATCTGTAGAAAGGGCGGGGGAACAGAGTCTTATAAGAGTTGCTTCTGTCTGTGCTCTCTGGTGTGCGCTGTATTTTAATTGAGAAGCTTCTTTGCAGAGAGTTTCCATAATATGAAGTACAGAGCCGTAGGTGATAGCCTGACCGTTTTTCTTGTATCTCTCCAATTCATCCGGAGTACATACAATAAACTTTTCGGGATTCTTAGCGGTCTTAGCCATCATTATGTTTCTGAAGTGATTTACAAGCTCACTCATAAGTCTCTCCATATCGCAGGAGGAAGAGTGAAGTCTGTCAATTATAGAAAGCACCGCAGATGAATCTTCGCCGAGAATAGCATCGGATAACTCAAATAAATAATCCTTACCGAGAAGACCCGCCGCCTTGCTTACAGTATTAACCGTGATTGGCTCGTTGTAGCCCGCGCACTGATCAAGTATAGAGAGGGCATCACGGAGAGCACCGTCGGAAATTCTTGCTATAAGAATAGCGGCATCTTCGCTCAACTGAAGATTTTCGCTATCGGAAACAGTCATAAGTCTTGCCGCAATATCCTCGGGAGGGATTCTTCTGAAATCGAATCTCTGGCAACGGGAGAGAATGGTTGCGGGGAGCTTTTGCACCTCGGTTGTAGCGAGGATGAATAATACGTGCTCCGGCGGTTCCTCGAGAGTTTTAAGAAGAGCGTTAAATGCTCCGATAGAGAGCATATGAACCTCGTCTATGATATATACTCTGTACTTCGCCGCCGCGGGTGTAAAGTTAACCTCGTCGCGAAGATCGCGGATGTTATCTACGCCGTTGTTACTTGCTGCGTCGATTTCGGTAACGTCAAGTATAGAGCCGTCGTCGATACCCTTACATATCATACATTTGTTGCAAGGGCTTCCGTTTACGGGGTTGAGACAGTTTACTGCCTTTGCGAGTATCTTGGCGCAGGTGGTTTTACCCGTACCTCTTGAACCGGTAAACAGATAGGCATGGGAAAGTCTGCCCGATGAAATTTCATTCATCAGGGTTTTTGTGATATGACTCTGGCCCGATACGTCAGAGAATACCTGAGGTCGCCATTTTCTGTATAACGCTCTGTACAAAACTGTCACTTCCATAAAAAGAGATAAGATAAAAATACTTACGCTCAACTCGGTCACACGACGAGCAGGCGGACTGTGGCGCACAGGACGGCCCGCTTAATGCTGCTCGGTTCCCCGCCTGACATGGTTCACGGCGCCCCGTCGCACAGGACCCACCCGTCGCATGACCGAATTGAGCGTAAGTAATTAATTAAAGTATAGTTATTATATATTAGTTATATAAAAAAATCAAGAGTAAATGAAGTAAAAATTAGCCTTCATATTCGTCTTCATTTTCCCAGTTGTGCCAAACACCCTGGATATCGTCGTTATCATCGAAGAGATCAAGCATTTTGCTCATACCCTTCATATTGTCCTCGTCTTCAATTCTTGTATATGTCTGGGGGATGTATGCAGTTTCGCTGCTTACGAATGTGTAACCGAGATCCTGAAGAGCGCTTGTAACTGCACCGAGGTCATTGGGGTCTGTGCGGATTTCGAAGATGTCTTCGTCGTCTGTAATGAGGTCGATAGCGCCGCACTCGATAGCATCCTCCATAAGCTTATCCTCGTCAACGTCTTCCTTTTCGATGATGATTACGCCGTAGTAATCGAACATGAACATAACGCAACCGGAGGTACCCATGTTACCGCCGAATTTGTCGAAGTAGTGACGAACGTCGCCTGCGGTACGGTTACGATTATCTGTAAGAGCCTTAACAACTACAGCGATACCGCAAGGACCGTAGCCCTCGTAAATGATTTCTTCATAGTTAGCTGTATCGGTTTCACCGGCAGCCTTCTTGATGATTCTTTCGATATTGTCGTTAGGAACGTTGTTGGCCTTAGCTTTTGCAATAACGTCCTTAAGCTTTGAGTTACCTGCGGGGTCGGGACCGCCGTCACGAACGGCAATAGCGATTTCGCGGCCAATCTTAGTGAAAACCTTAGCTCTTGCGCCGTCTGTTTTTTCTTTCTTTCTTTTGATTGTGCTCCATTTGGAATGTCCTGACATTTTAATTCTCCTTTAAAGGTAAATTTAAAGTAAATATATAACTGAGATATATTATCACAGCGAAAGGGATTTGTCAATGAAACATAGTCATAAAACAGAGATAGCGCCCGTTTATTTTTTGCGCTTTTGTTAAAAATAAATGTTGCAGGTGATAAATGTATGAATTTTACTAAAAAACTATGGAAAGATTTACCTTATTGTGGTATCATATTCGATAAATATGATTCAATATCAGATATCGGACGTGATGTAATGGAATACAAATTCCAAAAGAAAGAAGTTACCGAAGGAGTAGAGCTTTGCACTATTACCGCAAACGGCTTTAAATCCGCGAGTGTTACCGTTAATTTTGTGATGCCCTTGTCAAGTAAGGCATCGCTTTATGCTCTTGTGCCCAATGTTCTTTCTCGCTCGTCGGAGAAATATCCCGATTTGACGAGTATAGAGAAAAAGTTGGCGATTCTTTACGGCGCTGAGCTTGGTGTTGACGTTGTTAAATCCGGCGACCATCAGGTATTAAAGCTCGGTGTTTCTTGTATAGACGACAGATTTGCCTTCGACGGGGAGAGTATCACCGCCGAGTGCAGTAAGCTTCTTTTTGAGATAATCTTCAAGCCTCGTCTTATAAACGGAATCTTTGATGTTGAAGATGTTGAGAGCGAAAAACGTCTTCTTTCGGAACGCCTTGCCGCAGAAAAAAGCGACAAGAGAACGTATGCGAAAAACAGATGCGAAGAGATTATGTTTGAGGGAGACGTATACGGTATTAACAGATTTGGTTCTGCCGAAGCCATCAAGTCTATAGATGCCGCAACCCTTTATGATGCTTACAGAGAGATTCTCAAAAGTGCAAAGATTGTAGTTTGTGTAAGCGGTAATGCCGATGTAGCTCTTGTGGAGAATTATCTTGTGAAATATACGGAGAAGCTCGAAAGAAATCTCGTAACAAACAAGACTTGCTTTGATAAAACTGCGAAGAAAATTAAATATGTAAAAGAGCAGGAAGAGGTAAAACAAGGAAAGCTTGTTTTAGGCTTCAGAATGGGTATGGATAGCAAGGATGATAACTATTCTGCGAGACGCGTTATGGTTGATATCTTCGGTGGTAGCCCTCATTCAAAGCTCTTTACCGTAGTTCGCGAAAAGATGAGCCTTTGCTACTATTGTTCTGCAAGACTTGTTCGCCCTAAGGGTGTTATGTTTGTGCAGAGCGGTATAGAAAGCGAGAATGAGATAAAGTCGAAGGATGCTATTCTTTTACAGCTTGAAGACATAAAAAACGGTAAATTCTCCGATGATGATATTAGCGCATCGGTAAAAGCTCTCGAGGATAGCTTTAAGAGTGTTTCCGACACTCCCGAGGCTCTCGATTCATGGTTTATGTCTCAGTGTGTATCCGGTGAATATAAATATCCCGAGGAGTATATTGCGGGCTTTAAATCTGTTACAAGAGAGCAGATTATAAGTGCGGCGAAGGACGTTACTCTCGATACCGTGTTTATGCTTGAGGGTACCTTGGAAGGCGGTGAAGACGATGAGTGAGAATGTTATAAAATACGTGAAGAATGATATTCTTGACGAGGGGTATTACGCTATTGACCATAAATCAGGTCTTAAGATTTACGTTTATCCTAAGGCGGAGTACACCTCCACTTATGCGGTCTTCGGCACAAAGTACGGTTCAATAGATACTCGCTTCAAGAGAAGCGACAGAGAAGATTTTAACGAGATTCCCGCCGGTACCGCTCATTTTCTTGAGCATAAGCTTTTTGAGAGCGAGGAGTTAGATGCTTTTCAAAGATATGCCAAGACAGGCGCATCTGCTAATGCATATACAAGCTTTGACAGAACGTGCTATCTTTTTACTTGTACGGGTAGCTTTAATGAGAATTTTGAGATTCTTCTTGATTTTGTCCGTAATCCTTATTTCACTGAAGAAACAGTACGTAAGGAGCAGGGGATTATAGGTCAGGAGATCGATATGTACAAAGATTCTCCCGATTGGGAATGTCTTTTCAATCTCTTGGGTGCTATGTATCACAATCATCCCGTCAAGATTGATATTGCGGGTACGAAAGAATCAATTGCTCAGATATCTGCGGATATGCTTTTTTCCTGCTATGATACTTTCTACAACCTTTCTAATATGGCGCTTGCGGTAGCGGGAAACACCACTCCCGAAGAGGTTCTTGAAATAGCAGACAGAATGCTCGAAAAGACAGAGCCCGTAACAGTTGAGAGAGCTTTTGAAGAAGAGCCGGATGATATAGTTACTAACTATGTTGAAGAGCATCTTCCCGTGGCTACTCCCGTATTCTGCTTTGGATACAAGGAGACTGTCGAGGGTGAGGAAAATACCCTTGAGGAGGAGCTTGCGATGTCGCTGATTATGGATGTTGCGGCAGGGCAGATGTCTCCTTTCTATAAACAGCTTCTTGATGAGGGTCTCGTTAATAATAATTTCAGCACAGAGTTCTTTAATGGTTATAATTATGCAGTTTCTATGTTCTCAGGCGAGTCATCCGATCCTCGTGCGGTTGCGAGACGTATAAACGATCGCTTTGCCGAGTTGAAGAAAACGCTCATAACCGAAGAAGAGTTTGAGATTGTTAAAAAGAAGCAGTACGGCAAGACGGTACGTGCTTTCTCTGATATTGATACACTTGCTAACGGACTTGTTGTTTCTCATTTTGAGAACGAAGAGCTTTTTGCGGAGTTTAAGGTTATAAAGGAAATGAAGTTGGGTTTTGTCAACGAAATGTTACAGAAATCCTTTAACGAAGATAAAGCTGTTCTTTCGGTAGTTTGTCAGCAGAAATAAGGAGATTTTCTTATGGTTGAATGGTTTGCGAATTTTACAGACGTCAGCTTTGGCGGTATAGATAAGGTCTTTGACGTGTCGTCTGTTTTCTGTGAGTTCTATATCGGTTCTCGATTTGTTCAGATTAATTGGTACGGTGTTATAATTGCTTTCGGCTTTATTCTTGCCGCCCTTTACGGCGGCAGAATAGCCTATGTGTGGCGAATGAATCTGTCCAAGATGGTAGATGTTCTTATTTATGGCACAGTTGCGGGCATTATTGGCGCGAGAGCATATTACGTTATATTCCAATGGGATTATTACAAGATGCATCCTGCAGAAATATTTGAAATATGGAACGGTGGTCTCGCTATTTACGGTGGTATTATCGGCGGTATTATCGCGGGATACATAACTTGCCGTCTTGAGAAAATCAATTTCCTTAATCTTATGGATCTTCTTGGCATGTCCCTTCTTATCGGTCAGGGCATCGGCAGATGGGGAAACTATGCCAACCAAGAGGCTTTTGGTACCATTACAAACGGCAACTATGGTATGATGAGCGGTAAAATTGCCGACTATATGGCACATCATCCCGAGAAATTCGGTCTTGAAAACGTGGATAACGTTTATAGATATATTGAGGAAAATAACGTTTTTGTGCATCCTACCTTCTTCTATGAATTTGCCTGGTGTATGCTCGGTTTCTTAGTGCTGTATATTATCCTTAAGAAGTTCAGAAAATTCAGCGGACAGCTTTTCCTCTGCTATGGTATTTGGTATGGTCTCGGCAGAACCGCGATCGAAGGTCTCAGAACAGATAGTCTTTATATTGGGAATACGGATATAAGAGTTTCTCAGGTATTGTCTATGGCTATTGTGGCGGTTTGTCTCACTGTAATGATAATTAAGCTTTTGAAACTGCGAAAGAATCCTCAACCCATTGAAGGTGTCGATTTCTTCCCCAAGGATGCGGCTAAGTATATCAAGGAGATAAAAGCGGAGAAGGAAGAAAAAGAAAGTTCCAAAAAGAAGAAAATCCTCAAGCGAGAGGTTACTACAGAAGACGGGGGAGATGAAGATAATGGCTGAAATAATGAGTGGTAAGGTGGTTTCTGCCGCTAAGAGAGAAGAGATTAAAAATAGAGTTTCACTTTTGAAAAGCAAAGGAATTGAGACGGGTCTCGCGGTTATTATCGTTGGTAATAACAGTGCTTCCAGAGTGTATGTAAATAACAAGAAAAAGGGCTGTGAAGAGGTAGGGATCAACTCCTACGAATACGCTCTTTCTGAAGAAACTACTCAAGAGGAGCTTTTAGCACTTATTGATGAGCTCAATAACGATTCCAAGGTTAACGGAATACTCTGTCAGCTGCCTCTTCCTAAGCATATTGACGAGCAGGCGGTAATCAATGCCATTAATCCCGACAAGGATGTGGATGCTTTTCATCCCTTTAACGTCGGTCATATTATGATAGGCGATTACACCTATCTTCCGTGCACACCCGCAGGTGTTATGGAGATTCTTGAGTACTACAATATTTCCGTAAAAGGCAAGAAATGTGTTGTTATCGGCAGAAGCAATATTGTAGGTAAGCCCATGGCGATGCTTCTTCTTAAGGAAAACGGAACAGTTGAAATTTGCCATTCAGGTACTGCAAATCTTAAGGAAGAGACACTTACTGCAGATATTCTCGTAGCCGCAGTAGGTAGGGCAGGCTTCGTGACTGCAGATATGGTAAAGGATGGTGCGGTAGTTATCGATGTAGGTATTAATCGCAATGAGGAGGGCAAGCTTTGCGGCGACGTTGCTTTCGACGAAGTGGAGCCAAAGGCATCGTATATAACACCCGTGCCCGGCGGAGTAGGACCTATGACAATTACAATGCTTTTGGAAAACACAGTAAGAGCGTCGGAGAGATTTAGCGAATAACTTGCCTTGGTTTGCTCGCAGTATCTTGCAGAGCGTCGCTCTCAAAATCTACGTTTTTCATCCAAATCTACGATCGTACGCCAATTCGATTGGTTGAAATAATGCGAAATTAAAATGTTCGGAAGCGAAGCTTCCCCTCAATTCTGCGTTTTGCATTTTGAATTCTGCTTTTGTATAGTGGCATTTTTACCATAAAAGCAATATAAAATTTGTTTAATATTAAGGTTTCAAAACACCCTCGGAGGCAGGCGGATTGCTTGACAACCGAGGGTGTTTATATTATAATAATTCTATCTGTAAAGTGGATTAGCACTTATCTTTTTTACGGTAAAAGATCATTATTTTTGGAAGGGATGCGTTGTTTTATGACAGCATTAAAGAAACCCCTCTGCGGTATAATGGCATTTATTCTTGTATTTGCCTTTGTATTCGCAACTCCCATCTCTGTTTTCGCGGATGATGAGACCACTGAGCGTCCTCTCACTCCCAACGAAATCGAGCTTAACAAAGAAACTGATGAAGAGACCGGATTTGAGTACATCAAGGTCGAGGCAGGCTCTGCACTTGAGATTGTTGGCTATTCCGGTAACGCTACAGAGGTTAAAGTTCCCAAGAAAATTGGTAACCTTTCGGTTGTCTCTATCGGCGAAGGCGCCTTCGAGGGCAACACAACCATGAAGACGGTCGAGCTTAATACCAATATCCTTACTATCAAGGACAATGCTTTTAAGGACTGTACAGCTCTTGTATCTATTGATAACTTCAAGGCTATTGAGGAAATCGGTGTTTCTGCATTTGAAGGTTGTACTTCTCTTGCATCATTCAAACTCCCCGATGCAGTTACTAATATTCCTGAGAGATGCTTTGCAAACTGTACTTCTCTTAACGACATCGAAGTTCATAAGAACATCAAGGGTGTTGCTAACGACGCTCTTGTAGGCTCCGCTTACGAGAAGAATCAGGCAAACGGACCTCTTTGCCTCGGCAGAATTCTTTACTCATATAAGGGTAACGTTAAGAATATCGTTGTTCCCGAGGATATTTCAATTATTGAACCCGGTGCGTTCCTCGGCAATACATATATTGAAAAGCTTACTCTCGGTTATGACGTTGAAGAAATCGGCGACTATGCTTTCCAGAACTGTACCAACCTTACTACTATTGAAGTAAATGATGCTATGGGTATCATTGGTGATGGTTCATTTAAGGGCTGTTCTGCTCTTAAGGCTGCTGACTTCTCTAACAGTACACTTGCATACATCGGCTACGAGGCTTTCAGCGGATGTACTGCTCTTGCTGACGTTAAGCTTTCTGAGACTACCTCGGAAATCGGCGATTATGCTTTTGCTAACACAAAGATTGAGACTATCGAGTTTGGTAAGAATATCAGCTCTGTTGGTGTAAACTCCTTCCTTAATGCAAGTAAGCTTAAGAGCTTTGCTGTAGTTGATAAGAACAAGACTTATTCTGCGGTTGACGGCGTTCTTTATAACAAGGATGGAAATGAACTTGTTGTTTTCCCTGCAGCAAAGACCGGCACATTTAATCTTCCCAAGGATGTATGGAAGATCTGTGACAAGGCTTTCTACGGAAGTGCAATTTCAAGCGTTAAGCTTGATGCGGAAGCAGCTCTCGAGGAGATTGGTGTATCTGCTTTTGAGAACTCAATGATCACTTCATTCGTTATCCCTGAAAAGGTTACTAAGATCAATGCTAATGCCTTTAAAAATGCAGCAAACCTTGCAACGGTTACATTCAACGAAGGTATTACAGAAATCGGTGCATCTGCATTTGAGGGTTGTGTAGCTCTCAAGACAGTTGCTTTCCCCGCATCTTTATATACAATTTCAAATGCTGCATTTAAGAACGCAGGTCTTGAGTCAGTTAATACAGGTGCAGGCGTTGCGAAGATTTATACAGAAGCTTTTGCAGGTAATGCATCACTTAAGAACGTTGTATTAGGTGCAAACGTTGAGACTATCAGCGCAGATGCTTTTAGTGGATGTTCATCTCTTGCGGCTATCGAGCTTCCTGCTTCTCTCAAGAATTTTGATCCTAAGGCATTCAGTGGTTGTATGTCACTTGCTACTATTACCGTAAGTGCTGACAATACATCTTACAAGGCTGTTAACAACGTTGTTTATACCGCAGACGGTAAGACACTCGTTATGGTTGGCGGTGCTGCTACTGACGTTATCGTAGCAGAAGGTACAGAAGTTATTGCGGCAGGCTCATTTGATTTAGCACTTAACGCACTTAACATTCAGTTCCCCTTAACTCTTAAAAATATCGAAGCAGATGCTCTTAACGGTACTGCTTGGATGAGAGATAAGAACGGTGTTGTATATGCAGGACCTGTTCTCTACAAGGTTGTAGGCGAGGTTAACACAGTTATCCTCGAAGAAGGCATTACATCAATTGCTGATGGTGCAGTTAAGAACGAAAGCGTTGAAGCAATTCAGTTCGTTGACACAGTTACATATATCGGTATTGATGCATTCGCAGGTTCAGGTCTTAAGTCAGTAGCGATCCCCGATGCAGTTACATATATCGGCACAGGCGCTTTCAAGGATTGTAAGGCTCTCGCTCAAGCAACACTTCCCGCAGGTATCACAGAGATCGTTTCATCTGTATTCAAGGGTTGTGAGGCTCTTACAGATGTAATTATCCCCGCGGGTGTTAAGGTTATTTCCACTGACGCATTTGCAGGTTGTATCGCTCTTACAGATGTTGATTTCGGTACAGTTGAAGTTATCGAACCCTACGCATTCTCAGGTTGTACAGCTCTTGCAAACATTATCCTTCCTGCAGAGATCGATGTTGTTGATGGTCTTAGCTTCTACGGCTGTACAGCTCTTGCATCAATCAACGTTGCAGAAGGCAGCAAGAAATACAAGTCAACAGATGACGGTGTTCTTCTCATAGCTAATTTCGACGAGGAAAAGGGCGAATATACAGACGTATTTGAGACAATCGCTCTTTATCCCGCAGGTAAAGCAGGTGCTTATGCAGTGCCCGCAGAAATTAAGCGCATTGCTGACAAGGCTTTCTATAACTGTGATGCTCTTACAGAGATTACGTTTGCAGACGGCTTCCTTACCATCGGTGCAGAGGCATTCTTTGATTGTGACTCCATCAAGTCGATAAATATGCCTGCAAGCACAGAGGAAATCAAGGATCATGCATTTGCATCTTGCGATAGCCTCGTTGAGTTTATTGTAAACAGCAACCTTACATGGTATGCAGAAAACACGTTTGAAGGCTGTAACTACTTCACATACGAAATGGTTACAATCAATGCTAAGGACAACTCCGCAGTATTTATTATCATTGTTGCGGGTGTGCTTGTATTGATCGGTGTTATCTGGGCTCTCGTTTACAAGAGAAAACAGAAGAAGATTCAGGCAGAAATCATTGCTAAGAATAAGGCTCTCGAGGAGTTGGAGGCAGCAGAAGCAGCCAAAGACGCTAAAGAGGAAGCAACTGAGGAAGCTGCAGAATAATCTGTAATAACATGAAATTAAATCACCCCGAGTTCCCATTGGAACTCGGGGTGATAAATTTTATGCTTTTATCTTGTTTTATACACCTGAATATGCGGAGAAGCCACCATCAACAGGAATAATAACACCGGTTATAAACTTGGAGTAGTTCTCGTCGGCAAGGAAGAGAAGTGCACCGGTAAGATCTGCGGGCACACCAAATCTGCCGAGCGGTGTGTGTCCGAGTATTTTCTCGCTTCTGGGAGTGAGAGATCCGTCTTCGTTATAAAGAAGCGTCTTGTTTTGGTTTGTAGAGAAGAAGCCGGGAGCGATAGCATTTACTCGTAAACCAACCTCAGAAAAATGAACTGCCATAAACTGAGTGAAGTTTGAAATCGCTGCCTTTGCCGCAGAGTATGCGGGAATCTTCGTAAGGGGCTTGTATGAGTTCATTGAAGATATGTTTATAATGGTAGCGTACTCTTTACCAATCATATCCTTTGCGAATATCTGAGTGGGGAGGAGAGTGCCTAAGAAATTAAGGTTGAATACAAATTCAATACCCTTTGAATCAAGATCAAAAAACGTCTTGATATCCTCGGATGTGTTCTCAAGATCGCACATCTGGAATCTCTCTTTTGTTGTATTACCGCTGGGGTGGTTACCGCCCGCACCATTTACGAGGATATCGCAAGTGCCGTATTTCTCTAAGATAACTTCTCTTGCGGCTGTAAGGCTTTCCTTCTCCAAAACGTTACAAGCAACGCCCATTGCCTCAAAGCCCTCTGCCTTGATTTCATCTGCAACCTTTTCAGCCGCTTCAAGTCTGAGGTCGAGTATAGCAACCTTCATACCCTGACGAGCAAGATCCTTTGCGAAGCCGCCGCAAAGAACTCCACCGCCACCTGTAATAACGGCAACTCTGCCGTTAAGATTTTCGTGGTTAAACATAATTTTGAACTCCTTTATTTTCTAACTGTAAATTCGTTAAGATTTGCTTTTGTAAGACATACGTCAAGAGCATCTGCGGCCGCATCAAAAGCAGCACGATTTGTGGGATAAGTGTAGTCATCCTTAAGCTGATCAGCAGTACCGCCTTCGCCCTCTAAGTCCTTGAGACCGTCAAATACCTTGAGGTGAGGCTCGAGAGTAAGGAAGTGTGCGCCGTCCTTTTCCTTGTGGAATCTTTCGAGGAGCTCAACGATATGACCGTCGCCGAGACCTGCGGGACGAACCTTGCCACCATCAAAGAGACAATCCTTTACGTGGAAGTAATCAATGTAATCCTTAAGCATATCGTATGCGGGGAGAATTTCCTGACCGCACTGTATAAAGTTTGAAGGATCGAATATACCCTTTATTTTGCCCTCGAAGGTCTTATATATTTCAAGACAACGAGCGGCGATATCACCGTAGATATCCTTTTCGTTTTCGTGACAGCACCAGATACCGTTCTCAAGAGAATACGTGCACATTTTATCAAGTCTTTCAAATACCTCGTCGCGGTATTCTTCAAGACTCTGACCCTTTGTGAAGAAGAAGCTGAACATTCTGATACGCTCGGTACCTAAAATATTTGCAACCTCTACACAATTTTTGAAATCATCGAAATGGGGAGCAAAGTCGTCAGTAATCTCGATTTTACCGTAGTGTGAACCGATAGAGGATACGCCGATACCGTTATCATCGAGGATTTTCTTTAATTCCTTTGCTTGCTCAACTGAGTAAAGTGAGATGTTACCGTGGTCGAGACCGCGGGGCTCAATATGAGTCATTTTATGAGCCTTAAGTGCATCGATCTGATCGAGTATTCCGCCGCCTGCTTCATCGGCGAATGCGGAAAGATAAAAAGTTGCTGCCATATTTATTTCTCCTTGTTTTTTTAACTTAAGAAAATGTCTTTGTTTTTAATTATAAATCTCGCAGAAAGTCTGCATAATTCATCTGAGTTGTAGGTTGATGAGAATTCTTCATCGGCTTTAGCAATTATAGTGTTATCAATGGAAGTATCGCTGTCAGGATCGTACATTTCCATAAGGGGAGTGATAATGGGGATGTATTTCTCGCATCCGATCGCGTTAAGTGCGGCGGGTATTACGGGCACTAAGGGTTTACCATTGTTTTTGAAGAAGCCGGAAAGACTTTTCTTTACATCCTCGTCAAAGTATTCGAGAGCATAAATGAACTTCTTTTCTTCCGGTAGAGCATCAAATTTAGCTGCCATATCGGTTTCTGCTTCAAGCATAACCTGAATATTCATTGCCACTCCGTGGAGAAGGTCGATTTCTTCGGTATCTTTAATTTTATCGTCTGTTAAAACAGTGAATTTTTCGCGAAGCTCATAGTCGCGCTTCCAAATTTCCGCTTCTTTTTTTAAGCGTTCTCTTCGCGCCCTGGAGGACTTGAGAACCTTGCTCCATGCAAAAATTAAAAGGATTATTGATATTGTGAGCACAATCCAATAATACCATTGAACACCAAAAAGCATAATTAATCTCCGTTCTGCAATAATTTATAGATATCGCTTTTCTTTAATCCTGTCTGCTTTGCGGTTTCCTTTGCGGCTTCGTTTTTGGAAAGACCGCCCTCTACTAATTTCAACGCTATAGCTAAAGCGTCGTCGGGAGTGACTTCCTTCTTTTCATCCTCCGGCTTTCCTTCGATAATAAGTACAAATTCACCCTTGGGTGATTCCTGACTGTACTTTTCCGAAGCCTTGAAAAGAGTGGTTCTTTCTACCGTTTCGTGTATTTTCGTGAGTTCTTTTACGAGAGCGATGTTTCTGTCGCCGAAGTATTCACACATATCTCTGAGTGTCGCAGGGAGCTTGTGCGGTGCTTCGTAGAATATCATCGTTCTTTTTTCGTTTACCAATTCTTCAAGGTGCTGACGTCTGCTCTGCTTTGTAACAGAGAGAAAACCCTCAAAGGTGAATCTTCCCGAAGGCATACCGGAAATTGAAAGTGCCGTTACAAAAGCACTGGGACCGGGGACGGCACATACCGTGATGCCATTTTCGTGGCAACGAAGAGTGAGGTCTTCGCCGGGATCTGAAATAATAGGCATACCTGCATCTGATACAAGAGCACAGTTTTCGCCGTTTAAAAGACGCTCGATGATTTTGTTTCCACGCTCGGTTCTGTTGTGCTCGTAGTAGCTTACCATAGGCTTTTTTATGCCGAAGTGGTTAAGAAGCTTTATGGTTACTCGAGTATCCTCGGCTGCTATGAAATCACATTCTGACAATACCTTGACTGCGCGGGGTGAAAAATCACCAAGGTTTCCGATGGGCGTACCCACCACGTAAAGTGTACCTGCCATTATAATACGTTTCCTTCTTTATCGAATAAGGGGAGCTTTTCAAGATATACGATATCTGTGCGGTCTGCGGCGTCACCCTCTGCGAGAACGGTCATATTACCTACAATGTTGCCGCCGGCCTGATTTACAAGGCTCTGTACTGCCTTGAGAGATTCGCCGAGAGAAATAACGTCATCTACGATAAGAATTTTCTTACCCTTGATTTGTTCTGCCTCTGCAGTATCAAGATAAAGGTGCTGTTCACCCTCTGTGGTAATAGAGTTTACAATAGCGTCGAAAACGCCCGTCATATATAATTTGGGCTTTTTACGAGCAACAAAATACTTTTTTCCGCTCTGACGTGACATCTCGTGAGCAAGGGGGATACCCTTTGCCTCAGCGGTAATTATGTAATCAAATTCGGGTGCTTTCTTGAGAAGCTCATCTGCACAAGCTACGGTAAGCTCCGCGTCACCAAAAATAACAAAGGCTGCAATCTGAAGCTCGTCATTTAGTTTGCACAAAGGGAGCTCTCTGTCTAAGCCTGCGATTTTCATTGAATAAACCATTGAATATCTCTCCTTCAATAGAGCATTTTAACATATCATAATTATAATGTTTTTACTTATAAAAAGTCAAGGGGAATAAAGAGTATAGAATGTAATTGATTACTCAAATAAAATATAGTATAATCTTTTTAGTTGATTTGTTAAATGATAATCGGAAAGGGTGAGTTTTATGCATATCCCTGTTTGTGAAACGCAAAAAATGGATATTATATCCTTTGACGAAGCAAAGAGATGCGAGTCTGAGGGCTCTTTTGAATATGACAGAGACAAGTGGTTGTACGTGCCGAATGCTTATACGGAGTACAGATATATCTTAGGTACAAAGGGTGAAAATCCTCTTATTTGTATCGGTATAAATCCATCTACCGCTAAACCTGATGATTTGGATAATACTCTTAAATCAGTTGAAAGAACCGCAAAGCATAACGGTTACGATAGCTTTATTATGTTTAACGTTTATGCTCAAAGGGCAACTAATCCCAAGGATATGGATACCGAGCTTAATGATTGTTTACATAGAGAAAATATGAATGCCTTCAGATATGTTTTGGAGATGTACGGTGAGGGTAGAACCCCTGCTATATGGGCTGCATGGGGCACTATAATTGAGATGAGAGATTATCTTCCGAGATGCGTGTATGAGATGGTTGAGATAGGCAATGAATACGGTGCGGAATGGTTTACCGTCGGCAAGAAGTCTGTGAAGGGTCATCCCCATCATCCGCTCTATTTAAAAAATGGATTACCTGTGGAGAAATTTGACGTTTGCTCGTATCTTGATACATTAATATATTGACATTTTTCATTGTATTATGATATAATTTTATTTGTTTTTATATTCTAAATACTGTGACGAGAACAAGTAGCGTAATCTTGCGAAAAAAGAGAGTTGCCGGTTGCTGAGAGGCGCATGAGCGGGTTGTTGCGAATACATCTCCGAGTTTCGCACCGAAGGGGAGACCTTGTAGGCTGCGACGGGTGCGCCCGTTATGGCGTTGAGTTTTAAAACTCTTGAGGTGACGTGTGTAAGCACGTCATAAATTAAGGTGGTAACACGGGTTATGCTCGTCCTTTGGTAACATGGGGCGAGTTTATTTTTTTAGATGACTATAAAGTAAAGGAATGTATATTATGCCTATTACAGAATTTTTGGTGCATAATGCAAAAAATTACAAAGACGAGGTTGCTCTTGTGGAAATCAATCCCGAGATTCAGGAGCAGAGTCGTAAGACGTGGCGTGAGTATGAGCTTATTCAGCCCAATCCCACAAATGCGGGTAGAACTCAGCTTACTTGGGGCGAATTTGACAAGAGAGCAAATCGTTTCGCGAACCTTCTTCTTTCCCGCGGAATCAAGAAGGGTGACAGGGTTGCTATCCTCCTTATGAATAGCATAGAGTGGCTTCCCGTTTATTTTGGTATACTTAAGACGGGTGCTCTTGCGGTTCCGCTTAACTACAGATATACCGCGGAAGAAATCAAATATTGTCTTAAGCTCTCTGATAGCTCGGTTCTTGTTTTCGGACCTGAGTTTACAGGACGTGTTGAGGAAATATGCGACAGAATTCCCGCCATAAAATATAACTTCTACGTTGGCGAGGATTGTCCCACTTTTGCTGAAAGCTACGACAGACTCGTTACGTATTGTTCATCTCATGATCCGTGTATTCAGATCGACGATGAGGATGAAGCGGCAGTTTATTTCTCTTCCGGTACAACGGGCTTTCCTAAGGCTATTCTTCATCTTCACAGAAGTCTTGTTCACGCGGCTAAGACTGAGCAGGCACACCACTCACAGGGCAGAGACGACGTATTCCTTTGCATACCGCCCCTTTATCATACAGGCGCTAAGATGCATTGGTTCGGTTCTCTCGTAGCAGGTAGCAAGGCGGTGCTTCTTAAGGGTACAAAGCCGAAATGGATTATCGAAAGTGCAAGCAGAGAGAAATGTACAATCGTTTGGCTTCTCGTTCCGTGGGCGCAGGATATTCTTGATTCTATCGAAAGCGGAGATATTGATATAAGCGAGTATGAGTTGTCTCAGTGGAGACTTATGCATATCGGCGCTCAGCCCGTTCCGCCAAGTCTTATTAAGCGTTGGTTAAAGATATTCCCTCACCATCAGTATGATACAAACTACGGTCTCAGCGAGTCCATCGGTCCCGGTTGCGTTCACCTTGGTGTTGAAAACGTACATAAGGTTGGTGCTATCGGTAAGGCAGGCTATGGCTGGGAAGTTAAGATTGTTGACGAGAAACGTAATACCGTTGAAAAGGGCGAGGTAGGCGAGCTTGCCGTTAAAGGCCCCGGTGTTATGGTTTGCTACTACAAGGATGAAAAATCAACTGCTGAAGTACTTGAGGACGGTTGGCTCTTTACGGGCGATATGGCCCAGGAGGACGAGGATGGATTCATATACCTCGTTGACCGAAAGAAGGACGTTATTATCTCAGGCGGTGAAAACCTTTATCCCGTACAGATCGAGGACTTTATCCGTAAGCACGATATGGTTAAGGACGTAGCGGTTATCGGTCTTCCCGATGCTCGTCTCGGTGAAATTGCCGCCGCTATCGTCGAAGCAAAAGAGGGATGCACTCTCACAGAGGACGACATCAATGAGTTCTGCTATGAGCTTCCCCGTTACAAGAGACCGCGTAAGGTGATACTTGCAAAGGTGCCCAGAAATCCTACCGGTAAGATTGAAAAACCGAAGCTTAGAGAGATGTACTGCGGTGCAAGTCTCGTTGCTTCTCAGAATGAAATTAATAAATAAATTAAGAGGATACAGATATGAAAGAACTTTTATTAGGTAATGACGCCGTAGCTCGCGGTCTTTACGAAGGCGGATGTCGCGTAGCGTCAAGTTATCCCGGTACACCCAGTACAGAGGTTACCGAGTGTATTTCCAAGTACGATGAGATTACAAGTGAATGGGCTCCCAATGAAAAGGTTGCTTGTGAGGTTGCTTTCGGTGCAGCGGTAGCAGGTGCGCGTTCCTTCTGTGGTATGAAGCACGTTGGTCTCAACGTTGCCGCTGATCCGCTCTTTACATCATCATATACAGGTGTAAACGCAGGTATGGTTATCGTTGTAGCGGATGACCCCGGTATGCATTCATCACAGAATGAGCAGGATAGCCGTCACTATGCGGAAGCTTCTAAAATTATGATGCTTGAGCCTTCTGATTCTGATGAATGTCTCAAGTATTCAAAGCTTGCTTACGAGCTTTCTGAGAGATTCGATACACCTATCCTTCTCAGACTCACTACAAGAGTTTCTCATTCCAGAAGCCTTGCAGAGATCGGCGAGAGAGTAGATAACGGTCTCAAGGAATACGAGAAAAACCCTCAGAAGTACGTAATGGTACCCGCAAACGCTAAGGTTAAGCACGTAGTTGTTGAGAAGAGAATTCTCGAGCAGGTTGAGTACTGCGATACCGAGGCAACAGAGATCGGTCTTAACTCCATAGAATATAACGATAAGAAAATCGGTGTTATTACCGCAGGTATCTGCTATCAGTATGCCAAGGAAGCTCTTGGTGATAAGGCTTCTTATCTTAAGTTGGGTTGCGTATATCCGCTTCCCGAAAAGCTCATTAAGGATTTCTGTGCAGAGTGTGACACAGTTTACGTTCTCGAGGAGCTTGATGATTATATTGAGACTCATTGCCGTAAAATCGGCGTTGACGTTATCGGTAAGAGTGCGTTTACTCTTCTCGGCGAATATTCTCAGGGCCTTATCAAAAAGGTCATTCTCGGTGAAGATACAACGTCTCTCAAGGCAGACGTTGACGTTCCGGCAAGACCTCCCGTTCTTTGTGCAGGTTGTCCTCACAGAGGTCTCTTCTATGCGCTTAAGAAGCTTAACGTTACAGTAAGCGGTGATATCGGTTGCTATACTCTCGGTGCTTCAAAGCCCTTGGGTATGATTGACACGGTTCTTTGCATGGGTGGTAGCGTTTCGGGTCTCCACGGCAGAAACCTTGCAGACCCCGAAAAGGCGAATAAGAGTGTAGCGGTTATCGGTGACTCTACATTTATCCACTCAGGTATTACCGGTCTTATTGATATCGCTTACAACAATAGTAACTCTGTTACAATTATTCTTGATAACAGCATCACTGGTATGACAGGTCATCAGCAGAATCCTACAACAGGACTCAACATCAAGGGTGAGCCTGCCGCTGCGGTAAGTCTCGAAAAGCTTTGCGGTGCTGTAGGTATAGACAATGTGTTTGTTGTTGATCCCTATAACCTTGACGAGTGCTATACTACAATCAGAAAAGCACTTGAGCTCAACGCTCCCGCAGTTGTTATTTCAAGAAGACCTTGCGCACTTCTTAAGACTGTTAAGCACAATCCTCCTCTCAAGGTAAATAAGGATAAGTGTAAGTCTTGTAAGATGTGTATGAAGATCGGTTGCCCCGCTATCAGTATGAAGGATGGCAAGGCGGAAATAGATTTTACACAGTGTCTCGGTTGCAACGTTTGTTCACAGCTTTGCAAGTTCGGCGCTATTGAATAAGAAGGGAGAGTCATTAAAATGAATAAATCAATTATGATTGTCGGTGTAGGCGGTCAGGGAACCTTGCTTGCAAGCCGTATTTTAGGTAGTGCTCTTCTTTCAAAGGGCTACGATGTTAAGGTGTCTGAGGTTCACGGTATGAGCCAACGTGGTGGTAGCGTTGTTACATACGTTAAGTACGGTGAAAAGGTTTACTCTCCCGTAATCGGAGAGGGCGAAGCAGACCTTATTCTTGCATTCGAACAGCTTGAGTCTGCAAGATGGCTTTCTTGCCTTAAGCCCGACGGTAAGGTTATTGTAAATACTCAGAAAATTGACCCTATGTCAGTTGTAATAGGGGATAATCAGTATCCTGATGGCGTTATTGATGCTGTGAGAGCTGCCGGTGCATCTGTTTACGAGGTTGACGCGCTTCCTCTTGCAGTAGAGGCAGGTTCCTCTAAGGCGGTAAACGTTGTGCTTATCGGCGCAATGGCTAAGAATACCGACATCGACAAAGAAATATGGATAGAGGCTCTTAAGGCTTGCGTTCCTCAGAAATTTCTCGAGATGAATCTTAAGGCTTTTGAGTTGGGTTATTCAAAATAATAAAAAAGACCATCGATTTGTGACGATAAAAATCGATGGTCTCTTTATATATTAAATATAATATATAAAAAGTGTTGTTTTTCGTTGACAAAATAGAATGTTTATACTAAAATAAATTATGTAGTATTATAAGTATAACTATAATACTGATTTGCTATGAAAAGCAAGTTCTTATCGAAAGGGTGTTTTTTAGTGAAAAAGTCAAAACTTTTATCCATCCTTCTCGCTCTTATGATGCTCGTAAGCACAATGTCTTGTCTTACAGTTATCGCTAATGCGGCGGTTGTTGCATCAGACGGCGAGTATGATGAAGAGGGTAATCTTTTGCAAACCTATTGGGAGTTGGATGATGCCGGTGTTCTTAACATCTATACGGATTGTGCAGCTACATGGTCTGAGTATAGGGATCAGATTACCGCTATTGTTCTTGGTTCCGAGGTTACGAAGATTCCTGACTCAGCTTTTGTCGGTTGTCAGAACATTCAGGAAATTGATTTCACTAACGTTGGTATTGATATTTTGGGTGCAGCTGCATTCCAGAAGCTTGATTCTCTTCGTGTAGTAAAGCTCGGTTACGTACGCAATATTGGGGAATATGCTTTCTACGATTGTGATAATTTGGAAGAAGTGTATATCGGCGGCGGTCTCGAGTATGGTGAAAACGATTCTATAGGACAGAATATCTTTAAGTCCTGCGACAAGCTTAGATATGTATGGCTCGGTAACGGTACTCGTTCAATCGGCTACGGTATGTTTGATGATTGTACATCTCTCGTTACAGTAGATATGCCCGATAGTATCATTGATATCGGCAAGCTTGCGTTTGACAACTGTACATCACTTACTGATATTGTTATTCCTGACAGTGTTGAGTCTGTTGGCGATTACGCATTTAACGATTGCATATCAGCAACAAGTCTTTATATCGGTCACGAGGTTGAGTATTTCGGAGAATTCGTATTCGGTAACAACACAAGCCTTGTGGACATAGAAATCAAATGTGCAATGCCCGTTATATCATATGGTATGTTCTTGGGCTGTACATCTCTTAAAGATATTCCTCTTCCCCAGGGTGTACAGACAATCGGTGCTGCAGCATTTATGGATTGCACATCACTTGAATCCATAAATATCCCCGCTACTACCACTATGATTGGTGAATCTGCATTTGACGGTACTGCACTTACAACAGTTACTATTCCTTGGAACGTTGTAGATATCGGTGCAGGTGCCTTTACAAACTGTGCAGAGCTTACAGCAATCAATGTTGACGCTAAAAACACAAGCTATACAAGTGTTGATGGTGCATTATACGATATTTCACTTAATACACTTCTCTGCTGCCCTGCAGGTAAGACAGGTACATATACAATAAATGACGGAACAACTACTATTGCTAACGATGCATTTATCGGTTGCGAGGGACTTACAAGAATTGAAGCTCCCGATACGATCACAGATATCGCATACAATGCATTCAACGGTTGTTCAGCTAACCTCGTTATCGTTACGGGTTGTACATCAGCACTTGCTGATTTTGCTGCAAAACGCGGTATTAATACAGAGCTTGTTCATTCTGATGAAACAAAGTGGATAGAGACAGTTGCTCCCAACTGTACAGATGACGGTGAAAAGGCAGAGGTTTGTGTAGATTGCGAATTTGTATTCGGTACAGAGGTTGTTCCCGCACTCGGTCATCAGTATGATGCAGGTGTAGTTACAAAGGAAGCAACTTGTGAAGAAGACGGTGTTGTTACTATCACTTGTCAGAGAGCAGATTGCGGCGACTTCTACACAGTTACAATTCCTGCAACAAATCATAAATATGATGCAGGCGTAGTTGTTCTTGAGCCTACATGTGAGACAACAGGTATTAAGAGATTTACTTGTCAGAATACAGGTTGCTACGATTATTATGAAATAGATATTCCTGCAACAGGTCACAACTACACAACAACAGTTACTAAGGCTCCTACTTGTGAAGAGGAAGGCATCGAAACAACAACTTGTGACAGATGCGGCGAATTTACAACAGCAGCAATTCCCGCAACAGGTCATTCTTATAATGAAGGTGTAGTTACTGTTGCTCCTACTTGTGAAGAAGATGGCGAGATGACATATACATGTGCAAACTGTGGTGATACATACACAGAGGTTATTCCCGCTATCGGTCACAATTATGTTGAAGCAATTACTAAGCCCGCTACATGTATAGAAGCAGGTAAGAAGACTCATACATGTTCTAATTGCGGTGATGCTTATGAAACAACCTTCGCAGGTGAACATAGAATCGCAACAGCAACAGTTAATCCCACTTGTGATAAACCCGGTAAGACAGGTGAGTGGTGCGTAGTTTGTAACCAGTTCGTTGGTGCAACTACAGAGATCCCTGCAAAGGGTCACAGCTATAAGGATGGCAAGTGTACTTCTTGCGGTAAGGAAGACGGTTCAGCAGGCGGTTCAACACCTACTCCTCAGCCCGTAGTTCGCCCCGCAACACCCAAGATGAAGCTTGTTAGAAACGAAGTTAAGGGTCTTTCAGTTTCTTGGTCTGCAGTAGAAGGTGCTGCATCCTACAGAGTATATCGTCGTGGTGCAGGTGACAAGTATTGGACATATATTACAACAGTTACAGGTACATCTTATCTCGATACAAAGGCTACAACAGGTAACTACTGGAGATATACAGTAAGAGCCGTTGGTCAGAATGGTCTTTACAGCGGTTACGAAAACGGTATATACATCAAGAGGGTTGATACTCCCGCGATGAAGAAGCTTACCAATACTGCAGCAGGTATCAATGTTACTTGGAGCGCAGTAAGCAACGCTAAGGAATACAGAGTATATCGCCGCGGCGCAGGCGAGACAACCTGGACTTATATCGGTACAGTAACAGGCACAAGCTACCTTGATACTGCAGTTAAGAATGCAAACGGACAGTACTTCAGATATACTGTAAGAGCAGTTGACGGATACTACAGCAACTTCGAATCAGGTATCTACACAAAACGCGTTACAAAATAAATTAAATATTAAGGGGCTGTAAAAAACGCAAGTTTTTTACAGCCCCTTTTATTATCATAAAATAATATATACCATATAATATATTGGTGATATTATATGGTGCGATTTTATTTTAAGCCCACTTTTAGACGTAAGCCTATTCTGAAGGCGAAGCCTCTGCGGATAAAGGGGCGACGTGAAACCATTGTGTTCCGTATTGTTGTTGCTATTCTGATTTTTAGTATTATTACCGTAGTTACGGATATGAAGATGAGACCCATTATAAAGACTGTCGGTGGAAATGCCCTTAAAAACTCATTATCAAACGTTCTTGACGGAGCTATAAATGATATCGTAGATGATTTGGGGGTAAAGTACAGTAATATGGTGAGTATTCAGAAGAATGACGAGGGCAAGATTGTTGCGATAACTTTAAATGCCACTTACATAAATGCATATAAAACAGAAATTGCAGATAAATGCTCCGATAGACTCAGTCAGTTTAATGAAGCTATAGTAAGTGTGCCTATCGGCTCGCTGTTTGATATAGCAATTTTAAACGGAAAAGGCTTTATGGTTGAATCTAATGCAACCATATACGGTTTTGCAGTTACGGACGTTGTTTCAGAATTTCAAAGTGCAGGAATTAATCAAACAAGGCACATTATATATCTCGAGGTGAAGGCATCTGCTCACGCGTATATGGGTCTGTGTTATCTTAATGAAACAGTTGATGAAACAATAATTCTTGTTGAGACCATTATTGTAGGTGAAGTGCCGGAATCCTATTATATACGCTCATAGAAAAACCCGAAGGCTTATTGCCTTCGGGTTTTTAATATCATTCATTTATAAATTTATCCATAAGGGTGTAACCGATATCAATATAATTGCCTGTGTTTTTGGCATTTATCTCGGTGAATGACTCTATGCCGTTATCCTTTGCGGTGGATTTTCTGTAGATCATATAGGGTACGGGGTCAGAGGCGTGAGTCATTGTTACTATGGGTGTAGGATGATCGGGGAGTACCATGATTTTATAATCATCGTATTCATCTAACGCGGGAAGAAGTTTGCCGAGAATCTTCTCATCAATAATCTCTATAGCCTTCACCTTATTGTCGGGCTCGTTTCTGTGACCGCATTCATCGGGTGCTTCTAAGTGGATATAAACGAAGTCCTTTGACTTAAGTTCTTCAATAGCGCATTCTGCTTTACCGTCAAAGTTTGTGTCTATGTATCCCGTTGCACCATCGACGTCAGGAGCAGCCATATTAGCGCATTTAGCAATTCCCTTAAGCAGATCAACGGCGGAGATTATTGAACCGTCAACGCCGTATTTTGCCTTGAAATCCGGGAGTGATGGCTTGGTGCCTTCACCCCAAAGCCAAATGGAGTTTGCAGGACGTTTGCCTTCTGCAATTCTTCTCTTGTTTACGGGATGCTCCATAAGGAAATCGTAGCTCTTCTTCATCATAGTGATAAGATCTTGAGCATTTTCGCTCTTGGAAAGATATTCGCCGATAACTCTGCCGGAGATATCGTGGGGAGGTGTCATGCTTCCGAGATCGAGTGTACCGTTCTTCCATACGAGACAGTGACGATAAGCTACACCTGCATAGAAGCTGAATATATCGTTTCCGAAATGCTCCTGGACACTCTTGATGATTTCCGTAGCGTCTGCGGTGGAAATATCACCTGCGCTATAGTCAACCATTGTCTTTGCTTCGTAATCCTCTTCGTCGGAGAGTGTTACAAGATTGCAACGGAAAATAATATCTGTATCTGCCATATTAACACCGATGCTTACTGCCTCGAGGGGAGAACGACCGGTGTAGCATTCCTTGGGGTTGTAACCGAGAACACTCATATTAGCGATGTCGCTGCCGGGCTTAAGTCCCTCGGCGACTGTCTTTACAAGACCAACCTCACCGTTTCTTGCAAGTCTGTCAAGGTTGGGCTTCTTTGCTAACTCCATAGGAGTTTTGCCGTCAAATTTAGGTACCGGATAGTCTGCCATTCCGTCATATAAAACAACAATATATTTCATAGGATGAACCTCTTTCTTATTCTTTGTGGTAAAATTATACACCTATATAAAAGTACTGTCAACAAAACACGCTTAAACTCTTGAAATATCTGTGGGTTTAGAGTAAAATTAAAACATAAAATTTAAAGATAAAAGGAGATTTTCTTATGAAATTACCTATAGCGATTCAGCTCTATTCTGTTCGTGATGATATGGAAAAAGACTTTGTCGGTACAATTAAAAAAGTAAAAGAATTGGGATATGATGGCGTTGAGTTTGCGGGACTCTTCGGAAAATCAGGTCTTGAAGTAAAGGCAATCTGCGACGAGATCGGTATTGTTCCCGTTTCCGCTCACGTTCCTTATTATGATATGCTTGAAAATCCCGAAGCAGTTCTTCAGGACTATAAGGATATGGGCTGTAAGTACGTTGTTGTTCCTTATCTTACAGAGGAGTGCCGTCCCGGTACAGACGGATGGGCTTCAACAGTTGCCGGTATTCAGAAGATAGGCGCAGCCGCAAAGGAAATGGGTCTTCAGCTTCTTTACCATAACCACGATTTTGAGTTCCTTAAAATTGATGGCGAATATGCTCTTGATATTCTTTATAACACCGTATCTGAGAATTATCTTAAGACAGAGATTGATACATGCTGGGTGAACGTTGGTGGCGAAGAGCCTGCAGCATACGTTGAGAAATATAGTGGCAGAGCTCCTATTGTTCATCTTAAGGACTTTACCGGTTCTAAGGGTAACGGACCTCTTTATAAGCTTATCGGTATCGAGGAGGAGGAATCTGCTGATAATACAAATACCTTCGAATTCCGTCCCGTTGGCTACGGTTGCCAGGACTGGAATAAGATCATTGCTTCCGCAGAAAAAGCAGGCGCAGAGTGGGTAGTAGTTGAGCAGGACGATCCTTCAATGGAAAAAACACCTATTGAATGTGCAGAGCTTAGCATTAACTATCTCAAAACTTTATAATATCACGCCATTAACTTGCCTTAGTTCGTTCGGCGTATCTCATACGCCGTCACTCTCTAAGCCGTCGTTACTGACGCAATCTTATAAAGTTTCATAATTATATAATATCACGCTATTAACTTGCCTTAGTTCGATTGGCGCAGTGCAGAGCTTAGCGTTAACTATCTCAAAACAATTAAATGTTATAAAAATAAAAATCTCACTTCCTCGGAAGTGAGATTTTTGTTTATCGTTTTTTATCTGTTAAGGATGAGTTTAGTTAATTCAACAGGCTCAACAATCTTGTCGCCCTTGTAAACTCTCATGTTACCGGAAGCGATTTCGTCGATAAGGATAACCTCGTCGTTGTTGTAGCCGAACTCAAACTTGATATCCCAAAGATCAAGACCGATTGTCTTAAGGTCGTCTGCGATGATCTTTGTGATTTTGAGTGTCTGCTCCTTCATGCTCTCGAACATTGCGGGGCTCATAATACCGAGTGCTGCAAGGCCTTCGCCTGTAACAAGGGGATCGCCCTTCGCGTCGTTCTTGAATGTGCACTCAACGTAACCGCCTTCAAGAACAGTACCGTCTTCGATGTACTCGCCGTATCTGCGGATGAAGCTACCTGTTGCAACAAGTCTGCAGATTACTTCAAGACCGTGACCGAAAACCTTACCGGGAAGAACTTCCATAGTAGCGTTTTCAACGTCTGCGCTTACGTAGTGAGTCTTGATGCCTGCCTCTTTAAGCATATCAAAGTAGTAAACAGAAGTCTGAAGGTTTGCCTTACCGATACCTTCGATTGTGAGACCAACGCTGTTTTCACCGGGATCGAACACGCCGTCTTTACCTGTACAATCGTCCTTGAACTTAAGCATTACGTTGCCGTTGTCAAGCTCGTAAACGTCCTTTGTTTTACCTTCGTAAACTTTTTTCATTATAAATCTCTCCTTCTGTTACCGCTATACAGTGGTACAAAGTTTTATTACATATAGAATTTTAATGCCGATTGGTTTGATTGTCAAGTGTGACAAATAAATTTTTTTCTTGATAATAAATGTTCTAAAAAAATGTTATAAATGGGCATTTTTATAAACTGATTTTTGTGTAATAATACATCAAATTTTATTATGGTATAACAGTATCATAATTTATTTAATTGTACCTGATACCATATAAAAATCATCTTCTGATATTACAGTATCGACGTTGAAATGTTTTGACATTATTTCACATAAGTCTTGGGCGGGTATGAGGTGACGGGAAACAGAGGGTGCCGCTTTTTTATGAAGTTCGTCCAGTTGCTTTGCGCCCATACTGTGTGCTACAGTTAATCTTCCTTTTGGTAATAACGCTTTCGACAGGTTTTTTATTAGCATTATTGGGTTGCCGAAGTGAGGAAGCGCATCAAAAACTATTGCATGATTATACTTTCGGGGGAATGAGGTTTCTTCTGCATCTGCTCGTATGAATGATACATTGCGGTTGTCCGCAAACTTTTCTTGCGCCAGCTTTATCATTTCGTCAGATATATCCGTACCAAGGATCTCATTCACGTCTCTTTCAAGATAGAAGGGAACGAGTATTCCTGTACCGCAAGCAACGTCAAGGATAACGTCTCCCGCAGAGATATTTGCCGTGTTCATAATTCTGTTTATTTTATCTGAACAATCCACCGCGATGGAATCCCATACGGTTGCTTTGCTGTTAAAAAACGCTCTGACGCATTGTTTATCTGCTTCTCCATGAAGAACGCAATTCTTATCGTGCGAGTTGATTATGCCTATTGCCTGTAGGTATGAATATATGATAACAGATCCGCAGAATTTCATACCGCGTTTAATTAAATCCGCCGAGATACTGTCGGAAAGAGGGGAATGGGTAAGCTCTGTTTCATAGTATATTCTCCCATTTGTGAACGTGCAAAGATAATCGTAAAAGGTTCCGTGTTCATTCACTATATCCTTGAAAACTTTACTGTTTGTAATAGTGGCTTTTATCTTAAGTTTGTTTCTGATTATCTTGGAATTTTGTGACAGCTCTGCAATTTTAGTGTCTCCGTAATTGGATATCTTATCAATATCAAAATCATCGAAGGCTTCGCGGAAACACTCTCTTTTGTTAAGCACACATTCCCAAGATAACCCTGCCTGAAAGCTCTCAAGTATAAGCATTTCGTAGAGATATTTATCATCTGTACGCAGAACTCCCCATTCCTCGTCGTGGTATTTCACGTATAATGGGTTTTTCTCGTTGCACCATTTACATCTGTTCATACTGTCCCTCGATTATTTTCATTGCATCGCGAAGTGATTCTACCACATAATTTGCCATATCCTTGTATTTTTCTTTGGGGTATTTCATATCAGGAATACATATTACGGGGATTTGGGCGGAGAAGGCGGCATTAATACCTGCTTCGCTATCCTCTATAACGATAGCCTCGTCAGGAGCCACTCCCAGCTTTTCACATGCCTTAAGGAAAATATCGGGATGGGGCTTGCCCTTCGGAACCTCGTAACCAAAAACGAGATCATCAAAATACTTCAAAATATCGTGTGATTTGAGTATTTTTTCCGCTCTTTCTCTTACGCTTGATGAAGCTACGATGGTTTTGATATGGTGCTCTTTAAGGTGGATTAGTATTTCTTTTGCGAAGGGCTTGAGGGGAATACCTGCAGCTACACGTTCCTTTTCGATTGCCATATATTTCCTGAAAAGCTCGTCTTCGCTTTCGGGAGCATTAAAGGTATTTTTTATAGTAGTCATACCCATAGCGACAGTTCTTCCGAGATATTGCGTAGTGTATTCATCGAGAGATATATCACCGCCGTAGGGGGCCACCATATCGCGGAGGATACCGTAAGCCACGGGCTCGCTGTCTATAATAACACCGTCAAGGTCAAATATAATTGCTTTTAACATAACATTTCCTTTGAAAACGCCCTCGGAATACCCGAGGGCGTTTTTTAATTAAAATTCGATTTCAATCTCATTCTCGCCGATGTCGGTCTTGAATTCAATGTCATAACCAATATTGCCGGGAAGCTCGATGATTTTGTATTTGCCGTTGCACTTGATCTCATCGGGCTTTCTGTCCACGTAAACTACTGTAGGTACTTTGTACTTTTTATCCTGGATGAATTTAAGCTTAAATTCACCCTTTGTGTGGTCGTACTTGTAAGAAACGATCTCACCTGTAACAGCCTTGGGACGGGGGCGCGTAAGCACCTTCATAAAATCCTGCTCAAGAATTTCGTCAAAGTAGCACCAGTATGTATTGCTCCATTTGTAAGAGTCGAATTTGTCCTGGAGGAATCTGATGTGGGGATACCAGCCTGTACCCTCGGCGCAAGAGCCCCATTCACCAACAACAACAGGCACCTGAAGTCTTTCTTGTGTTTTTCTGTGCTGATCGAATATCATACCTACACGGGAGTTGCTCGCATATTTGTAAGCGGGTGTATCTACCATAAGGTCATATGCATGGGGAGCAAAAACCTGCTGAGTTTCTCTCTCGCCATTTACCGTGATTGGCTTGTTGCAACAGGGAATGCCAAGATTTGAGAAGTAGTTGTTCTCCATAAACATAATTCCCTTGTCGGTAACTTCTCTTACAGCGGAAGCCATTTTGCTTACAAAGGGGGAGTATCTTTCTTCGTCAAATCTCTTAACCATAACATCACAGTCAGAAGTAAGCTTTCTGAATACATCTCCCTCATACTGGTCGAGAGCCTTGGGCTTTTCTTTGCTGAAAAGACCTTGCTTTGCAAGCTTCGGGATGCTGATGCGCTTATCCGTGATGGTAGTCTTGACCAACCCCTTAATAACTGTTCTGAAAATTTTGCCACCTTCTTTGCCGGGGTGGGGCTCGTTGAAGAAATCGAATCCGAAAAGGGCGGGCTTATCTTTGGTAGCTTCAACAAGGTGTTTCCACATATCAGCAAAGTAATCCTGTAAGCCTTTTTTATTGTATTGAACGTTATCCCAGAAGTTATCAAATGCTCTGAAACAGGCACTACCATAGAAATACGGCTCTGCCCATACTGCTAACTGCTTGCGGGGAGTATATTTATCGGTGAGCGTTGCCCAACGTGGAGCACCGTCGCCGTAGCAATAAGATGAATAAACGTCCTGGTGGCAATCGAGATATGCGTATATTCCGTACTCCTCGCATTTATCGAGGAATGCGCAAAGTGAATCAATAAGAGCTTCATTGTATTTTCCGGGAGTTGGCTCCATAGCACTCCATGTAAAGCCTAAACGAATAAGGTCATAGCCACGTGCCCTGAATTCCTCAAAAGGGAATTTATCTGCGTTGTAACCAAAAACGGGGTTTTTGGGATCGTAGTTTTTCTTGTCAACTACATTCATACCGCTGAGAATGCGCTCCCTGCCGTGTTCATCTACAAATCGCATACCATCAACTCTGATTTTGTCCATTGCGACGCCTCCTTTATATTGTTTGTTTCTATTTTATTTTGTTTTAACTGTAGCATTTATGGGAGCTGAATATGTATCCCAGAATGAACCTGCGATTACGGAAACGTTATATTCTGTATCTGCTTTAAGGTCGTCAAAATCAACAGAGAGAGTCTCAGGCATATTGTAGAAATAATACTCACTCCAGAGCTTCTTTGTCTTAATGATTACCCCGTTAGCATCCTTAACTACAACCTTGTAGTCGTTTACGTATTCACTCTTGACCTTAGCCTGGGGGAATGTAACCTTGAAGCCCTTGTCTGTAATATCAGATACAGTAATCTCTGCATCCTCAAACCAAGGCGCATCGGTTGTTTTGTACCTTGCATCTGTGTATTTGAATGAATCGGGATTCCAGGGCTCGTCGATTTCCCAAACGAAGGGGAAGAAGTTGTCTGTAAGAACATCGTAAGGGTAGATTCTTACTCTTCCCTGTGCATCAGCTTCTACGATAAGCATCTGTGCGCAGTCGCCCTTGTTGGGAGGACAGGTGCCGTAGTGCTTGTCAAACTCGTCAAGCTCAAAGTAGGACATAGAGCCTGTGCCGAGACAGGTGAAGTGTCTCTGGTGGATTGAACGAGGATCGTTAATCGGTACGTGAGAGTGACCTGAGAAGTCGATTACCTGAGGGAAATCCATAAGAAGGGGAATGAATGTCTCATCTGCCCAGTAAATGCTGCCTGATACGGTATCTGTAAGGTGAGGATGCTGGAAGAAGAAAATAGGCTTCTTGGGGTCCTTTTCTCTTGCCTCAAGGAGTGCCTTGCGTGCAAAGTCAACCTTGTCCTGCTCGTATTCGCAACCGTGAGAGGATGAAATTGTGATGAAGTGGAAGCCGTTTACCTCTACGTGACCGTCAACAGGTCTCTCGAATACCTTTTGGAAAAGCTCGTATGCAGCCTCTACACAGTTGCCGTGATACTCGTGGCTTGCCATATCGAGAGCATAAACTGTTTCAGGCTTAAGATTGTTATCCATAGTAGCCTTGAATTTACGCATCTGTGTCTCTGTGCCGGAATTAGCGAAGTCGCCGTTTGCAACAACTGCGTCGAGTCTCTTGTAGGTGGGGTGTGCTTCTGCTAATCTGTATGCGATCTTGAGAGCCTTTTCCATACGCTCCTCTTCGATGCAATGTTCATCCTTGTAGTGCACGTCGCTTACCGCAACAAAACGAAGAACGGGATCAAAATCTTTCTGTAACATAAAAAATATGCCTCCAATAGAACAAAACTATACACCTTAATTCTATCATTTATGACAGTGCAATGCAACTGTGAAAAATACCAATTAAATGTAATATTTTATGTTAAAAAGTTTCATAAGTATATTTATTTTTTAGAATCTGTGTGATATACTAAAAGAAAAAAACAAGGAGCACTTATTATGCAGATCACAAAAGATACAATTATCGGCGATATTCTCGATGCAGCACCTCAGACCGCACCCTTCTTCCTTGAGATGGGTATGCATTGTCTCGGTTGCCCCGCATCTCGCGGCGAAACAGTAGAGATGGCTTGTATGGTTCACGGCGTAAACGCTGACGAGCTTATTGCAAAGATCAACGCTTCTCTCGGTGAATAATGAGTATTACACTTACACCAAGGCTTTCTGCCGTCGCATCTCTCGTTAAGGGCGGCGGCATTATTGCTGATATCGGCACTGACCACGGATATCTTCCTATATATCTCATTCAGAATGATATTGTTAAAGGTGCTATAGCTGCCGATATAGGCAAGGAGCCTCTCAAAAATGCAGAACGCTCCGTTTGTCAGTACGAGCTGACGGATAAAATAAAGCTGAGACTTTCTGATGGGCTTCGTGAATTTTCTCCCGACGATGCGGACGAGATAATCTTCGCGGGTATGGGCGGCACGCTCATTGCGGAAAAGCTGGAAGAGACGGATTGGATAAAGACCGATAGAATTCATTTTATCTTTCAACCCCAAAGCAGGGCAGAGGACCTGAGAGAGTTTCTTTATAAGAACGGTTTTTCTATCTGTCACGAGATCGCAACCCACGAAGCAAGACGTGTGTATATTACCTTCGATGCGGTATATACAGGCGAGATGGCGGATTATACCGTGGCCGATTGCTTTATCGGAAGGCTACCCCATAATGAGGATTCGCACAAGCATATTTCACAACAGTTAGCCCGTCTTACTAAGAAATACGAGGCGCTCACAGAATGCGGGAAAACCGACGAAACGGGCGCATTAAAGGAAACAATAGATGCTCTTAAGGAGTTTATCAATGGTTAATATTATTACTCAAGGAATAGGATTTTGCGGTGCGGGGGTTAATTTCCTCAGCTTTCAGCAGAACAAAAGAAGTCGTATAATTGGTTTTCAAATTGTAGCGGCGCTCCTTTTCATAATCCATTACATAATGCTCGGTATTACCGAGGGCGCCGACGCTTATACGGGAGCGGCGCTTAATTTCATCGGTCTTACTCGCTCAATAGTGTTCATAAACAATGATAAGAAATGGGCAAAGAGCCCCGTATGGCTCGTGGTTTACGTGGTTGTTTCCATAGCTGCGGGAATTCTTACGTGGGAGAGCTGGTATTCCTTCCTTCCTCCTATGGCAATGATACTTACAACGTTCAGTTATTGGCTGAAAAACGAAACGAAAATAAGATTGGTTACATTCCCAAGCTCACCTTGTTGGCTCATATTTAATATAATCACGGGCTCCGTGGCGGGTGTTGTAACCGAATGTATCGTAATGAGCTCCCTTATAATCGCTATCGTCAGATACGACATATTCAAGAAAGGCAAGGTTAAGAAAAATGCAGATTAAAGCAATCTATGATCTCCTTGATGAAATCGCGCCCTTTGATACGGCGGCAGATTTTGATAACTGCGGTCTTTCCGTAGGTTCGTTTGAAAAAGACGTGTCTAAGATTCTTGTCGCTCTTGACGTTACAAGCGAAGTGGTAGAGGAAGCGAAGACAATGGGAGCAGAGCTTGTTATCACTCATCATCCGCTTATTTTTACTCCCGTATCAAGCGTGACCGAAGATACTCTTCTGTACAAGGCGATTGTATCGGGTATTAGCTTTATATCGTCTCATACCTGCCTTGATAAGGCGGTGGGCGGTGTAAATCATTGCCTTGCAGATAAGGTCGGTATTAAGTCTCTCGTGGATTGTCCCGAGGATGAGTTTCTTAAGATGGGCGATATAGAGCCTATGACTGCGGACGAATTTGCAGAGAAGATAAAATCTGTTCTCGGCGGCAAGGTGACCTACACCGATAGCGGTAAGATAATAAAAAAAGTAGCACTTTGCTCCGGCTCGGGCGGTGACCTTGTGAGAGCTTCATCTCTTGCGGGTGCGGATGCTCTTCTTACGGGGGAAGCAAAGCATCACGAGATTCTCGATTCCCGCGAAGCGGGTATTGCTCTCTTTGTTGCAGGACACTATGAAACAGAGGCAGTTGTTCTCGAATATTTGAAGAGTAGTATAGAAAAGAGATTCCCCTCGATAGAGGTTAAAATTTTTGATAATTCACCCGTAAAGTATAAATGAATTTTGAGGTAATTACATGGCATTAGACGGTATGTATCTCAGCTTTCTCGTCAGAGAGGTAAACGAGCTTCTCGCCGGCGCGAAGGTTGATAAAATTCACCAACCGAGTAAAAACGAGTTGGTATTTATAATGCGCACCAGGGGCGGTATGTATAAGCTGTATTTTACAGCAGATGCAAACAGCCCTCGCTTTGCCGTGGTTGATAAAACTCCCGAAAACCCTCAGACTCCTCCTATGTTGTGTATGCTCCTTCGTAAGAGGCTAACGAGCGCTACGCTGACGGGTGTTGAGCAATACGGACTTGATAGAATTGCATTCTTTAATTTTGATGCAACAAACGAGATCGGCGACAGAGTAAAGCTTACCCTCGCCGTCGAGATTATGGCTCAACACAGTAACGTTATTCTCATTGACGGGGATAATAGGGTAGTGGATGCACTCAAACGAGTGGATGCGGAAAAATCGTCATACAGGTTGGTGCTTCCCGGATCGCAATATAAATTGCCTCCTGCTCAGGAGAAAAAAGATATAAGAGAAACTGCTCCGGAGGAACTTTGTACAGAGATATTATCTTTTGAAAGCAGTAAGCTTTCATCTGCAATAATTAAAACACTTCAGGGCGTTTCTCCGCTCCTTTCGAGAGAGATAGCCTATAGAGTTTGCGGTGACGATAAAGGTGTAAAAGAATTAAACTCGGAAGAAAAGGTCGCTCTTCTTTGTGAGATAAGCGGTCTCAAATCTATGGTTGTAAACGGCACGTCGGAGCCTTGTATGGTGCTTGATGAATCGGAGAAGCCTCTCGAATTTTCCTTTATGCCTATTACTCAGTATGGTGAAAGCTTCAAGACCATAAAGAAGGCAGATGTATTCACTCTTCTTGAAGGCTTCTATAGTGATCGCGACAGAGTTTTACGCACACGCTCTAAGGGTGCAGAGCTTTTCAAGATGCTTGATAATGCAATAGAGCGTATATCGAGAAAGCTTAATAACCAGAGAGAAGACCTGCGCAAATGTGCCGACAGAGATGCTATCAAGATAAATGCGGAGCTTATTACCGCTAATCAGTACAGACTTACAAAGGGTGCAACCGTTTACGAGGTGGAGAATTATTACGATGAAAATAATATCGTAAAGATTGCCGTTGACCCTGCACTCACGCCGTCACAGAATGCACAGAAGCTGTATAAGGAATATCATAAGGCTTGTACTGCAGAGGATATGCTCATAAAGCTCATCGATGAGGGTGAGCAGGATTTAGAGTATCTCAACACAGTACGCGATATGCTTTCCCGTTCAACTCTCGAAAGAGAATTCGGGGAAATAAAGGACGAGCTTATTTCCGAGGGTTTTATAAAGCCGAAGAAATCGGGCAAAAAGCAGATGAAAAAGCAAGCACTTCCGCCCCTTGAATTTAAAACCTCTCAGGGACTTACGGTGCTCGTCGGCAGAAATAATATCCAGAACGATAAGCTGACCTTTAAAACGGGTCGCCGCGGCGATATGTGGCTCCATTCACAGAAATGCCCGGGATCACACGTGCTTCTCCTTGCAGAGGGAGGGGAGATACCCGACGATGCAATAGTAGAGGCGGCAGAGATTGCGGCTTACTATAGCTCTGCAAAGGACGGCACGGTAGTAACGGTGGATTATACCGACGTTAAAAATATCAAAAAGCCCAACGGCGCAAAGCCCGGCTTTGTAGTTTACTACACTTACTATTCGGTGAACGTTAAGCCGAAGGAACCGAAAGAATAATTAGGAATTAGGAATGAGGAATCAGGAGTTTCGGAACGCTACGCGTTGGATTATAAAGCTTCGCGATACAGTTAATGTATCGCGGGGCTTTTATTTTGTGGACGCGAAGCCACACCTCTCTTAAGCCAGAGAGGTACGGCTTCGCTATTCTGTAGATATTCGCGAAGCATATAATAGCGTCGCAGACCCGAAACATTTTGCGGAGCAAAATATATCACGTCGCTTTAGCGACATATCACA
>JAZUSK010000005.1:0-31573 GCA_045606645.1 Acutalibacteraceae bacterium | reverse complement strand
TTATCCGCGGAGTTGTGTGCCTAGGTAAGAAGATTTTGCAGGTAACCGATAATATGACCGACAGGTTCACCTTTGAGGTTATCGGAGATGCAAAAAGCGTGCAAAGCGAGTGTAATGTTGCAGTCAGCGGATCGGTTTATGGCGGTTGTAACGCCGGAGATGAATTGGTTGTGGCCGGAAATGTGAACGGCGGTTGCAATGCCGGTGACGGAATTACTGTGGGCTTTAATCTGAACGGCAGTTGTAATGCTGGTGACAATATCGTTGTTGGAGGTGATCTCAAAGGTGTTATAAGTTGCGGTGGTACTGTTAAGGTTGACGGTGATGTCGAGGCCGAGAAAATTACGGGTAACGTTGTGTGCAATTCCTTGAAATGTGAAAAAATCGAAGGCGATGTTACTATAAATAAGGAAAAATAAAGGTTTTCAGGCACATTTCATTCGTGTCATTAAGTTCAAAACACCCAAAAAACAAAGGACTTCGAAAGAAGTCCTTTATTTTTTGTGTTTGTGTGCGCAAGGACACAACTCCGTTTTGCAACTTTAGTTGCAAACTTCATTTGAGCATCAGCTCAACTTCATTCCGCTTGCGGACACAAAACGATGTTGCACCTGCGGTGTAAACGATGTAATGCTTCGCATTAACGATATTACGGCTAATGCCGTAAACGATGTGGCTTCGCCAACGAAGTTGCCCTTCGGGCAAACTGATTATTTCGCACCCGATTGTAAATTTAGATTACTTATGCTATAATCAGTTCGATAAAAAAGAACTTGCAGGTGAAAGCAAATGAGAAAAGAATTTGATGTAAATAAATTAGAATGGACAAGAGAACCCAGAGATTATTCAATATCTGCTGATAAAATAGAAATAATTACCAATCCGCACACTGATTTGTGGCAGAGAACTTATTACCATTTCAGAAACGATAACGCTCCTGTATTGCAAATGCAAACGGATGAAAAATATTTCTCGTTTGTTGTAAAAACAGAATTTGAGAGTAAGCACAGATTTGACCAGTGCGGAATTGTTATGTATCTCGATAGTGAAAACTGGCTCAAGGGTTCTATTGAATATGAAAACGACGGATTTCAACATCTTGGTAGCGTTGTAACAAATAACGGATATTCAGATTGGGCAACTACTGAAATCGATGCAAGCATAAAATCAATGTGGTATCGATTCAGTCGTCGTGAAGATGATTATTGTATTGAATGTTCTGAAGATGGCATTGTATTCAAGCAAATGCGAGTATGTCATATGTGTAACGGTAGTGGTGTAATCCGTTTCGGTATTTATGCGTGTAGTCCCGAAGAGTCATCTTTTAAAGCAACGTTTACAAATATGGAAATTACGGAATGTAAATGGTTGGCGCACGATGGTCAGCAACCGGATTTAAATTAAAAATTTCCGGTTTATCGAGCTCTTTTGGTAATGACCGTGGTTCAGAATTGTATATTAAGGTCAAAAATCAACGAATTTCGACAGAAGTTCGTTGATTTAATTTTTTCACTATTCACTCTTCACTAACCTTCGGGTCGGTATTTGGAAAGTAATAAGTAAGAGATAAGAGTTAAATAGCGATGGAGGGACGCCATCATCTGATTGTATTTCTGTTTAATGTGTGATATAATATATCTACCATATATTTACAATATATTACGGAGGGGTAATTAGATGCAAACTATTATTAAATTTATATTTACACTATTTACATCGTTTTCAATTCTTATATCTAATCTGATATCTCCCGGGGTTGTTTTTCCCGAAAGTGATGACTTTAATTTTTCCTATCTTGAATATCCGGAAGAGGCAATAATTACACTTGAAGAGGCAGGAATTACCGAGCAGGAGCTTGTGGGCAGAGCATCTGCTCAGCTACCCGAATATGTGCAGTCCGGCGGATATGACGACATAAACGGTATTATAATATCACCTTATTATACAGCAAAGGTAAGCGGAGAGGAAATTCCCGTTTATGCTTCCGTAGTTTTTATACGCGTTGATGATACAGGTACACTGCACTCCTTCTCCGAAATTTATGTTGATTCAAGCGAGGAGTTTTCATTCAATATTGAGATCACCGGTGCTGATGTTGTGCTGGAAAATGCCATTGTGTTACCCGAATCACACGGTGTAAAAGTACAGTGTAAAAATAACACCGTAAAAGCCTCGATCAATAAAACTGGTGTTTATACCTTCCTTTTTAATGATGCAAATCAATATTACGGTTATACTCTTATGGTGCGCGAAAAGGTTGATGAGGACGCGGAAATTGCGGCATATATTGAGGAGTACGGCGAGGATAACGTATGGGTCATTGATAAGGGTGTATATGAATACGATTACGTTAATCTCGTTGCACAGAATGATCTTGTAATTTATCTTCGTGAAGGTGCTTATATTATTGCAAACCATCTTTTTGATATTGAATGCGCCGAGGATGAAAACAAATATTTAGAACCTACCGCGCCGGGTGATAATGCTTTTGGACTTACAAGGTATCCGTTTATAAATTTTTACAACTGCAACAATATAACTCTTGCGGGCAGGGGCGTAATTGATATGACGCGTCTTGACCGACGTGAGAGGAGAGGCGTTGTTTTTACCAATTGTACTAATGTTAACGTTAGTGATGTTAAAATCATAAACTCACCTGAATGGTCTTTTATCTCTTATTGCTGTACTGATGTCAGCATCGACAACGTTGATATTATCGGTAACCGCGGCAACTGTGACGGCTTTGCTATCTGCAACAGCCACAATGTTACTGTGGATAATTGCTTTGCAAGAGTAGCAGACGACACCTTTGAGGTTAAGGCTCTTGGTGGTACAATGGACAGTAATAATATTACGTTTACAAACTGTATTGCTTGGGGTGGATATGCACGTTGTTTCGGTATTACAGGTGAAGTCAATAAGAAGATTTCCGATGTGACCTTCCGTGACTGTGCCGTAATTTACCGTGACGGTGTATGGGATAACGACAGAATCGGCTCGCTTGTAGTAGTTGCAGAGCAGACCGAAGGCAGTATTGACGGAGTTCTTTTTGAAAATATAGAAATATTCCGTGACGAAGGCAGACCTATTCTTGTGAAGATATATGATGAAGAAGCGGAAAATTTCGAGATTAAAAATATTGTGTTCAGAAATATTTCTTACACTTCATATATGAGTCCGAAAATAGCCGGTACAAACAGCAATACAAATACAGTTCAAGTAAAGCTTGAGAATATAACCGCTAACGGTAATACACTTCAATCCCCGCAAATTAGGTTCATTATCGGTGAATATTGTGATGTAACTTCTGAATAACACTTACACGAGAAAGATACCATACCCGAAGAAGAGAGTGAGTGAATATTACATTAAACATAAAAGGCGGTGTAATTATGGAAAGCTTATTTGAGACGAGTTATGTAAGAACAAAGGAAATGGTTAAGGAAACAGCCTTTTCTTACTTTTTCAAGGGAAGAAGAGGGTTGATTGCTTGGGGGCTTCCTGCGGCGTTGGCTATTGTATCAATATTTAGTTTTATATTAGGTATTGACGAATTTCCTTGGGGGATAATATTTTCTGTAATTTTCATTGTTTATTATTTTATATGTTACTTTAATCACACTAAACTTGTCATTAAGCGTGATATAGAGGCTACCGGTAAAGAAATTGCCGTATATTCCTTCATTACTGAAAAATATATTTACAACACTTCATCAACGGGTTCTCAGACAAGATTAAATTATTACGATATTAAATATGGAAGTACAACTAAGAATTATGTTCTGTTATTTTCGAATACCAATTCTGTATATTCATTTCGAAAAGACGGATTCACAAAAGGTGATTATCATCAGTTTCTTGTTTTTCTTAGAAATAAAGGGATAAAAATATAGTTTTTACTCTCTTTTTTAAATCTGTATTTTATCTGTAAAAGGCTTGTTTATAACACTTGAAAAATTCTAAAAAAATATTTGAAAAACATTAAAATTTCTCTTGACATTTGCTTGTCCTTATTATATAATAAGCAAGCGTTTTGGGAGCATAGCTCAGCTGGGAGAGCATCTGCCTTACAAGCAGAGGGTCATAGGTTCGAGCCCTATTGTTCCCACCAAATGATAATCCGCACAGTTGCTTTAAATCGTAACTGTGCGGATATATTATTATTTATCTATTCTCTTTCCATCTTTATCAAAGGTTTTTCGCAACTTTACTTCAACGGGGATTGCTGATAGTGCAAGTAGTACAGTTTGCACAAGTGTTATAACTGTAACCGCGGTATTGATAACGTTTTCTGTTTTATTAATAAATGCTATCATTATGAGTGAAGATGATACCAATAATATTAAACCGAATATAAGAAATACCTTACCCATTAGCTTGTTTGCAAAGGTCCAAGTATCTTCATTTTTCATAGACATCGCAGTTCTGTATCCAACAAATGCATTGGGTTTCGAAAGCTTTTTCTTTTTAGTATAAATAATACCGATTACAATCATTATGAGCGGTATAATCAATACGCAGATAAACAATAAGACCTTTACATAAGTGGGTACGATTGTTTTAGCAATCACCACAGTTTCGAGCACTTCTCCGCAAACGGTACATTTAATAATTGCCGTACCTTCGGTAGTTTCTGTAGGTTCTACTGTAATTATTTGCTTGGAGGGAGTATGGCCGACGGCGGCGGTAATAACGTCGATCTCGGCATATCCACATATACATACGTCCTCTGTTCTCTCGTCTTCTGTGCAGTTTCCTTCGTAAAATTGCTCGTAAAGAAAAACGTGGTCATGATTTTCGCAATTATAATTTTCCCATATCTCAATATCGTAAATAAATGATAAATCGACACCATAATCATCGCATCCGATGTAGTTGATGAATAAATCCCTTCCGTTCCATCTGTTGTAGTCTTCTTCGTACTTCTCAGAGTTAACGTAGCATTCAATTATTGGCGCGATTTTTCTGCCGTCAACGTAGAGATATACTGTGTTGGAAGTGCCCTCTAAAACGTTTGTGAGACGATAAGAATGATCTACAGATGCATCTATTCCGTAATCGCAAAGCTTAACTCCGTAGTCACAGAAGTTGCCGTGCTTATATATTCCTATACTTAAAAGAGTGGATTCGGGATCGTATTTGATATAAGTGTTATTTTCTCTTGTATTATCGGAGTAATTGTAAAAAGAAATTGGCTTCGAATTGTTTTCGTAGTTTGTTGTCCATACAATGCTCCAAGGCTCGGTATATCTGAGCGCAATAGTTTTATTTAATCTGTAGTAATAATCCGTTTCGTTATTACACAAAACAGGTGTTAATTCGTTTTCTGTGAATTGGTTATCTGAGATATTTGAAATATTATAATTACCGTTTGTTAACAGTTCTTTTGTATAGCAGTAATTATGATTTTCGGAGTATATAACAGGGGAGGCGATTATGGTGATATCCGTTGTTACCTTGGGAATATAGACCGTATTATCGTCAAAAACAACGCTGTCAGATATATCAACTCCGTTGGATAATACGATTATATTCAGGGGATTTGAATAAACGGCTGAGAGTGTACATTTGAAAAATGAGCCATCGGGTACGCGGGTTATTTTTCCGTTGTCAACTATAGCTTCGGAAAGCACGTAATCAACTGTATGGAAATTATCGGCTTCGTCTATATATCTGCTATTATTGTAAAATGTATTTATAAATGCATTAGCAATAGCGGTCATTCCGTTTTTGTTGGGATGAACGCCGTCGGAAAGATACATTTCATTTGTTTTCTTATCTCGTATTATTCCGCTATCGTGATATGTATCAACTGAAATACAATCAAAATGATCTGCTAATTTTTTTAAAGAACTGTTATATCTTACATATACAGCTTCTTCGTTTCCCGCGAAGTTTTTCTTTGCAGGAAGTGTAAAGCAATAAACCTCTGCATCGGGATATCTGTTTGTAATCTTGTGGAGCATTATAGCGTAAGCTTCGCAAGTTGTGGTCGGCTCGCTATAGGTAGTACCATTGATTAATGTTTTAAAATCAATATCCTCGTATAATCCGAGTGTTTCTCTGCAATATGAAAAATCGTTTATACCCATATAAACAATGATTATATCGGGCTCTTCACCTGCGTTATCACCTGTGTTATCGTGAAGATTTACGCATCTTTCGTAATAGCCTTGTATGTTTTTATCATCGTTAGGGTCGAAGACGGTTGAGCGTGAGAATGAGTTGTTCACAAGGAGCTCACCGCCCAGCTTATCCATTACCTGCATCCACCAGGTGTCGTTAAGCTGTACTCCGTTTGTACCCTCGCCGTAGAACACACGATTGTTTCCGATCGTAGAGTTTGTTGTCTGTGCGGCAGAACCGGATGAAATATTTGTAAATGTGGAAATGCTATCTCCCAGGATTGATATTTTCAAACCGTCAAGGGGCTTTGTTTCGCTTTCCTCGGTAGCAGATACTATCGTGATAAACATTGACAAAGTCGAAAGTAATACGAGAAGCATCGATAGTATTTTGATGCTAATACTTTTATTCAAACTAATCATACCTCCTCGAGAAGTAATCAATTTAATTCTTTATATATTAATTCCGTTACACTTTCTGTTATAAAGTCGGCAAGATTCTTGATTTGGTCAACACCGTTTGCCATAGCGTATGATCGAAATTCCGCTATCATGTCTTTATCGTTTATGTTATCGCCGACAGCTATAATATCTTCTTTTTTGCAGCCAACAATACCCGCGAGAAGATAAAGTCCCTTTGCTTTATTCATATCATGTCTTACGATATCAATGCAAGTGCCGTTCTGCAACGGATTAAGTTTATCGGAAAATCTTTCTCTTATTTTAGCGGTAACGATTTCAGCGGATTTAACATCATCGAGATACGTGCTTATTTGTGTAAAATAAGACGGTGAGGGTGCATTATCGATAATATAATGGTTTTCCTCGGTGCATTCGGAAATATCTCTGCATACTCTGAAGGGTTTTTCTGTTTGTACCTGCGCCATAGGACAGCCCAGCTCGAACATAAATCTGATTAATTCAAGGGCAATGCTACCGTCACAAGGAGTTTCGCTGATTATTTTACCGTCGGTGGTAAGTATTACTGCGCCGTTATCTGCAATGAGATAATCACAACCGAATTTCTTTTCATTATAAATTCTTACAACGTCATTTCTTCCTCTGCCGCTTATGAGAGCGAATATATTACCCTCGGCGCGCCATTTATCTATAGCGGCTAATTTTTCCTCGTCAATACCGCTGTGATTCAGCGTACCGTCATAGTCACTTCCGATTATCTTCATTACGGAAACCTACCTTTTTCGACATTTTTCTAAAATGAATTATACCACGATGCCAAATCATCTGCAATAACAATATGTTTATTGATTTATTTCAAGTATGTGGTATTATATTAATAAATGTATATTAAGGGGTGTCATTCTGATGATTACCGAAGATTTTAAGGTAACAGGCGGTAACGGAAGAGTTATTCTTGATAAGATGGTAATTAATAATATTACGTATCTTACGGTTGATGTAAAGTACGATTCTCCCGTTATTCCCGAAAGGTTTTGCGTTACTTGGAATATATCGGGTGAGGGTTGTGCCGCTGTCTGGCATCCCTTTGAAAGAAATCATATTTTACGACCTGATTGGGGTATGAACGAGATTAATTCTCGTCTCGCTTCAGGTATGCCCATATATCAAATATTGTCTTCTGACAATAAAAATACCATTTGCTTTTCTGTGTCTGACGTTGATACACCTATTAAGCTTAAAACGGGTTATATTGAAGAAACCGCCGAAATGAAATGCGAGGTTGAATTTTTCTCTATGCCTATCGGTGTTATAGAGGAATATAAGGCTGTTATTCGTATTGACTGCAGAAATATCCCTTACTATGATTCTATTTATGAGACACGCCAATGGTGGGAGGATGAGTACGGGCTTACGGGTGCTTACGTTCCGAAATACGCTAAGCTTCCTATGGATTCTCTTTGGTACAGCTTTCATCAGAATTTAGATTACAATGAAATAATCGAAGAGTGCAAGCTTTCCTATTCTCTCGGTATGAAGACTGTTATTATTGATGACGGTTGGCAGACGGGGGATAATAACCGTGGATATGCTTATTGCGGTGATTGGGAAGCCTATGAACCTAAAATGGGCGATATGACCGCCCTTATTGATGAGATACATAAGATCGGTATGAAGGTCGTTTTATGGTATTCCGTTCCTTTTATGGGTATTTATGCCAAGAACTATGACAGGTTCAAGGATATGCTTCTTGATAAAAGCGGGAATGAAAAAGATTTCTTTGCTCTCGATCCGAGATATAAAGAGGTAAGATATTATCTTTCCTGCATTTATGAAAAGGCTGTTCGCGAATGGGGGCTCGACGGACTTAAGCTTGACTTTATTGATAGCTTTGTTCTTAAGGGTAAATCTCTCGAATACGACAACAGAAGAGATACGGAGTCACTTGAAGAGGGTATTCATCTTCTTCTGAGCGACGTTACCCGCCGTCTTCGCGCCCTTAATCCCGATATACTTATCGAATTCCGTCAATCGTATATTGGTCCTTCTATCTGTAAATACGGAAATATGCTTCGCGTTGGAGACTGTCCTGCGGATTACCTTTCAAACAGAAGTCAAATTATTGATATGAGATACACATCGGGTAAAACCGCCGTTCATTCCGATATGCTTATGTGGAGCAAAAATGAACCCGTTGAGTTTGCCGCTCTTCAGATAGCAAACTCCATTTTTGGTGTGCCGCAGATATCCGTCAAGATAAGTGAAATGCCCGAGAAACATGTTGATATGCTTCGTTTTTATCTTGATTTCTGGCTTGAAAACAGAGACGTTCTTTTGGGCGGTAAGCTTGTAGGATATCGTCCTGAAAACGGCTATTCCAAGGCTGTCTGCACGCTGAAAAATAAATCGGTAATTGCACTTTACACAGATAACGTAGTGAAGGTTGAAGGTGACAGCTGCATAATAGTAAATGCAGGTACAAACAAAACAATCATTCTAAAGACAATCAAGGATATGAAGTATAAGATTGTAAATTGTGTTGGCGAGGTAGTTGAAGAGGGTATAGTTGATTCTGCTCTTGCTGAGCTCGAAGTACCTGTTTCAGGTATAATTTTTCTTAGTTGAGGTTAGATATGAATAACAGAGAATGGTTTAAAAATGCTCAATACGGTATGATGGCTCATTGGGGGCTTTATTCGCTCCTTGGAGGCGAGTATCAGGGCAGACGAGTGTACGATTATGCCGAGTGGATTCAGAGCAATATGCCTATTCCTAACGCAGAATATGAGAAATTAGCAAAGATATTTAACCCAATATATTTTGATGCTGATAAGTGGATAAAGCTCGCTAAGGATAGCGGTATGGAATATTTTGTTTTTACGTCCAAGCATCACGACGGCTTTGCGATGTTTAAATCATATGTCGATAAATACAACGTGGTTGATTACACACCCTTTGGAAGAGACGTTGTAGGAGAATTAGCTGAGGCTTGCTATAAATATGGCTTAAAATTCGGCTTATATTACTCTCAAGAATTAGATTGGCATCATCCCCACGGCGGTGGTTATACAAATATGTCGGGTTGTTCCGGTACTTCGTGGGATAATAATTGGGATTATCCCGACAGAAGTAAAAAGGACTTTTCTATATGCTTCGAGGAAAAAATAAAGCCCCAGATTACGGAGCTTCTTAAGAATTACGGTGACCTTTGTCTTATGTGGTTTGACGTTCCTCATACCATTTCAAAGGAGCAGAGTTTAGAGCTTAATTCACTTGTTAAGGAATATCAACCCGATTGTCTTATTAACTCTCGAATCGGTAACGGTGCGTACGACTACGTATCACTCGGCGATAATGAATATCCTACAGATTTCAAGGTTGAGGAATCCTCTGATATGAACAGTATCGACGGTATAAAATTTTCGCCCTACGGCTTATATGAAACGGCAGGTACACTCAATTCTTCGTGGGGATACAAGTATTATGACCAAAATTGGATAACACCCGAGACGGTAGCCGAGAGACGACAAAGACTTAACAGTATGGGTATAAACTATCTTCTTAACGTAGGTCCCGACGGTCTCGGAAGAATACCCTCATTCTCTGAAGAGATACTCAGAAAAGCATATAAGTTAATGAAATAACAAAAGCACGGTATGATTGATCATACCGTGCTTTTATCTTTTTTGAATTTTCTGAATATGTAAATGAGAAGAATCGTTCCGATTATTGGGAATATTGAAGCGCAAAGCATACCGATTTTAAGTGCGATTTCCTCGGGTGTGTAGCTTCCGTTTTCACATAAAGATATTATAACTGAGGATGCAGAAGCCTTATCAACGATAATTCCAACTGCCTGAGGTGCTACAGATGCTCCGAAATCTCCACCTGCCGCCATAAGAGCAAAGGCGGCGACACCGGGAGAGGGAACCTTTTCTTCCATCAGTATAAGTGTACCGGGCCAAAGCATAGCGGTGAATATACCGACTAAAACGCATGTTATAAAAGATAATACTACGTTAGAAGATAAGCCGGTAACTATATAGCATATTGCAGCTCCACCCATGCTTATTAATAGTGTTTTCGTGATGTCGGGAGTGAATTTTGCATAAAGCATTCTTGCAGATGCTAATAAAAGAGCAAATATTGCCAGACCAAGTATATCACCGATTGTCTTGGAGAGACCGAGAGACTTCTCCATATAGGTTGATATCCAGTTTGTCATTGTGTTTTCTGCGGCACTACCCAAGAAAATGCACAATGTACACAAAGCAAGAAGTTTACCTCTGCCGTTGCTTTTTCCGTTGTTTTCAGAATTGGTCATTTCCGGGATAGGTGAAAGGAAATATATTGCCGAAGAAATCAACGGAAGAATAGCGAGTGCAAGAATAAGAATCTTCCATTTCTCGGTACCAAAAATTGTAAAGAACAAGGAGCTTATAATAGCCATTGCAACTACGCCCCATCCATACAGCGAGTGTAGTAGGCTCATATCTTTTTCAGGTGTTTTAGAAGGTATTGCAGCAACAACGGGACTAATGAGAACTTCGCCAAGTCCTGCGGCTACCGAAAAGATTATCGTACCGAATACAAGTCCAAGATAAGCTTGGTTGGGGAAAAAATGGGGGATCACTACGTAAACTAACATACCAACACACGTAAGAAGCGGCATCAATCTAACCGAAAGCTTAACGTTAAAAAACTTAGTAAAGAAAGTAAAGGCGAGGTCGATTAGAAGCTGAGTACAGAAGTTGATTACAACAAGTGTTCCTAATAATGTGTAGGAGATTCCGTATGTCTCGTGAAAAGTAGTGAATAGCATAGGCGGAACAACAAAAACGGATGCCATCACAAGGTTTGAAAAGTAACAAGCGAACTTGGTTCGTTTGTAATTTGATATGTTCATTGGATTACCTCGTTGATTATTATAGTTTGCAATATAACATATTACAGTGTATTTTTCAATGAAAAAGGGTATGTTTTTCAAGTGAAAAGAGATAATTCGTTTTATAATAAAAATAGTTTTAAAAAAACAAATAAAACAGTTGACAAACATAAATTTTATTGTATAATGTAATAGTTCGCAACAGACATAGGGGTATAGCTCAGTTGGTAGAGCAGTGGTCTCCAAAACCACGTGTCCTGGGTTCGAGCCCTAGTGCCCCTGCCAAAAGACCTTATCACATTTGTGGTAAGGTCTTTTTATTTCCTTAGTTCGTGTTGATCATAAATGCAATAAGCATAAAAAGCCCACATCTCTTGAAAGATGTGAGCTTTTTATTTATCTTTTTTTATGAAAAACAGGAGGTTTTTCTCCAACTGATACCATTTCTCTTGACAAAAGATTACGCATCTCCGCAAGAATTTTTAAATAGTTTTCATCATCTATGAGATTATTCATCTCGTTCGGGTCATTTTCAAGGTCGTAAAGGAAGTCGTCAAAATAATGCTTTGCATTCGGCTTGTGCCAACCTGAGCCAATAGCTTTAGCGGAGTATTTCCATCTCTTTGTTCTTACACAGCGACCTATGTGCGATTCACTTATTTGAATGAATACACAGTCTCTGCGGGGTACTTCCTCGTCTTGTACGGGCAGTACATAGCCCGAATAACTGTCGGGAATTTCAATTCCTGCTAGAGATAACATAGTGGGTGGCAGGTCAACAAGACTTGCGAGAGCGTCTGTTCTTACACCGCCTTCAACGGCACCACCGAAGAATACCAGCGGTGTATGAATAGATGATTCGTGACAACTGCGCTTGTATTCGAAGTTTCTTGTCTTAAAGTGACACCCGTGGTCGCTTGTGTATATGATTACTGTATTATCATATAAATTTAATTCTTTAAGCGTATCAACTAACCTACCAAGATTTTCATCAAGTCTGTTTATAGCGGCTATGTAATCGGGATATTCCTCGTTGTAGTCGCCTTTAAGAAAGCTAAGATCGGGCGGAATAGGGTAGTCCTTGAAGTTTTCAATCGTTTCTTTAGGACCTTCAAAATGACCGTGGTCATTCTGGTGATGAGGCTCTAACTGAGATATAAACATAAAAAATGGCTTTTCGTTATTAGCTTTATTGAGATATTCGATTGCAAAGTTATTTATACAATCTGCTCTGTAGCCTTTAAAATCTATTTTATTTCCGTCTTCATCAAATACATAGCCGTCGTATCCGTGAGAAGTAAATTCGAGGACATCTGCTCCGCGAAAATACTTATATCCGCCTTGTCTTTCCTTGGGTATTGCTGTTTTTTCGCAGTGAAATCCGAATCCCGGTGTTCGATCAGATGCTAAATGCCATTTTCCTATGTATGCAGTATCATAACCGTTTTCATTAAAGTGATCAGCAAGTGTTTTTGTGTTTTGAGGTAGTGGGATTCCGTTCCAATAACATTTATTTTCCGTTGCATATTGACCCGTTTGTAAGCATGCTCTGGCAGGTCCGCAAACAGGTTGACAAGTAAAAGAATTATCAAACACAATGCCGTCTGTTGAAAATTCAGTTAATTTCGGCATAACTGTTTCATTAACAGTATCCCAACGTTGTTGGTCTGTAAAATAAAAAATAATATTTGGTTTCATATTATGTTTATCTTTCTTGATTTTATTTGTTTTTCTGTAATATTCCGCGAAGGCACTCTTGTTTTTTAATAAACTGCGGATTTTACTTAGAAATTCGTTATATTCCTCGTCTTCAAGATAATGCTTTGCATATCCGTCCTCACCGTATTTATCTGAAGCGTGTTGGTATGCTCGGTCAATGATTTCTTGATTACTCTTAGTCGAAAAATGTTTATGGGTATATGAATGGGTGCGAATAAGAAATTCATCCAAATCCGTTGAGCGGTCTGCGGAAGAAATTATCTTTCCGTAGTCGGAGCGGGGAGCGGTGACCGAGGAAGCTCTGTGGTCTTCTATAGCTTCCTTGATGATATTTCTTTCCGCTTCATTAAAGTATGATTTCATAAAATCATCTTCCATAAATATCTCTGCGGATAGTATCTCGTGACGCTTCTTATCGATGTGATGTCCTATATCGTGATATACAGCGATGGTATAAAGAATATCGGGGTTTATACACTCAAATTGCTCTGCAAATTTAAAGCAACGTCTTAAAACATATTCTATATGCTCTAAGCCGTGTCCGGACTCGTTTTTATCGTATTCGGTTAAAATATCAGTTTCAATATATTCAATTAACTGAGTGTTGACATTATTTAAATGAAACATTTTTATCACCAAGTATAATATAGCATATAATTTGTTTATATATCAACATTAAACTTTTTGCTACTGGTACCAAGAGCGAATTAAAATCCCACACAACATATAAAAAGTGATAGTACAGATCAATACTGTACTATCATCATTAATGGCGGAGACGGTGGGATTCGAACCCACGAGCCCGGTTAAGGGCTAACGCATTTCGAGTGCGCCCCGTTATGACCACTTCGATACGTCTCCGTATATTTAAATTGCCTTGATATTTTATCAAATCAATATAATAAAGTCAAGAAAAATGAGTTGATAGATTTTGTTTATGCTATCACTTTTTATATATTAATTACAATAATATTACAAAATCAGTAAAAAATTGATTTTTATAGCGTGTTGTGATACTATTATGATGTTTAAATATGTGCATAAGAGGTGGAATTATGAAAAACAATTCCGTTGTATTCTTTACTGATCACATAGACAAATATAATCGTCTTGCAGAGATGCTTCAGTCAAATGCTGATTTGAGTATTTGCTCATATTCATCGGAGACTTCATGGGAAGACGTTGACTTTTATTCAGGTCGAAACGTTTGCTTTGTTCTCGATGAAATACCTCAGGATAAGAACGCTATCTGGATTATATCCAAGCTCTCTGAGGATAATCTTTTTGCTGAAATCCCTATTCTCTTTACAACCTACGATGCAATGTACGAGTTTGATAAGATGGGGTTTGCAGCCTTTGCATATGACATTTTGCCCGAACCGTTTGATTATGAGCTTGCTTATCGACGCTTTTTAAACATAATCGAGCTAAGGCAATTAAAATTTCAGATATTTAATCTTACACAGATACATACGAAGAGGATTCTCAATCAAGCCAACAAGCTTAAAGAGCAGAATGCAAGAATGCAGGCAATGAACTACGATCTTGTGGAGCTTCTTGTTGCCGCTATTGAGAGCCGTGATATGGAATCGGGTCAGCATATTAAGAGAATCCGTTATTTTACCAAAGCTCTTACTGAGTCGGTTATGGAAAATTGTCCCGAGTATGGTATAACTAAGGAGCAAGCCGAGTTTATCTATTATGCTTCTTCGGTTCACGATATCGGTAAGATAGCCATTCCCGATGCTATTATGCTAAAGCCCGACAGATTAACTCCCGATGAGTATGAGATAATGAAAACCCATACAACCCGAGGATACAATCTTCTTAATATGCTTGATGATATCAGCGAAACCAATCAATACTTCAAGTATTGTCAGGAAATCTGTAAATATCACCACGAAAGATGGGACGGTAGGGGTTATCCTGAGGGGCTTAAGGGTGACGAGACTCCTATATCAGCTCAGATTGTTGCTCTTTGTGACTGTTACGATGCACTTACAAGCAATCGTCCGTACAAGACTGCTCTTGAGCATCAGGATGCTGTTGATTTGATCCTCAACGGTGGTTGCGGTGTATTTTCACCTCAAATCATAAAAGCCTTCAATGCTTGTTTGAACGAGTTCGCCAAGATAGTTCGTGAATTGGCAAGTGAAGAATCCGAGGAGATCAAGAATGATGTGTTCCGACCTATTATTCTTCCCGCTAATACTAAGGTTGTTGACAGTCCCGAACGAATAAGTCATCTTAATGAAACAGAAGATAGAATATTGTCGTCTCACGATATTGTCTTCGATGCAGATATTAAAAACGGTTATTTCTCTGTTGTTCGCGGTAACTGGACCAATTTCTTTCCTTACGTTCCCAAGAACTTCACCGAGGTTATTTCTCAATGCTTGAAGAAGTGTCACCCTGCAGATGCCGCAAGATTTTCTTCTAAGGTAAATCTTGATTCGTTTGCGGAGCTTGCAAAACAAGGCAAAGAGAAGACTCGTATCGAATTTAGAGTAATTCACCAAGGTAAAGAGTATCTCGCAGTCGGTGTTATTATATTCGTAACCGATGATAATAAAACGCTTATAGGACTTAATGGTATTTTCAACATATATAATGACGAAGAGATATTAAGTGATATTAAACGAGGCTTTGGTGTTACTGATACACTTACGGGTCTTTCACTCCAAAAGCAGTTTGAGAAAGATGTTACGTCGTATATTAAGATTAACCCTAATTCCAAAAACGTGCTAATTCATATTGATATAGATAATATGAGTTTGTGTAATAATATTTTCGGTTATGAATACGGCAACGCTCTTCTTAAAGAGTTTGCATCTAAGCTTAAAAGCATTACTTCAAAAAACACAGTCATTTGTAAGGCTGCAGGCGATAAATTCTTGCTGTTTGTTAAGAATATTACTAACCAGGCAGAGCTTGTTGTTTTCATTGAAAATCTTCATAACACATTGAAGAAGCCATATACTACCGCAACTGAAAGCGGTGAGTTTACAGCTTCAATGGGTATAGCAAGATATCCGAATGACGGTAATGACTTCAAATCACTTTCAATTGCTTCTGAGTATGCCGCTAAGACTGCAAAAATAAACGGCTCAGGCTCCTATGCATTCTTTAATAATAATATGCAGACTTTTGCAAATTTTTCGTCTGAAGAAAATTTGGGCAAGATAAACAATAGAGAAGGGGAATTTCAACCAACCTTTGTTCCCGTGGTTGACGGAAAAACAAACGAGCTTATTTGTTATGATTATATTCCGTTCTCTATGTATAACGATTCTGTATGTTATTCAACTGAAGCTTATTATGAAATGAATAAGAATTCAGCCAATTCCAAGAACCTCAGTATTCTTTCCATAAAAACGCTTTTGTTCACTATGATTAAACTAAAGCGTGACGGTCATACGATACCGCCGGTTGCTGTTTATTCAATGATTTCGGGAGATGATCTACCCAGCTTTGTACAGGAGCTTACATCTTTTACATCCGAAAACGACGTGGCAGGGGTTGATATGTGTATTCTTTTCCCGCAGGATATTTTGGAAACGATCCATATCAGCCGATTAAAGTCTTATTCCGAGTATCTTCGGAAGATAGGTTTTAAAATGGGCTTATATCTTCTTGGGGCGAGGTATATCCACAACAGATGTCATACACACGGTGTTTTTGATAGATTTGTTATGAAATCCGAATATATTGAGCACTCTATTGCCTCAGGCTCTCATCTTGGTTATTGTGCGGAGACTCTTAACGTTTTGGGTAAGTTTGTAAACGATGTTACCATCCCTACGATTGTCGGAGGTTTTGACAGAGATGTTATGTATGAAGCCGGTGTTACCAGCTTTTCGTGCATTGACCAACCGGTTTCAGGTGCAGAAGAGCTTATGGCAGATTTCAAAAAACGTTCTATTAAGAAATCAAAGGCAGAGGTTACTAAGGATACGTTGATTTCAATGGAACCGTCTATTGCATATCACGATATTCTCAACAGTAATCTTGTTTGGTTGATTTATGATATTAAGAAGAAGCGTTTTAGTGTTACTCCCAATGCTAAAAAGGTTCTCGGATTTGATTTTTTTGAATCTAACACCAAAATTGGCTTAACTGAAATTTCAACGAGAATTCATCCGCAGGACATTCCGAATTTTATGGAGCAAGTATCCAAGGTTCGAATGAATCAGGAGGTCGTCACTTTTGACTTAAGGCTTTTGCCTACAAAGGATGCTAAGGAATATACGACCATTAGCCTTATGATTCTTGCTGCAACAGATGAAAGTGGGGCACAAGTAAGATATCAATGTGCCATTACTAAGAAATCATAGCTTTTCTTTTAGGTTTTCTAAAATTCGCTTTTCGATACGAGAGACATAGGAGCGAGAAATATTCATTTCCTTTGCTACTTCTCTTTGTGTAAGAGGTTTCAGACCGTTTAATCCATATCGTTTAGTGAGTATATCCTTATCTCTTGATTCAGGCATATGTCTAATAATCTTAATAAGCTTTATTAACTTATCACCTTTATCAATATCATCGACTATTGTGTCGTCGATTGCGATTATATCCATCATTGTTAATGGATTTCCTTCGCTATCTGTATCTATCGGATCACTGAATGATGTTTCCTGAGACGTTTTCTTTATTTTACGGAAATACATCAGTATCTCGTTATCAATACATCTGGCGCAATATGTACCGAGTTTTACACCTTTATTGGGCTTGAAGCTATTAATTCCTTTAATTAAGCCGATTGTTCCGATAGATATGAGATCGTCTCTGTCGTCGGTCTTCGTGTAGTATTTCTTAACTACGTGGGCTACCAGTCTGAGATTATGCTCTATCAGTTGCTTTTTGGCATTTTCATCACCGTTTAACATCTTTAGAATCGCAGTATCTTCCTCTGCTTCCGATAAGGGACGTGGAAAGGAATCGATGTCTGTAAGATGTAAAACCATAAATAGCATTTGTGAAATAAGTGATAATATATCCATATAGATCTCCTTTGTGTTTTCTATATTTATATTCACTTGATCAGCGAGGTATTATGAAAAAAATCGATCAATATCGTACTACGTTGCGAGTAATTTGTATTACAGTATTTAGTATCCTTTCCACAATGATATATTTCCTTGTTTGGGATATTATGTATAACCCTAAATTTGAGACACCTTATCACGAGAACGGTAAATTGTTTGTCATGATGTTCTATTTTGTTGTTTTGTTAGTGGCAAATATCTTTCTTGACTCGCATAAGGTTGACCAGCTTCGACGTGGTGAGATAATATTCTACGGACTTGTAGCGCTTGTATTTGCTAACATAATTGCATACGCTCAAATATGTCTCATTGTAGCAAAGCTTGCAAACGTCATAGGCTTCATTTACATTATGATTCTCCAGGCGGTTTGGCTTATTGCGTGGACTTGTATTTCTGCGGCGATTGCTCATAGAATGAGCCCTCCCGAGAAGATGCTTATAATATACGGTAGCCATCTTGCTACAGAAATCGTATATAATATGAGCCAAATGGAGGATAGATACGTAATCGTTGAATCTGCAAACGTTGACGAGGGTTACGAAAAGCTTTCTCGTAGAGTTGAAAAGTACGATGGCGTTATTATTTGCGACGTACCGGCAAGACTTCGTAATGATCTGCTTAAATTCTGCTATCAGCAAAACAAATCCATTTATGTTATCCCTAAGATTTCAGACATTATTATTCGTAGCGGTTCTGATATCACTTACTTCGATTCTCCTATTATGAATTGTCGTTCGACAGGTCTTACCGTTGAACAGCGCGCTGTTAAGCGCTTCTTTGACGTGACTATCTGTTTGATTGCGCTGATCGTGTCTTCTCCGATATTCCTGGCAATTGCTCTTGCAATCAAGCTTTATGACGGCGGTCCCGTATTCTATAAGCAGAGACGCTGTTCCCTTGACCTTAAGCCTTTTGATATTCTGAAATTCAGAAGTATGATTGTTGATGCCGAGAAAAATGGCCCTCAGCCCGCTGTTGACGGAGATAAGAGAATTACTCCCGTGGGTAAGATCATCAGAGCTCTTCGTATCGATGAGCTGCCACAGCTTATTAATATCATCAAGGGTGATATGTCTATAGTAGGTCCCAGACCCGAGAGAATCGAACACGTAGAAAAATATTCCGCTGAGATTCCTGAGTTTGTATTCAGATACAAGGTTAAAGGCGGATTGACGGGCTACGCGCAGGTGTTTGGTAAATACAATACCTCTGCGTATAATAAGCTTAAGATGGACCTTATGTATATACAGAATTATTCTCTTGCCCTTGACTTTAAATTAATTCTTATGACCATCAAGATACTCTTTAAACGCGAAAGCACCGAGGGATTTAAGGTTAAGAGCAAAAAGGACAATAATTAAGTTAGCGAGAGTAAGCTGAGGCACAAAACGCAGTGAATCCTTGACGGATTTACAAGTATTTTAATAATAGATTGGCGAAAATATGCGTTCAAAAAACTATTTCGGATTATTCTCGCCAACTTAAATCAGGTGAATTAATTGAATTTATACTATATGATTCTTGCGGGTGGCGTTGGCTCCCGTATGAATTCTCCCGAGCTTCCAAAGCAATTTATTAAAATTAACGATGAACCGATCCTCGTAAAGACTATTAAAAACTTTGAGGATTTCGGTTCGTTCAGAGCAGGGGTAGTTTGCTGTCCCGTTGATTGGATCGAATATACCAAAGCAACACTTCTTGAATACGGAATTTCTCTTGAGAACGTTAGTGTAATACCAGGCGGCAAAAACAGAAACAGCTCTGTAAAGAACGGATGCAGATTCCTTACAGAGAGCTTTAATATAGCCGATAGTGACGTTATTCTTACACACGACGCGGTTCGACCCTTCATTGATTCCCGTATCATTAAGGATAATATTACCGCCGTAACGGAATACGGTGCTTGTAATACGGTAATGCCCGTATATGACTCCATTCTTCGTAGTGCAACGGGTGAGTTCTTTACGGAGCATCTCCACAGAGCAGAGCTTTACAGAGTTCAGACCCCTCAATCATTTCGTCTTGCAGAGCTTAACAGTCTTATTAACTCATTGTCAGAGAGTGAGCTTGAGGAATATACTGACGTTGCTTCCATATTTGCCGACAGAGGCTATAGAGTTAAGCTTGTGGAGGGTCTTGATTACAATATCAAAATCACTACGCCTTTTGACCTTGCAGTTGCTCAGACCGTTTGTGACAACAAACCAAAATCAGTATAACTATTAACTTGTATATTCTTCTATGAGCTTTTGAGCTTCCTTTTCCGAAGTGACCGTAATACCATTCTTAAGATTGAGTTGGTCAGTCTCGGGAAGGGTAGAGGTGAATATTTCATATACCGCTATGGGCTTGGGATTATTGCTTTCGAAGAGAGCTAACCTTCCATTATGATCCTTAAGCGTATATATTATTTTCTCTTCCTCTGTAATGACAGTTTTTCCGCTATGGGGATGCGTGTTGCTCGAAAGCTTAATTGAGTTTGATATAATCGACGTTATGGATATAATAGATATGATTGTTATTAAAATATAGTGTTTCATATCTGTATTTTGCTGTATTATTAACAAAAATATACATATTCTTTAATAATTAAAAAATTTTATAAACATTTTGATATTTTTATGCTATAATGTTTATTCGAGAAAATACAATTACTTTTTAAAGGAGGCTTTTTTCTTATGGCGAGTATTAATAAGGGATCATCGTCTAATGAGAACTTAAAGCAACGCAAAAGTAAAAATGATAATATTAAAAAGGGAAAGAAAAAGAGGGTGAGGAAGGAGCATCCCGTACTGAGAGTTATTTTCGGTACAATGTTTGTTCTTTGCTCAATTTGCCTTATAGTTACGGCAGTTTGCGTAAACTACGTATTTAATAATGCCGTTGAATATATGGAAAATCCCGAGAACCTTCTTGATCTTGATATGTACAAGGCTAACCAGGCTCAGACAAGTATTATCTACGCGTACGATGCCAATAAGCAAACTGTTGAGCTTCTCAGACTTCACGGCGAGGAGAATCGAGTGTGGGTTGACTATGAGGATATCCCGCAGGATATGATTGATGCCTTCCGTGATCTTGAGGATAAGCGTTTCGAAGAGCACCAGGGCGTTGACTGGAAGAGAACCATCGGTGGTGTTGTAAAGTCAGGCTTTGAGCAGGGTGGTTCAACAATCACTCAGCAGCTTATTAAGAATATTACAGGTAAAAACGGACGTACCGTTTCGCGTAAATATTACGAAATTCTTAGTGCTCTTATGGTCGAGGAACATTATCATAAGAATACGATTATGGAATTTTATCTTAATACTGTTTATCTCGGAAACGGATGTTATGGCGTTAAAACTGCAGCGGAAGTATATTTCGGTAAGAATCTTCAGGATTTAAATGCCGCCGAATGTGCCGTAATTGCTTCAATTACGAAGGCTCCGGGTGCACTTGATCCCTTAACTGAACCCGATGCCAACAGAGAAAGACAAGAGTATTGTCTTAGTTGTATGCTCGAAAACGGTAGTATTACTCAAGCAGAGTACAACGAAGCTATTGATTTCGAATTGATCTTCACCAATAGTGAAAACTACGAGGGTAGTCAGGTTACCGAGGATGAAGAAGAGGATGCAGCAGACAAGGATTATACCGATGAAGAGATTGAGGAAATAGAGGATTCTAAAAAAGATACTCAATCATCATATTACGTTGACTACGTTATTGATGAGGTTATCGAGGACCTTATGGTTCAGTACGACCTTTCCTACAACGATGCTTGGAAGAAGGTTTTCTTCGGTGGCTTGCGTATTTATGCCGCCGTTGATTTAGACGTTCAGGAAAAAGCAGAGTATGTCTATGAAAATCGAATCACATTCCCCGATGAAGAGGATACCGTCGAGAAGCCTGCTGCTCAGTCAGCTATTACAATTATGGACTACAACGGCAGAATCGTTGCAATGGTCGGCGGTGCAGGGCAGAAGGATACCTTCCGAGGTCTTAATAGAGCTGCTCAGTCACTTCGTCAGCCGGGTTCATCCATTAAACCTCTTTCCGTATATGCAAAGGCCATTGACGAAGACTATATTACTTGGTCAACTATGATACAGAACTACGGTCTCAAGATGGGTTCATCACGTTACCCCAGTAACTACGGCGGTTCAGTTGGTTCAGCTAATTCTTTCGTTACTACTACCTATGCTCTCAAGCAGTCCCTTAATACGGTACCTGCTCAGATAGCAAGAGTTATGGGTCTTGATGAATGTCTTGATTTCCTATCTGAGGATTTACATTTTACTTCATTTGTTACTGATGAAGACGATTCCTTGTATGACGGCAACTATTCAACCATCGCCTGCGGTGGTTGTAGCCATGGTGTTTCTACGCTTGAAATGGCGGCGGCTTACGCTATGTTCGGAAATAACGGCTATTACTTCGAACCCTATTCATACTACAAGGTAACTAATAACGACGGAACTGTTGTATTGCTTGATACAAGCAATAATACCGGCGAAAGAGTTATAGACGAATCATCTGCGGGAGTTATGAGAGAGCTTCTCGAGAGAGTTGTTACCAGCGGTACAGGTAGCGGTTGCGGTGTTACGGGATTTGATACCTTCGCTAAGACGGGTACAACCTCAGATGATAAGGACCGTTGGTTCTGTGCGGGTACACCTTACTATGTTGCAGCAGTTTGGTACGGTTACGATGAACCGAGAAAGATTTCTAACGTTTCAGGTAACCCTGCAGGTAAGATATTCAAGGAAATAATGAACTCGGTTCACGCGGATCTTGAGCCTATGGATTTCCCGACAGCAAGCGGCGTTGTTACACGTTCCTACTGTAACGTTTCGGGTTGTCTTGCTTCCGAAGGATGTGCAAGTACATCTACGGGCTATTACAAGTCCGATAATCTTCCGAGAAGGTGCGACGGTTGTGCTATTGTAGGTGCTATCGGTGCGGAAGCTCCCGATATTATCACAACAAAACCCACAGAGCCACCGTCAACGGTTGCTCCCACTAAGCCACCGGCACCACCAACAACACCGCCTACGGTAGCTCCTACAACTCCCGTTACGGATATTCCCGTTACAACGGAGCCACCTTCACCACCAAACGATAATGAAGGTGAAGGTGAGGGTCAGGGTGTAACCGAGCCGGACGGACAAAATAACGACGGTTAAATCTAAATAATTATATGGCTGATAGACATCTATCAGCCATTTTTGAGGTAAAAAAATGATTATATTATCCGTAGATTACGGAGACAGAAGAACCGGTATCGCCGTTTGTGATAAGAATCAGATACTTGCTTCTCCCGTTTGCGTAATTAATGAATGGAATGCCGAGGCTCTCGCTGATAAGATAATTGAAATTGCGGGGGAGAAGAAGGCGGAGAAGATTGTTATAGGTCTTCCTAAGAATATGGATGGTTCCAAGGGCTTTCGTGCAGATGCTTGCGAGCAGTTGGGCGATATTATTAAGGGCAAATGCTCACTTCCCGTTGTTTTTTGGGATGAGCGACTTACTACAGTATCAGCACATAAGATTTTAAGTGATAATAACGTGCGCGGTAAGAAGCGAAAAGCGGTAGTTGACGCTCTTTCGGCAGAGATAATATTACAGAATTATATAGATTCAGTAAAATAATATTGACTTGTGATTACTGTAATGTTAAAATCATAAATCGTCAAAGCAATGAATTTTTGAAAAGGGGATGAGTCCGTGGCAAGTGCAAGTAATTATAAACCGTTAGAAGATATTAATACCGGATTATATACTGCGGATTATATCCTCAGTAAAGCGCTTGACGTTGGCGAAAATATTCTCAGATGTGGCGGTGAGCCTCATCGTATAGAGGATACCGTTAATCGTATATGTACCGCCTATGGTGCTGTTAAAACAGATGTTTTCGCTCTTCCGTCCCTTGTTATGGCGGGAGTCAGAATGTCAGACGGTACAACGTGCTCTCAGGTACGTCGAGTTTATAAAACGGCAAACAATATGTATCGCCTTGATATGCTCAACGACATTTCACGAAAGATATGCTCGGGACAGGTTACCCTCGACGAGGTGGATGATCTGATAAAGCATGCTACGCGTACAAGACCCTTTACCAAATATCTTGTTATTCCCGCCAGTATGCTTGCTGCAGGGGGATTTGCACTTTTCTTCGGCGGAGACTATATGGATGGTGTTGCAGCCGCGATAGCAGGCTTCATCGTGTCCATTTTAAATCTTCATAAAATTAAGCTTGGTAATACTAATTTATATACTGTATTTGTATCATTTGTTGGTGCTATAACAGCCCTTGCACTAAACAAATTCGGGATCGGAAATAATCTCGATATGGCTATGATAGGCACTATAATGCTCCTTATTCCCGGTCTTGCCTTCGGTAATGCTATAAGAGACCTTCTTTTCGGAGATACTGTTTCGGGTATTATACAATTTGTTCAGGCTTTATTGACGGCGATTATGGTTGCCTTCGGCTTCATTGTTGCTATAATGGCTTTCGGAGGTGTATTTGCATGACTGATGTAGTTATCAGAATTGTTTTCGGAACTCTTGCTACCTTTGGTTTTGCCATTATCTTCCGTCTGAAGCCTTCTCATTGGATTTTTGCTACGTTGGCGGGCTTCGGCGCTTGTGTCGTGTATTTTGCGTTCGATAATATTTTTAATTCTGTATTTATACCTAATATTATGGCTGCATTTGTGTGTGCATTTTTATCAGAGGTTTTTGCAAGATTCTGTAAAGCTCCCGCTACAGTTTTCCTTTTACCCGGTTGTATCGCACTTGTGCCGGGTAGTACGTTATATTATAGTATGAGTAATTTGCTTAATTCAGACTACAAGTCCGCTGCGCAGAATCTGCTTACTACAGCCGAGGTAGCAATCGCTATCGGTGGCGGTATCATTATTGCATCTCTTATTAAAATTGTTCTTTTTAAGCTTATAGATGCCATTAAAAAGAAGTGTAATATAAAGCAAAATTAAATATTATTTCTATTTTAAAACCATCCTTTTAGGGTGGTTTTTCTTGTATCGAATAATAAATCTTTCGATTGGTGCAATTTGTACACGCAAAATCCCTTTTTTTGCGATTTGCACAATATTAACAATTTGTTCATAAAGTTATGACAATGCTACAACACTTATATGATATTTTATATCACATAAGGACGGTGTAGGTATGAAAAGAATAATTTCATTATTGCTAACGTTAAGCTTGATGCTTTCATGTGTAAGCTCGGTATCTGCCGCAGATATAGAACTTGATACAGGCATCGAAGAAGAGAGTAGCGTTGTTGACAACGAGTCGGATATTATCATCGAATCAAACGATTCGTCCGATATGTCCGATTCTGCAATTACAGAAGAGCTCTCATTTGAAGAATTCTCCGATAATCTTACAGAGATGATTATCGAGTACGATGATCCAAATAAATCTGATATAAATATGATGACCGGAGTAATTTCCGATTCAGCAGATTTATTATATTCATCTTTGACGGATTCTGCTGAAACAGAGCCGACTAACAGACTTATTGTCAAATCATCTGTTGAAATTGACAAATTAAATTCCGTTGCATGTGTCAGCGGATATGATGATCTATATATTCTTCAGTTTGAAACGTACGAGGATTCAATCTTAGCACTTGAATATTATTCATCTCTTGATTACGTTGATTATGTGCAAGAGGACGGTTATTTCGGTGAAACCGTAATTGAAACCAATGACGAGGTTTTTACGGAATCAACCGTCAATTATTCATCACAATATCAATCCGATTATTTTGGTTACAGCGACGCTAAAGCAAATATGGCTACGGGACGTGTTGTGATCGCAGTCGTTGATTCAGGTGTCCAGCACGATCACGAGCGACTTGTGGGCAGGGTAGAGCCTACGGGCTTTGATGCAATTAACAATGAGTCATCTTACGACACAAGAGGCCACGGTACTCACGTAGCCGGTATTATCGCCGCAAATACAAAAGATAACGTTATTATAAGACCTTACAAGGTATTAAATGACAACGGTGAGGGTACTGATACACAAGTGTATCTTGGCATACAAGCCGCTATAGAGGATGATGTTGACATAATCAATCTTAGCTTGACTAAGAAGGGTAACAGCGAAATACTAAGAGAAGCTGTAAGGGATGCTTATGACGCAGGAATAACTATCGTTTGTGCCGCGGGTAACAATAACGACAACCTGCAAAACACGACCTATTCTCCCGCGTCCTTTTCCGAAGTAATATGCGCAGTTTCCGTAGATACTACACGTTATAAAGCATCCACATCAAACTGGGGCTCTACAAAGGACCTTTCTGCTCCCGGAGTTAATATTTTAAGCTGTTATTTAAATAATACCTACAAGGTAATGAGCGGTACGTCTATGGCGGCTCCTTTCATTTCTTGTGCGGCAGCATATCTTTTAGCTTACGATAATACCTTATCACCTGATCAGGTATATACAAATCTATACAACAGTACAGTACGTGGCGGTGGTACTCATAATATAAGATACGTTACTCCCGGTGCACTTATCAGAAACACAACCGTTACTTCCAAGCCTGTTTTTGAGATTGAGTCAGGTGAATATGCAGGTTACCTTAATATAATTTTGTCTTGCCCCACACCCGGAGCAGAGATATTATACAAAACCTCCGATATGCCCGACGGCACGTATAAATCTTACAGCGAACCCTTCAGAATAGACCAAAGCGAGACGATTACCGCATACGCTATTAGCGCAGGAAACAAAGATTCATCCACATCGACTGCAAAATACACAAAATCCGACATTGATTCATCAGCATTCATAGTTGATGAAAACGGTACTCTTGTAGGCTTTACGGGAACTGAGGACGTCGTTTCCGTGCCGCAATATTGCAACGGCGCTGTTGTTAAGTCAGTAGCTTCAACTGCATTCAGCGGTAATGAGATCATAAGAGAAGTTATCTTTAGTAAATATTTGTTGACTATCGAAGACAATGCCTTTGACGGTTGTACAAGTCTCGAAAAGGTTGAAGCGCCCGGTGTCACAACCGTATATTCTGATTCATTTAACGGATGTACTAACCTTACAAGCGTTAACTTGTCCTCGTTGAATAAGATACCCGATGAGCTTTTTATGGGTCTTACGAAGCTTGTTGATCTCAATCTTTCCGCACTTAAAATTATCGGTAAACGTGCATTTTATAATTGTACAAGTATAAAGACAATAAAAGCACCGAGCCTTACAACTGTTGATGAGAGCGCTTTTGAAAATTCAAGTATTGAAACTCTTACGGCAACAAACCTTTCTTCGATAGGATATATGGCTTTCTATAAGTCAAACCTCAACACGGCAACCTATAACTACGTTACATATATTGGTGAGTATGCCTTCGGTGATTGTAAGAAGCTCGTAGGTGCTAACTTCAATAATCTGACCACACTTGAATCGAGATACGTGTTCCGAAACTGTGAGGCTCTCACAAACGTTTCTATGAGTATGCTTACAGTCTTACCTGCATACACCTTCTACAATTGTCCTTTACTGACGAGCGTTACGCTTTCTTCTTTGGAATCTGTCGGAAGCTATGCTTTCTACGGCACCGGTCTTGAAACAGTATCTCTTCCTGTTGTTACAACGTTGGCTGAAGCTTCATTCAGCAATTGTGCATCCTTGGAGACTGTTAAATTACCTAAGCTGCGTACCTTTAATCCTAATTATTTCTACGGTTGCGACGACATCAGAACACTCAATGTCGTAGGTGCAATAAATTTTGAAATTACCGATAAAACCGTAGCAGAATGTCTTCCCAATTTGTCAAGTTTTTCACTCTCTGCGTTCAGTGGTACTATTCCAGCATATGCTTTTGATAACTGTACTGATCTTAGTGAATTTACGTTTGGACAAACAACAGGTATCGGTGATTATGCTTTTAGAAACACGGGGCTTAATACAATTGAAAACAATTTTATAGACGTTATCGGTGTAGGTGCATTTAATAACATTAAGGCTCTTACTTCAGTCGTTCTTCCCAAGCTTGATACCTTCGATCCTGCCGCATTTAACGGATGTGTTAATCTTCAGGAGCTTGATATCTTTTCTGCTGATATCAGCATCAGTGAAGGTATGAAGATGGTAGATTATCTGCCCGGACTTGAATATTTCTCTGCAACTCATTTTGAAACCATACCGGATTACTTTTTCAAGGATCATCAATCCATTAAGACTGTTGATATGATCAACGTAACGAAAATAGGTACCGAGGCATTTATGAACTCGACCGTTGAGCAACCCAATTTTGATGCGACAACTGTAGGTGACAGAGCATTTGTTAACTGTACAAGACTTACATACGTTGATTTACCCTCTCTCAAGAAAATTAATACAAATATCTTCGAGGGTAGTGAAGCGTATATATACGAAATGGGCTTGAACGGTATTTGTGAGGTTTATGAAGCTGATTCCGACACCTTCAATTTCTCCGAATTTACAAACCTTACCTTGATCAATCTCAACAGCCTCACGGTTATTCCCAAAGAAGCGTTCAAGGGTTGCTCATCTCTTGAAACTATCTATATTGATAAAGTAACTAAGGTTTGCGACAGTGCATTTGAGGGTTGCAGCTCACTTCGTGAGATAAATATACCTCTCGTAACCTCTGTAGGAAAGAGAGCCTTTGCGGGATGTACAGGTCTCGAAAGCTTCCACGCTGACGGAATCACTACTGTTGACTCTAATCTGTTCTACGGCTGTACAGGTCTAAAATCTCTTTCTCTTGATTCGGTAATTTTCCTGCCTGTGGATGAAACAGGTAACTTTAATATGGCAGGTATAGATAACCTTGAGAGCTTTAGTGCCGATTCTGTGATTTCAGTTCCCAATAATTTCCTCAGAGGATACTCAAAGCTTAAAGAGGTATCATTTGAAAATGCAAAAAGTATTGGTGATTATGCATTTTACGGAACGGGCATTGAGTCGTTTTACTTTAGTCAATTCCTTCTTTCGGTAGGTGATTATTCATTTGCAGGAACACCTATCAAGACAGTTTCAACAGACTATCTCGAGTATATCGGTGACTATGCCTTTGCTGACTGCACAAGTCTTACCAGCGTTATACTTGATAATACAGAGGAGATAGGCGAATACGCCTTCAGTGGATGTACCGCACTTACTTATTTCGAATCATACAACATCACTGACGGTGATAATCTTCCTTTAACTGCATTTGCAGGTTGTACAGGGCTTGAGTCACTTAAGTTACATGCTATAGATTATCTCCCGATTGGAGAGGACGGCAGAACATATGTTACAGATGCTGTAAATCTCTATGAATTTGTAGCTGATTTAATCACAGAAATTCCGGCAGATTACTTCAGAGATATGGAGTCACTCGGTCTTATAGACTGTTATTCCGTAGAGGTTGTAGGTGATAACGCCTTCAGAAATTCAGGTCTTGTATATATAGAAATGCCTGCTCTCGTGAAGGTTGGAGACTATGCATTTTATAATTCATCACTTGACGAAACCTCATTTGAATACGTTACATCGGTAGGTGACTATGCCTTTGCGGAGTGCGACGAATTACAAACCATCCTTTTTATGTCAGACAAAATAACGCTTGGCGAGGGCGCATTTATGAATGACGAGGTTCTTTGGAAAATTCGCATACCTTCCTCAACCTCTATTCCCGATAAATGTTTTAAGAATTGTACAGAGTTAAGTGAAATATATGTAAACAGAACAACCACACCTACTTCACTTAAGGGTTTAGGAAACGAAGCGTTCTACAATTGCAGCTCTCTTGCTTCCTCGGAAATCGATATTACCGGTGTAAAAATTCTTGGAGACAACTGTTTCACCGGTACTCTTATTCAAGAAAATGATCAGCTGGCAGATGCGGACCTAATATTATCTGATCTCAAATATATCGGTAAAGGTGTCTTTGATGGAATGAACGTGGGTTCTATTTCATTGGAAAACGTTGAAACCGTACTTAGTATCCCATCAGCGTACTATGTGCTCATAGGCTCGGATATTGAGGTTTTTGATGTATCGCACGTAGATACTACCGTGTTTGCTCCCTCATATACTGTTGTTGGTGATGGCTGTTTGAGTGCTGATATTCCTTATAAAGCATTGGATTCTGACGAATCATTCCTTACTGATGTAGAAGATGAGGTTGACCCTATAGACGGTGAACTTTTCTTTGAGGCAGTAGGCTTTGATCTTACGTATCAGTGGTTTGGCTGTAACAGCGAGGATCGTACAGATTCAGTTCTGATATACCAGACACAAGATTCTGAGGAAAATTTCTTTGTTCCGCTTGACTATTTGTACAATGACTATGATGAATACGATTACAGATATTATTACTGTGTCGCAATAAGCGTAGAAAACGGAAACGTTGTATATATAAAAAGTGGACTTTCATCTAATACTTACGTTCAAATCACAGGAACTGAAGCAACAACGGTGGATTATAATAACGGTATTATATTTACAGATAGCACCGATAATATTAATACTACCGATTCAATATTCTCTGCATTAGGAGAAAATATTGAAATTATTTCATCACAGGAATATCCCTCTGTAAAATCATATGGTACGGGTACAAAAGTACGTGTTATGGCAGTTGATATTGATGATGAGGTTATTAAGGAGTACGTTCTCGTTGTAAAAGGTGACGTAAACGGCGATGGCGTTGTAGATGCACTTGATGCACACAGGATAGCTTTATATACAAATAATTCAGGTGATTTTGATAACAGATACTATAAAATGGCTGCTGATCTTAACGGCTCAGATTCAATCAACATTGAAGATTACCAAGCTGTTATCAATAAAGTTATCGCTTAATACTCAAGGGGATGTAAAAAAAGCGCAGACCGTATAAAACCAGATATAGCAAGGGGTTCTGTAGGTTTAATAAGCCTATAGAACCCTTTAAAAATATACAAAATCTAAAATTGATGAAAAAATTATGTTTTATACTACGAACAAACTTCGCCACTCGACGTACCCTTGTACGCCTTCGGGCAAGCAAAATCAAGTCTGAAGCCTTGATTTTGCTCAGTTTGTCCGTTCTGCATCTTTTTTTCCTATCCCCTAAAAAGGAGCTGTAAAAAAACTTACGTTTTTTTACAGCCCCTTATTTTTATTTACTTTTATCTAAGAAGTGAACTTGTTTACAATTTGTTCATAAAGCTATGACATTGCTACAACATTCCTGTGCTAAAATTACAGCATAGGGTGACAAGAGTAATCCGAACCTGTTTTTAAAAGGCGGATTTTCGCTCACTCTACGTTAAAATACTCGTTAATCCGAAAGGATTAACTGCGTTTTGTGCCTTGATTGACCAAAAATCCGCACTTTTTAAAATCTTCGA
>JAZUSK010000004.1:0-55431 GCA_045606645.1 Acutalibacteraceae bacterium | reverse complement strand
TGCACCTAAATTGAGCAAAAATCCCTCGAAATCTCCTCGCCTTGAGGTCGGAGATTTTAAAAAGTGCGGATTTTTGGTCAATCAAGGCACAAAACGCAGTTAATCCTTTCGGATTAACGAGTATTTTAACGTAGAGTGAGCGAAAATCCGCCTTTTAAAAACAGGTTCGGATTATTCTTGTCACCCTACCGTTATAGCATTGATTTTCGGTGCATTTTTTATATACGTCGGCGACTACTATCACGCCGAGCCTCGTGCAATAACTGTTTTTGCCTCATCGGGCAACGTAGCAAAAGAAACCTTGGATAACGGTGCTGTTGCGTATATACCCGAAGAGCCGATAGCCGGATTTATCTTCTATCCCGGCGGCAAGGTAGAATATACCGCTTACGCTCCCTTGATGGAAGCGTGTGCACAAAGGGGAATACTTTGTGTTTTGGTTGAGATGCCTTTTAACCTTGCGGTGTTCAATATAAATGCCGCCGACGGTATAAGAGAAATATATCCTGAGATCAATAGCTGGTATATTGGCGGTCACTCTCTTGGTGGCTCTATGGCTTCATCTTACGTAGCGGGGCATAAGGCTGATTTTGACGGTTTAATTCTCCTTGCATCATTTTCTACCGAGGACGTTTCGGATGGGTTAGAAGTCCTTTCCATATATGGTAGCGAGGATAGGGTGCTTAATTCGGAAAGCTATGAGGAATACAAAGGAAATCTTCCGGACGATTTTACGGAAGTGATCATCGACGGCGGTTGCCACGCATATTTCGGTATGTACGGCGCTCAAAAGGGTGACGGCACCCCAAAAATCTCTAACGAAGAGCAGATGATCATAACCGCAGAAGAAATTGAAAAGTTTGTGAAAGAATGAAGAAGACCTCTCTGACTAGAAATCAGAGAGGTTTACTTTATCATTTTAGTCTCTTGGCTATGGCGATCAAGTGCTCCAATTGGTCGTTGCTAAGGTGTTTGGTTGAGTTCAGTAATTCGTTTGATTTTGTGGGGGTGGTTCGATGTCAAAAAACATTGCTATATTTTGGTTATTTTTGACTGTCGATTTCTGTTGAAAAAAGCACTATATTTGGTATAATGAAATCAGCACATACCCTACTATAATAAAAGGAGTGTAAATATGGACAAGTTCTTTAAAATCTCGGAACGTGGTTCCAACGTCAGAACGGAGATTATTGCAGGTCTTACCACATTCTTCGCTATGGCATACATCATCATTGTTAACCCCAATCAGATCGTTGGCTTCAGCTTTGGTGTGCCCGGTATCGATAAGATCTGGAATGCAGTTTACATTGCATCAATTCTTGCCGCAGTTTTAGGTACATTGCTTTACGCATTCTATGCAAAGCTCCCCTTCGCTCAGGCTTGCGGTATGGGTCTTAACTCGTTCTTCTTCGTATCATTCGTTCTTCCTCAGATTATCAAGGGCGGCGACGTTATCGAAGGCTATCAGGCAGGTCTCGTAATTATTCTTATTTCCGGTCTTGTTTTCTTGATTCTTTCTATTACCGGTGCTCGTAGCTATATTGCAAAGGCTATGCCCGACTGTATCAAGAAGTCAATTTCCGCAGGTATTGGTCTCTTTATTGCATTTATCGGCTTCCAGAACGTTGGTATTATTCAGGCTAATGAGTACACACTCGTTCAGTTCGTTAAGATCAACGGTGCGGCTTGGGCAGACATTGCTCCCGCAGTTATTGCTCTTCTGGGCTTCGTTATTATCGCTGTGCTTACCAAGCTTAATGTTAAGGGCGCAGTTCTTATCGGTATCATAGCAACAACAGTTATCTACTATCTTGCTACATGGCAGGTTCCTTCATTCGAAATGGCAGATTTCGCACAGCCCTTCAAGGATTTTGCAGACATAGGTATCACCGCTATCTTCACAAAGTCAGCATGGGCACATGCATTTGACGGTCAGTTTATTGGCTCTATCTTCTCCGTAATCATGCTTATCGTTACTTTCTGCATGGTTGATATGTTCGATACAATCGGTACTCTTTACGGCGCTGCTTCCGAGGCAAATATGCTCGACGAAAACGGCGACCCCGTTGATATCGATAAGGCAATGGCTTGCGACTCTATCGCTACTGTTGGCGGTGCTGTTTGCGGTACCTCTACTGTAACTACATTCGTTGAGTGTGCATCAGGTGTTGCTGCAGGCGGCCGTACAGGTCTTACTTCTCTTGTAACATCTCTTTGCTTCATCGTTTGTCTCTTCCTTTCTCCCTTAGCAAGCATTGTTCCTGCGGCTGCTACTGCTCCCGCACTTATCTTCGTTGGTGTTCTTATGCTTAAGAATTTCGCTAACGTTGATATGAAGGATATGAGAAGTGCGGTTCCCGCATTCCTTACTCTCATTATGATGCCCCTTACCTATTCAATTGCAAACGGTATCGGTATCGGCGCTATTGCATACGTTCTTATCACTCTCTTCACAGGTAAGTTCCAGAAGAAGGATATTGCAGTTACAATCATTGCTCTCCTCTTCGTTGGTAAGTTCGTCTTTGGTGCTATCTAATCAGTTTAGATTTCGTAAACCTCGATCGAGAAATCGGTCGAGGTTTTTCTTTGTTGTAAATGTTATCTTATTATGATACAATTATTACATAAACAAGATTGGGGTGATAATATGAAATGTCCCAAGTGTGGGGGAGAGATAGGCAGATTTGAGCTGTCTCCCAACTGTAAGCATTGCGGAGCAAATATCTTTTACAGTCAGCAGAAGACACTTCTTACACGCGATGCGAAGAAATGCGAGCTTGAGTATGCGTCTTTCCGTATAATGGTAGCGAAGCTTAAAAATGCTTTTGTCGGCGGTAAGCTGCAGATATTCAGAATCGTAGCGATGGTTTTGGCCATCGGTGCTATTATGGTGCCCTTTGCTACGGTCAGATCTACCGTACCGCTTATTGATGCGAAGCTTAGCTTCGGGGCTCTCGGTATATTCAACGCATTCTCTGACGGTACTCTCGGAGTGCTTTTTAATCTGAAGGAATATATACCTGCACAGGTGGGCTTATGCCTTGCTCTTTTGGGTCTTATAGTTGCTATATTCCTTACGGGCTTCGGCGTTTTCGTTGCTCTCGTATTATCATTTCTCAATATTCAAAAATCGGCGAGAATTACGAGAATGCTTTCTGTTATAGGCGGTATTCTTTGCGTAGGTGCATCGGTTGTGAGTGTGCTTACACCGTCGATTGCGGGAAAGTGCGGTTTCTTAGAGGGCTCTCTCGGAATCGGTTCATTCCTTTGCATACTTGTGTTTGTATTTATATTTATATTAAATCACCTCATAATAAAGAAAAATATCCTCCCCGAAATCAAGCAGGTGGATATAGACAGAAAAGCACTTAATAAAAAGGTGAAAGCGGGAGAGGTTTCTCTCGATGACCTTCCTCTTCCCGTTTTTGAGACAGAGGAGGAAAAAGCGGCTCGTCTTAAGAGTGAAGCAGAGAGCAAGGCTCTCGCAGAAAAGGGAAAGGCGGGTGAAGACAATGGCAGGTAAGAAAAGGCAGTTTATTATCTTCGGTCTTTGTAGCTTACTCGCTCTTGTGCTCTGCCTTGTTACGCTTGTTGTAGTTGTAAAGCAGGTAGAAAAGGATAATAAAAAAGTCATAGCCTCAACGGATGAAGCGAGTAAAACGGAACTTGCGGGCGATGAAGAGGAGCTTTCGAGGTATATTTATAATCTTACTGCTTTTGCTAATGAAAACAGATTTGTAAAGGTAGATAAATATACCGATTTATCAATCGACGACGGCGGAGTTAAGGTTTACCTTCCCAACGGTAGCGAGAGCAGTAACGATGGGGCTGTTTTCTCCTACGCTAAGAACTATATCCTTCCCTTTGCAGATTCTCTCTACGGAGAGGATTATGTTGGCGAATTCGGTGTCGCTTACAATAATATGCCCCTTATAAATCTCGATGGTGCAGATTTTACTGTCACGTATCAGATAGGTGAAGTGGATAACGAGGGGAATAAGGTTCTTGACGACGAGGGAAATCACATCGACGGCGACTACTACTTTATTACATATACAGTCAATGGTGCGACCGTAACAGGCGATACTCTCGCAAGGACATTCGGTACGGATAGCGCTCCCGATGTTATGGGCGCTGTGGGGGAGGAGCTTTCCTCTGTGTGTACCGTCAATTCTTCGGAGGCGGTTGCGGGTGATTTTATAATCACCGCAAAGGTCAACAGACTCACCGATGAAATTGCAACACTTTCTATATGCAGAAATTATACTGTAACTGCAGACGTGACCTTTAAGGGTGACCTTGCGATGTTCGGAGAAAAGGTTCTTGTATTCCCGTACTCCGTGACAGATACGTACGAGTATTTCTATGCAGGGATTACTCTCTCGGAAAATGAATTTTTCATCGAAGAGGGTGACGAGGTTAATCTTACGGTTAATGCCGTGATTGAGGATGACAGCGAATACGAGGTTACCTTCAATTCATCTGATACGAGCATTGCTACGGTGGATGAAATGGGCTATGTTAAGGGCATTAAATTAAGCGACGAGCCTGTTGTAATTACTGTAACACTCACTTATATGGGAGAAACATTTACAGACGAATGTATCGTTTACGTAGGAAATGCGGAGGAGGTGTCCTATGAGCGATAATAAAATTATTGAAAACACCGCCGAGAGCAAATCTGAAGTGCGATATTACGAGGGTCACAACTACGTTGGAGTAAGAGAGACTGTTTCGTATCTCTTTAACGACTGGTCTAATACCTTTAATATCAACTCTTTCTCGGAGAGATATATCTGGGACGTTGTTAATATCGACTTTACCGTAAGCGCGGTTATGAACCTTGTTACTGCCGCGTGGGACATTGTAAACGACACCTTTATCTCCGTTATCGTAGATAATACCCGTACTCGAATCGGCAAATTCAAACCCTATCTTGTGGGTACGCAGATACCGCTTACGATAATGGGTGTGTTTACGTGGCTATTGCCCCTCTTCTTCGGGACAACAGGCGGCACACATCTGCCGAAGCTTATTTATTATTACATATTTGCTTTTATAAACGAGACGGCAGGTACGTTCACCTCCGTTGCCAAGAGCGGTTATATGTCAACGATCACTCCAAATCCCAACGAGCGAATACGACTAATAACCCTCGCAGAGCTTCTTACGGGCTATATGGGTGAAGATCTTCCACGTTATATAATGGGTGTGCTCATCGACCTTGTTAACAACAAGATAGTCAAATGGAAGCTCAGCTCCGTCTTCATGGTAATGGGTGGCGGTACGGCTCTTATATCCTCTATATGCACCTTCTGGTTCTTTATGGAGTCCAAGGAGCGAGTGCCTCAATCCGTCGAGAAGCCCAGTATAAAAGAGGGTATGAAGGCAATTTTCTCAAACTATCCCGTGCTTCTGATGTGTATGTCCGAATTCCTCGGCAACTTCTCTATCAGTAAGAGCGAGACTAACTACTTCATAGACGTTTTGGGAAGCTATTCGCTCATAACGCTTCTTAATATTCCCTCATCTATGAACGGTAGTATAAGCTACGCATTTGTGGCACCCTTGAGAAAGAGATTTTCATCAAAATCTCTGTGGATTTTTAACGACGTATATAACAGCGTCATATACATTGTACTTTTCCTCTTCGGAATGACCAAGAAGAAAACTATGTTCTACAGAACTGTTCCTATGTGTATTGCTTTTGGTCTTAAGGAATGGTTTATAAAGTGGTCGTGGGGTATCTCCAAGGTTATTAACGCGGACCTTTGGAACGAGGCGATGGACTACTGCGAATGGAAAAACGGCTACCGTATGGAAGCAACAACGGGTGTCGCAAAGGGTCTCATTCTTAAGATTCAGAGTGCGCTTCTCGGTTCGGTAACGAGCCTTATTATGAAGCGTATCGGCTACGTGCAGGGTCTCGAAATCGGTGCGCAGAATGACAGAACGAAGTTCTGGGAATTTGCGCTTTGCACCATTATTCCCACACTGACGGGTATTCTTCGTATCGTGCCCAAATTCCTCTGGCCTATCTCCCGACAGAAGAGGGAATGGATGTACGCAGAGCTTGCCGAAAAGCGTCAGCAAAACGTAATGGAATACGGCGCGGATAATTAAAAATAACAAAAAAGAAGCGTAGCAGATTTTGCGCAAGTCCAATATAAACGGACAAAAAATACCCTCCTATGGTAGAATAAACTATCATAGGAGGGATTTTTATTTGAATATTATTTCCGAAAGAGTAGCGAAGTCGTCCATTGTAAGCTTCTCTGCTCTTACTGTTTTTTCTAAGCCTGCTTCGGCGATTGCGAGAGCGACTTTATCTTTCGGGATACCGAGACCCGAGCTTATAGAATTTTCTGCGGTTTTTCTTCTCTGAGAGAAAGCCGCCTTTACGAGACGGAAGAAATTCTCCTCGCTTGATATTTTAACGGGGGGCTCGTCTCTGAGAGTGAGCTTAATAACCGCGCTGTTTACCTTGGGGGGAGGAAGGAAAGAATCTCTCGGCACAAAGAAGAGCTCCTCTGCCTCGGAATAATATGCCACGGCTACGGTAACCGCGCCGCCGTCACGGGAGCCTACCTCTGCACAGAGTCGGTCTGCCGCTTCCTTCTGCACCATAACGGTAATTGATTTCACGGGAAGATTGCTCTCGAGAAAGAGCATAATTATGGGAGAGGTAATGTAGTAGGGGAGGTTAGCGCAAACAACTATATCCATTCCCTTGCACTTTTCTTCGATTATTTTCGGAAGGTCTGCTTTGAGTATATCCTGATTTATGATTTCTACGTTGTCGAACTCTGCGAGAGTTTCTGCGAGTACGGGGGGAAGTCTGTCATCAAGCTCGAAGCTGAGGACTTTACCTGTTCTCTTGGCAAGCTCCGCTGTAAGCACACCCACACCGGGGCCGATTTCGATGGCGCAGGTGTTTTCGTCAAGATCGGCATTTTCTGCCATCTGAGGGCAGACATTGGGGTCTATGAGGAAATTCTGACCGAGGCCCTTGTTGAAGGTAACACCGTGACGAGCCATAACGCTTTTTATAACGTTTATATCCGAAAGATTTTTCATTGTAACCTCCGAAAAGTGTTGAAAAAGAAAATGAATTAAGATAATATAATATTATACATTTTAATGTTCAAATGTCAACCGAAGGGGTGCTTTTATGAATAGCATTAAGGATGCTTCATTTATTCGTCAGGGCGTAGATATGGGTGATATAAGACCCGTATTTAAAAAGGTAGTTTGGGTGGACAAAAAGGTTAATAAGGCCACCTTGTTCTGCTCCGCTCTCGGATATTACGAGGCTTTTTTTAATAATAACCGCGTAGGCAAATTTATTTTTGCTCCCGGTTGGACAAGCTACGGTAAAAGAATACAGGCTCAGAAGTATGACGTTACTCGCTATATTGAGGAAGTTAATACTCTCGATATCGCTCTCGGCAACGGCAGAAGATATCACGGTAACGCTAACGAGCATTACGAGAGCATTACCTCCAAGGAGGAAGCGCTCATTGCTGCCCTTCTTATCGAATATGAAGACGGCACAACGGATTTTTATCCTACCGATGCATCCTGGAAATGCGCTAAGAGTAATATAATTTACTCTCACGTATATAACGGCGAGACTATCGATTTCAATGCAAATACAGACGAGGAATTCGAAGTAAGAGTCCTCGATGATATCAGTACGGATATTATTATCCCCACAGTGGGCGAGGAAACTCGCGAGATGGCTCAGCTTGACGCGGTAGAGCTTATTAAGACTCCCAAGGGCGAGGTTGTAATCGACTTTGGTCAGAATATGACCGGCTACGTTGAGTGGAAAGTTCCCGCTAAGAAGGGCAGAGAGTTTACTATCTCTCATGCGGAGATTTTAGACAAGGATGGCAATTTCTATACAGACAACCTTCGTGGTGCAAAGGCTCAGGTAAAGGCAATCTCCGACGGAAACGAGCATTATTACAAGCCCCATTTCTCATATCAGGGCTTCAGATACATAAGATTAGAGGGCTTTGACGAGGAGGATATTGTTCTCGACAACTTCAAGGCAATAGTAGTATTCTCCGATATGAAGCGTACAGGCTTCTTTACCTGCGGTGACGACCTTGTACAGCAGTTGTATGAAAACATCGTATGGGGTCAGAGAGGTAACTTCCTTGATATACCCACCGACTGTAACCAGCGCGACGAGAGATTCGGTTGGACCGGTGATGCTCAAGTCTTTGCACGTACCGCTTCAATAAACTACAGAACAACTAAGTTCTTCAAAAAATGGCTCGGTGACCTTGCGGCAGACCAAAAGGAAAGCGGAGCAGTTCCACATATCATTCCCGATATCGGTTGGGAGGATGCAGGCTCCGCCGCTTGGGCAGATGCGGCAGTTGTAGTGCCCTATTGGGTATGGAGAACCTACGGCGATACTCAGATTATCAGAGATCAGTTTGAGTCTATGAAAAAATGGATTCTCTATATGGAAACAAAGGGCACCGTAAGAGGTCTCTTTGATATTGATGATATGCACTTCGGAGACTGGCTCTCTCTTGATGCAGGCGACGAGGCTACAGGCGGTCTTACAGACCATTTTCTTATTGCATCAGCATATCTCGCTTATTCAAACCGCCTCTTTATCGAAATGGGTAAGGCAATCGGCGAGGATATGAGCTACTTCGAGGAGCTTTACGAATTATCAGTAAAGGAATACAGAAAGAAATACATCAATAGCGGTCTTCCCGAGCACGAAACTCAGACCGCAAATGTACTCGCTATATACTTTGACCTTACGGATGATATATACAGAGAGGGTGCAAAGCTCGTTAAGGATATCGAGGAGTGCGGTCACCTTAAGACCGGCTTCGTTGGTACACCTTATCTTCTCCACGCTCTTACTAAGATAGGTAGAGAGGACATTGCATATAAGCTCCTTCTTAAAAAGGACTTCCCCTCGTGGCTCTTCCCCGTAACAAGGGGTGCTACCACTATGTGGGAGAGATGGGACGGTATGAAGAAGGACGGCTCCTTCGCTACTCCCGAAATGAATTCTTTTAACCACTACGCTTACGGTGCAGTTGGCGATTGGCTCTACACGAGCGTTGCAGGTATCGACTCCGACCCCAAGGAGCCCGGCTACAAGCATATAATTTTCAAGCCCATTCCTCTTAAGGAGTTAGGCTATGCAAAGGCTCATATCCTTACGGAAAACGGCGAGATTATCTCCTCTTGGGAGTTTACGGGCAACGGAAACGAATGTAAGTTTAGTTTCACAATTCCCAAGGGCTCACACGCAACTCTCTACCTCGACAAAGAGGAATATGAGTTCGAAGACGGAACTTACGATACAGTATTTCAGTATCCGTCAGAGGATTAAAAAATAAAACAAATCCGCCCTTTCGGGCGGATTTGTTTTATTTTTCAATCGCTGCTTTTCTTGAATTGATTTTGTAGAGGATTTCGGAGTCGAATTTCTCAGAACGGTCATATTTATAAATACCGTTTAACTCCTGCTCAACGTCTGTAAGCTGAGTGTAGCAGAAGCCGATCATCTTGGGGTTATCTATGAGAGCATCGGTAAGACCTGCGTATCTCTCGTAGAATTCCTCGTAGCTTGTAGCGGCATTGCCGTATCCCCAAGCCTTTGTTCTGTCGTTATCCTCGGCGTTTCTGAGCTCGATTCTGATTCCGCCGTATTCGCTCATAAATACGGGCTCGCCCTTCCATTGCTGTCTGTCGGGGAAGTGGTCGAAGAGGTAATTCTCGGAAACTAACTTATCGTAATTCTCCTTGAATATCTTATAATCCTGCTCGTAATCGTGAACGTCATAGATGTCTGTCTCTACGTGGAAGTTACCGCTTGTGTCGATGCAGGGACGAGTCTTGTCCATAGCCTTTATTGTGCGGTAAACTATGCGGAGAGTATCGTCGTCCTGCTTGCATCCGTGCTGATCCCAAGTCTCGTTGTAGGGACACCAGCCGATAAGTGAAGGATGGTTGAAATCGCGTTCGATTTCTTCTTCAATCTCTGTAAGGAAGTAACGGATAGATTCGAATCTTGACCAGTCAATACCCCAGTTGCCGTGCTCACCCCATACGATGTAACCAAGCTCGTCGCAGTAGTGAAGGAAGAGCGGCTCGAAAATCTTCTGATGAAGTCTTGCACCATTGAAGCCCGCCTTCATAGAAAGGATAATGTCATTCTTAAGAGCTTCCTTTGTAGGTGCGGTGTAGATACCGTCGGGATAGAAGCCCTGGTCGAGGATGAGTCTCTGGAATACGGGCTTGCCGTTGATTTCTACAGCCTTGTCTGTAAGCTTAACCTCGCGAAGACCGAAGTAGCTTGAAACCTTGTCGTCACCGAAAGCAAGCTCTAATGAATAGAGACCGCCCTTACCAACTTCCCAAAGGTGCTTTTCGCTCAAAGGAATAGTGAATGTAGATGTCTGACCTGATGCCTTCGTTGAAACGGCGCCAACCTCTTTGCCGTCCCAGTAAGCCTTGGCGGAGATATCACCCTTACCGCAAAGGTCAGCCTGAATTGTAACAGAGCCCTCGTCGATATTGGGGAATACCTTGAAATTCTTGATATAGTTTACGGGGCAGAATTCCATATATACTGTCTGCCAGATACCTGTTGTACGAGTGTAGTCGCAGTCGTGAGAATAGTATTCCTCGCTCTGCTTACCGCGAGCCTGAAGGTAGCTTCTTGTATCATCCTCTGCGTAAACTGCGATAACGTTGTCGCCCTCTTTAACGTAGGGAGTAGCGTCTATTCTGAATGAAGTGTAGCCGCCGAAATGCTCACCTGCAAGGTTGCCGTTTACGTAAACCATAGCGTGGAAATCAACTGCACCGAATACGATGAAGGTCTTACCGCTTACCTGCTCATCGGAAAGGTTAACGGTTTTCTTGTACCATACTGCATCCATAAAGTCCTTGCAGCCAATACCTGAAAGTTCACTCTCAGGGCAGAAGGGTACGTTTATCTTCTGTGAAAATGCATAGTCGGGAGCGTAAAATTTACGAGCAACACCGCTCTTGCCGAAGTCAAATTCAAAATCCCATTGACCGTTGAGGTTTATGTAGCCCTCTCTGTAAAACCCGGGATTGGGGTGTTCATTTCTTGGTATCATATATGGTATCTCCTTTACGATTTAATATATATAAGAAGAACAGCAATATCCGCAGGGGATACACCGCTTATTCTTGATGCTTGTCCGATGGTCTCGGGACGAATCTTCTTAAGTTTTTCGATAGCTTCGAGACGAAGATTTGTCACCTTGTCATAGTCAATGTCAGCAGGGATTTTCTTTACTTCAAGTCTTTTGAGCTCCTGCACTTGTGCTAACTGTCGTTTTATATAGCCTTCGTACTTGAGATTAATCTCTACCTGCTCGAATACTTCTCTCGGAAGGTCGGGGCGTCTCTTGTCGAACGGCTCTAATATCTTGTAGGACAGCTGAGGTCTTTTTATAAGCTCGGAGAGCTTACAGCCTGTGCCGAGGGGTGCTGTGCCTGCCTCTATCAGAACCTTGTCAAGCTCGTCCGAGGGGGCGATACCTACACGGCATATACGCTCCGTTTCCTCTTCAATAAGCCTTATCTTCTCCCGGAGCTTGTCGTATCTCTCCTGGGAAATAAGACCTATTTCGTAGCCCTTTTCGGTAAGTCTCAGGTCTGCGTTATCCTCTCGCAATATGAGACGGTATTCGCTTCGTGAGGTCATCATTCTGTAGGGGTCGCGACAACCCTTTGTTACAAGGTCATCAATGAGAGTGCCGATATATGAGGTGCTTCTATCGAGAGAAAATTCACCTTTCCCTAAAGCCTTGCGAGCGGCATTTATACCTGCAATAAGACCCTGTGCCGCTGCTTCCTCGTAGCCTGACGAGCCGTTAAACTGACCTGCACCGTAAAGCCCTTCGTGGTCGGTGAATTCAAGAGTTGATTTGAGCGCGAGGGGGTCAACGCAATCGTACTCGATAGCGTATGCGGTACGCATAACCTTTACGTTTTCAAGACCCTTGATGCTCTTAAGTATCTGTAGCTGTACGTCCTCGGGGAGTGATGAGGACACACCTTGGAGATACAATTCCTCTGTATCGAGACCGCACGGCTCGATAAATATCTGGTGACGCTCCTTCTCGGAGAATCGAACGATTTTATCCTCAATACTTGGACAGTAACGAGGACCTACACCCTCAATCTTTTTTGAATAAAGAGGGGAGCGGTGAAGATTATCGAGAATAATCTGCTTAGTGTCGAGATTTGTGTATGTAATATGGCAAACGGCTTTATTCTCCAATACTCCGTCGGGAGTTTCAAATGAGAAGGGGGTAATAAGCTCGTCGCCTACTTGCTCCTCTAATTCTGAAAAATCTACGCTTCGTCTGTTCACACGAGGGGGTGTACCCGTCTTAAATCTGCGAAGGGGAATATTTAAATCAAGAAGTGACTGTGATAAATCGTTAGCGGGGAACATTCCGTCGGGGCCGCTCTCGAAGGATACGTCGCCTACAAAGATTTTTCCCTTGAGGAAGGTACCTGTTGCGATAACTACGCATTTTGCGGTGTAGGTAGCGCCAAGCTGAGTAGCAAACTCCCACAATCCGTCATTGTTCTTATGAAGTGATACTATTTCTGCCTGCTTAAGGTCCAGGTTTTCCTGGCTTTCAAGACAGTGCTTCATATATTGAGTGTATTCGCGGCGGTCTATCTGCGCTCTGAGCGAGTGTACGGCGGGACCTTTACCAAGATTAAGAATACGGCTCTGAATGAGAGTTTTATCTGCCGCCTTACCCATCTCACCGCCGAGAGCATCTATCTCTCGCACGAGATGACCTTTAGACGTGCCACCGATAGAGGGGTTACACGCCATATTACCGATCCAGTCAAGATTGACTGTAAATACTATTGTAGATGCGCCGAGCCTTGCGGCGGCAAGTGCGGATTCAATACCCGCATGACCTGCACCGATAACGGCTACGTCGTAGTTTCCTGCAAAATAAGTCATTCTGTATCGCCTTTTATTATCCTATAAATTTAATGTGACCGTCTTCTCTGTCCTTAAAGGGCGGATCTTCGTTTGGATATCCGAGAGTCATACCTAATATGAAGTGCCAATCCTCAGGGATATCTATTATCTTCTTCCATTTCTTAGCGCCCGCTTCGTCGTCAAACAAAGCGCCGAGAGAACCTATCATACACGAGCCCAGTCCGAGAGAGTGGGCGGCGAGAGCAATATTCTCTGCCATAAGTCCGCCCGACATAGCATCCTTGGATGGAGCTACGATGAATATAAAAACAGGAGCGTTGTGATACACGGGGCGGATATTCCAGCCGGTGTATGCGGGAGTGTCCCAACCGACGATGTCCTTAAAATCCTTGTTCATTTCGTCAAGGAGCTCTCTGTTTCTCAATACTCTCAGGTGGCAGGGTTGAGAGTTTCTGCCGCTTGGTGCGCGGATAGCCGCGTCAAGCACCGCTTGAAGAAGCTCCTCGGGTACGTCTTCGTGGGTGTATTCGCGAATAGTCTTACGCGACATAATATTTTTCAATGCTTCGTTCATATTATTCACCCTTTTCGTATCGTATGATGTCAAGGTAGCCTTTGCCTGTCTCGGAGTCAACCGAGCCTGTAACCGGTATAGAGCTGTCAATAATTGTATCAATACCGCTCTCTGCAAAGGTTAAGAGAATTTCATCCTTGGTGTCTTGGAAATACTGGCTTTGAGCGGTGATTTCACCGGGTATTACAAGGAAGATATATTCGTTGGTGGATACGAGCGTAGCAGTTCTTTTTTCCAATGACTGAATCTGCTCGAAAAAGCCGTCGGGGTAAGATGCATCATCCTTATGAAGAACTACCGTCTGCACCGCACCGGGAAGACCGGTTGATACTAAGTATGCGGCGGCTTCTTCCATAGTCTGCTCGCCGGAGCTTACGGTTTTTAATATGTTTTGAAATTTAAGAACGAGCGTTTCTGCATCATTCTGCGAAAGGGGAGTGGTGTTTCCAAATTCGTCGGTCTGCGTAAGGTAGCCGGTAATCGCTTGGAAAACCACATAATTTGTCTGGAAGTTTGCGTAAAGCTGACCATCGGAGATTTCTCTTGAGCCACCCTTATCGTAGATTTTGAGCATAAGAGCGTCTCTGTACGCCTCGGCGGTGAATACCTTTGTAAGAGTTTCTCTTTTAACACCGATTTTCTTGTAATAGTCGCCGTAAACCGACCAGGTGGCATCTACCTTGTCTGCAACACTTGCTTTCTCTGCGGTGGATAGGGAGATGCCCTCCTTAGCGGCAAGAGAATTTGTCTTGTAATATCTGTAGATTAGTGCGACGGTCTGGGATTCCAATGCGGAATAATCTGCACCGATGCCGAGATTTACGGTTGCGCTGTCAAGGAAATATATAAAGATGTCATTGCTTACGGGTACGTCGTTAATTGTTATAACCGTCTTTTTACTTGATGTGCAGGAGGAGAGAAGTCCTACGGAAAGAAGACAGCATATAGCCAGTATAAGACTTATACCGCGTTTTAATATGGCTTTTGTTGATTTCATAATATATCCACTTCCAAAAAAGTCGTTACATAATTATACATAATACAGTATAGCAGAAACACTTTTTTAAAACAAGATGAAATGTACGTAATATAAAGAAAAATCCGCGAATCAAAAGGATTCACGGATTTTTTGTTAATTGGAATTATTGAACTGATTCGCTTTCGTGTTTTGCGCGAAGCTCTGTGTAGATGGGCTCCATCTTTTCTTTTGTAAGAGGATAACCGAATCTGAAAATAAGCCATACGCTTGTATATACGATAGCGGGGATTACTGTGCAGATAAACATAATCTTCTTACTTGTATCGTTTTCTGTAATGAAGCCGTTACCTGCGGTAAGGCTGTCGTACTTTGCCCATTCGAGAAGGAAGAGACCGCCTGCATCCGCAACCGCCTGACCAAATTGTCTGCCGAAGGTGTATGCGGAGTAAACTGCACTTTCGTTTCTGATACCGGTTTTGTACTCCTGATAGTCAATAACGTCCATAACGACTGCCCAGCAAGTAAGGCTTATGAATGTATATCCGAAGCCGATAAGGAGAAGACAAGTCATAAAGAGCCAAGAGGGATAGATACCATCAATAGGAGCGAAGAAACTATCCGGCCTAATGTTGGGGAAAGTAGTTCTGATTAGGTTGTTAATCCAATCAATAAAATTATCGCTATTTGCTGAGAAGAAGAGAAATACGGAAGTAATTGCGGAGATAATTGACATTTTTCCGCAAAGCTCTTTTTTACCGAATTTTGCTGAGAGCTTGGGAGTAAAGAGAATCAACGCCGCCATAGGTAAATAGGTGCATATTGTACCTATTGTACCGAGACCTGTGTTTACGAAGTAGTTTTTGTAAAGATAGGAGTTGAATGAGCCGAACTGAAGCTGACCGCTGATAAGAACACCGGAAAGAGTGAGCATAACGAAGGGTCTTGATTTGAAGAGCCCCTTGTAAACATTCTTCAATTTTACATTTTCTTCTTCGATTGCAGGAACGCGCTCTTTTACCATTTTATGACCGATGAGGTAAGCAGCGATGGAGAAAACACCCATCAAAAGAGCGTATATGAAGAATCGGGTTGGGTCTGCAACCTTGATTTCTTCGTTTGTTTCAGGGTCGATAACGCCTGTTCCTGCGAAAATAATCATAGGAGCAATAAGAAGAACAACCGCGCCGCCGACACCTGAACCTACTGAACGAGCCGTTGAAAGAATGGTTCTTCCCTTGGGATCGTCTGTGATAACAGAAGCGAGCGAACCGAAGGGGATGTTCATAGCTGTGTACATTGTGCAGTAAATGAGATAGAGCACAATAGCGAGAACAAAGAGGTACATCGGATTCTCTGCTAAAGTCTGATTATAGAAGATGGAGTTGGGATCACCAAAGGGAATAAAGCAGATGATAGTTGAAATTCCCAAAGGTACGGCAACGATACGGAGATACTGACGGTATTTACCGTCTTTACCTGCCTTGCGTTTCGAAACGATAGCACCCCAGAGCGGATCGTTAACAACGTCCCAGAGACGAGTGATTATGAACATATAAGCAACAAGTCTCGGTTTGATTTTCAAAATATCGGTCATGAAGACCTTGAGATAGCTTGTTATGTAGGTAAGGTTGAACATATTACCGGCTTCGGCAATAGTATAGCCCGCGACGTCTCGAACGCCTATTTTATTAGGATGTTCGTTTACGTCAACGGCTTTTTTTTCTTTGATTTCTTTAGCCATTTCATCAACTCCTTATGCTTCGTAGTGAAGGGCGAGACCACCTTCACTCGTTTCTCTGTATTTGTGCATCAGATCTTTACCCGTCTGATACATTGTATCTACGACTGTATCAAACTTCACTTTTCTTGTGGAAGTGAGGAAGTTTGCGAGGGAGAGTGCGTTTATGGCTCTCATTGCAGCTACGGCATTTCTCTCTATGCAGGGTATCTGCACGAGACCGCAAACAGGGTCACAAGTAAGACCGAGATAGTGCTCCATGGCGTTTTCTGCCGCGTACTCTATCTGGTCAAGATCCATAAAGTGAAGCTCTGCAAGGGCAGCCGCCGCCATACAGCAAGCGGTACCAATCTCCGCCTGACAACCTGCTTCGGCACCGCTTATAGAAGCATTTTGCTTTACTACGTTACCGATAATTCCTGCCGTAGCCAGAGCCTTAGCAATCTCAAAATCGGTAAAGCCTTTCTTTTCCTGCATATAGTATAGCACCGCGGGAAGTACACCTGAGGCACCGCAGGTGGGCGCGGTTGTAATCATACCGCCGCCTGCATTCTGCTCACTTGCGGCAAAGGCGTATGAGCATACGAGTCTGTTTTCTCTCGTTTCGGGAGTTTCGTCCATATGACGTTGAGCATAGAGATATTTAGCTTTTCTCTCTACCTCAAGTCCACCGGGAAGGATGCCTTCTTGGGAAAGGCCCTCTCTGATGGTAAGCTTCATTCTCTCCCATATAGTTTTGAGGAAGGGGAAGATGTCCTCTCCCTCATACTTAGCGGCATAGTCGCTGAGTCTCATATGGTGCATAAGACAGTAGTCTCTGATTTCTTCAAAGTTTTTCTGAGGATAGACCTCGGGAGCAGTAACGCTGGGCTGACCCTCTATACGTATTTCGCCGCCGCCGATACTCATTGCTCTGACTGTATCAACTATTTCGTTACCCTTGAAAATAACAAAGTCGAGAGTATTGGGGTGGGGAAGATTAGTTTCCTCTGTATTAAAGACGATCTCATTGGGAGCCTTAAGAGTTGAGGCGAGTGCGGTGTGAGTGCCGTGACCTTCTCCCGTAAGGGCAAGTGAGCCGTAAAGTATAACCTTTACAAAGGTGGCATCGGGATATTTATCGTTTACGTATTCTGCGGCATACTGAGGACCCATGGTATGTGAGCTCGACGGGCCAATGCCGATTTTATACAGCTTTCTTAATGATTGCATATAGTTCCTCCTCCGATGAGAGTATCTCCGATATAAATTGCCGCAGTCTGACCGGGTGCCGCCGCTCTCTGAGGTTGCATGAAGGTGACGTTAGCGCCCTCCTCGGTCAGTGTGAGAGTCGCCCGGGCAGGAGGTGCCGCACAGCGAATCTTCACCATACATTGCAAGGGTGTGTCGGGAGCTTCGCCCGAGAGATAATTTATATCTTTAATTTTAATAGAGTCAGTAAACAAGTCGGAGTTATCCCCGATTGTTACGGTGTTGTTTTCCTTGTTGATGGATAGTACGTACATAGGCTTACCGAAGGCACCCAAGCCCTTGCGCTGACCGATGGTGTACTTGTATATACCCGAATGAGTGCCCAGCTTCTCACCGTCTTTGGAAACGAAGTCACCGGGAAGTGCCTCGGGATTGTAATTTTCCTCGATAAAGGAAATATAATCGTTGTCGGGAATAAAGCATACTTCCTGACTGTCTTTCTTATGTGCAATGGGGATGTTGTATGATTCCACAAGGGCACGAATCTCATCCTTGCTAAGGTCACTCAAAGGAAATTGAAGCTTAGAAAGAAGATGCTGATTAAGTCCGCAGAGGAAATAACTTTGATCTTTACCGGTCGGATTTTTCTTTATGAGGTACTTTCCGTTTTCGAAAATGATGTGGGAATAATGTCCCGTAGCTACGAAAAGGGCGTTGTTCTTCTCGGCGTGCTTTACAAGAAGGCCGATTTTGACCTTCGGGTTACAAAGTACGCAGGGGTTGGGGGTAAGCCCTTCGGTATAAGCTCTGCAGAAATAATCGGTAATTTCCTTAAATGATTCCCGCTCATCCAATACCTCAAGGGGAATGGAGAGAGCATCTGCGACAATCTGCGCGTCACGGATGTCTTCATCCGCAAGGTCGCGGGGTTTCAGACGCAAGGTAACGCCGCGGACTTCGTATCCGCGCTCCTTGAGAAGTATTGCTGCTGCGGCAGAATCCACTCCGCCGCTCAAGGCTACGTAAACTAAACCATTCATATGCTGATAATAACACATCATAATTAAAAAATCAAACATTACTACAAATAATTATAAAAAATAAATTGGTAAGGAAATAGAAAATATTACTTGCAAAATTGAATTTAAAGTGATAAAATATTTCTATAATCACTATATTCGGGTTATTTCTGCTATTTTTAGGAGAAAGCGTTTTTAATGCTTTTACGACAAAATTTTTCGTCAGAGTGCACACCGATACACGTGTGGATTTGGTAGATATGGAGAAACTTCTGTTTTTGAGAAGATGAGGAAGGAAGGATTGTATTGTCAGCGGATTTACATTTGCATACCAGGTTATCAAATGGTTCATTAGGTATCGAGGACATCATTTTGCTCGCTAAGAAACGCGGCGTAACAACAATAGCAATAACGGACCATGATTGCCTTGCAGGTACCGTAAGAGGTAAGGTTATAGGCGAGAGACATGGTATTACTGTAATTCCCGGAGTTGAGCTTTCGGGTACGGACAAGACCAACGGACAGGAAATACATATGCTCTGTTATAAGCCCGATTTCCCTGACAGACTTGAGGGTCTTTGCCGTCGTAGCTCTCTTATAAGAAAGAAATCCTCTCATTTAATGACTCTTAAGACTGCTCAGAAGTATCCCATTACACCCGAGTTTGTTGTTAAGTGTGCTACAGGATCCACAAATATCTTTAAGGTTCACATTATGCAGGCTCTCATAGAGAATGGCTTTGCTGACAGAATATATGGCGACGTATATAAGCAGCTCTTCTCTCCCGAGTCTGAAGGTAATATTAATCACGTTCCCGAGTACGAGGATATCTTCTCTATTGTTGAAGCTATCCACGAGGCAGGCGGTATCGCTGTTCTTGCAAATCCTCAGAAGTGCAAGAACGACAAGCTTCTTGACCAATTGGTTGAGGCGGGGCTTGACGGTATCGAGATATATACTCCCGATATGCCCGAGGAGGACAAGGTTAAGCTTGCAAAATATGCTAAGAAGCATAAGATCCTTACTACAGGCGGCTCTAACTTTAAGGGCCTCTATAATAAGAGCGTGATATCTATCGGTGATTGCGACCTTCCCGACGAATGTGTTCAGGAACTTAACACCTACAAGGCACGTAAGAAAAAAGCAGAGCGCAAGAAAGCGCAGGCATAAAAAAATCCCCCTCTCGATGAGGGGGATTTTTTAGTGAATAATGAAAAGTGAATAGTGAATAAGTGCTTCGTCATAAACCAACTAAAACGCGAAGCTATTACTTATTCACTATTCACTCTTACTTCTTAACTAAAAAGCAACCGCTCGTGAGCGGTTCTTTTTTACTTTCCTACGCAGAAGTTTTTGAATACTTCGTCAACAACTGTCTGGGTTGCTTTTTCGCCTGTTAAAATGCTGAGATTTTCGATGGCGCAGTCGATACACACGTTTACCGCGTCGGCGGTGATACCCATATATACCGCATTCAAGGCTTCCTCTACGTGCTCTGTGGCTTTGAGTACACAGTTTCTTTGTCTTTCGGTGGTGATAAGTGGGGCGGAGGGGTCGAAGCTTGCCGTACCTAAAACATTTTCTACGTTTTCGATAAGCTTATCAATACCCGTGTGGTTTTTTGCAGATATTTCTGCAATAGGTGCGCAGGTGAGTGCGCGGATATCATCCGATGATATCTTCACGTCTCCATCGGTCTTGTTTATAACTATAACGCAGTTTTTGTTTTTGCATAAATCAATAAGTTCTTTATCATCGTCGGTAAGGGGATTTTGGGCATCCAATACCATAAGTACAAGCGTTGCGCGGTCAAATCTTTCCTTCGCTCTGACAACGCCGATCTTCTCAATTTCGTCGTCTGTATCGGTACGAATACCCGCCGTATCTGCAAGCCGTAGAGTTACGTTGCCGACCTTGACGGTTTCCTCGAGGACGTCCCTCGTAGTACCCGCAACAGAAGTAACGATAGCTCTTTCTGTGCCCGAGAGAGCATTGAGAAGAGTTGATTTACCTACGTTGGGTCTGCCGACAATAGCAGTATCTACGCCGTTGAGAATAGCCTTACCTGCATCGAAGCCCGAAAGAAGCTTTTGGAGTGAGGTCTTTACTTCCTCAAGTGTAGTTTTAAGCTGAGTGTCGGATAATTCGGGAATTTCGTCATCGGGGTAATCCACCCAAGCTGCCATAAATGCGGCGGTAAGCGCAAGTCTGTCGCGACAAGCGGCGATCTCCTTGCTGAGTGCACCGTCGAGAGCGTTAAGCGTAGCCGCACGGGCTTCTTCACCGCTTGCAGAGATAAGCGCCATAACCGCCTCTGCTTCCGATAAATCCATTTTGCCGTTGAGGAAGGCGCGCTTTGTAAACTCACCGCCCTCTGCGGGGACTGCACCTGCATTAAGCACGGCTCTCAGAACTCTCTTGAGGATATATAAACCGCCGTGACAGCTGATTTCTACCACGTCTTCACCCGTGTAGCTTTTTGGTGCTCTGAACACGAGAGCAACCGCATCGTCTATGGGCGTTTCGCCGTCATAAACCTTACCGAATAAAGCGCGGTAGCCGGGTGTGTCGCAGATTTTCTTTCCCGATACAGCAGAAAAAACGCTGTCCGCAACGGTCAGCGCATTTTCACCTGATATTTTAATTGTACCTAAGCCCGAGGATGCCTGGGCAGTTGCGATAGCTGCAATAGTTGACAAATTAAAATCTCCCTGTTGATTAATTAGTTCTTACCTGTCGAGCCGAAGCCGCCTGCTCCGCGCACCGTATCGTCAAGCTCGGTGACCTCTCTTACGGGCATCATAGATACCGGCATGATTACCATCTGAGCAATTCTCTCACCGGGCCGGATGGTGTAGCTCTCTCTGAACTGATTAATAACGCCAACCATAACCTCACCACGGTAGTCGCTGTCAATAACGCCTACCGAATTGAGGAGACCGATTCCGTGCTTAACGGCAATTCCGCTTCTGGGGAAAACAAATGCACCAAAGTCGGCGGAGGGGAGAGCGATAGCGATACCGGTAGGGATTACCGCAGTATCACCGCTATTTAAAGTAATGGGCTCGTCTATGCAAGCACAAAGGTCTAAACCGGCGCTTCCCTCGGTAGCTCTTGAGGGTACCTTGGCGTTTTCACGTACTTTTTTAATTAACATTTCCATATTCTCACCAAAGTCTGTCTGTGTTGTTTTCTTCAACGGTGGCAACTGCCTTTATTCTTTCTAATTCACGCTTGTAGAAGTCACGCTCGCTCTTTGCCTGAGCCGCATCCTCAAGATAGGATTTAAGCTGAGCACGGAGATTGTCTGCATTACCGCTGTTTTTAGTTGCGTCATCTGCATACTGAAGGGCGACGAGAATAGCTGCCTGAGTAACGGAAACACGGCTACCTTTTAAAATAGTGGTTATTTTTGAATCAAGCTCCTTGGCTAACTCCTGCATATATTCTGCGCTTTCATCAGAAACGATGCGATATTCTTCGCCTGCGATTACAAGAGAATGAACTTTCTTATCCATAAAAAACATCCTTTAATTATTGTTGGCTAAATTATACATTGTTTTATGAATTTTCGCAACACTACATATTGTAAAAATTCATTTTGTGTACACAATTTATCTGTTGATATTTATTGGTAATGTTGATATAATTTATATAATAGAGAATTCGGAGGGGTTTTATGTATAATGCCTCAGATAATATGAATGAAAATATGAATAATAACGCAGCGCAGACTCCCTTTGTGGAGGCGAATTCTGCTAATGCTTACGTTAACAACGGCGCACCTCAGACGAGACAGCCGTATAACGCTTACGTGCCTACACTGCCCCGGTATCCTTTCGGCGGATACGGTGCATATCAGCCGCCGCAGATGAGTCAACCGTTTAACCCTTACTACCCTCAGGGATACGGCTATCAGGGTTATGGTATGCAGACACCCTATATGCCCCCTTACGGCGGTATGCCCGCGTATCCTACACCTGCGATGATTTATTACAATAATCAGACGGGTACAGCGCCACAGTATCACTACGGCAACCCTACTATGGGCGGAGTGATACACAACAAGTACTACGAGGAGCAGAATCAGCGCGCAGAGGTAAGGTCTAAGATTAAAAAGAGAATTAGGGTTTTAGGTAACCTTATCGGCGGAGCGAGTCTTTTGACTACCGGCTTCGGTGCGGCTATAGTTTATCTTGTGCAGATAATCGCCATGATTGCCGGTCCCGATTCTATGGCTGCTCAGATATATAATGCTCTGTGGCAGACTGTAACCGGTGCATCACTTTTGCAGGTTTTATATACTTTAGTTGCCGTTGGTGCGGCTTTCTGGGTATTCAGAAGGCTTATTTCAAGAGCCGCTACAAATGATATTAATACACCCTTGAAGCAGAATAAGAAGACGAAGAATATTCCGATGCCTTTAGGTCTTCCTAAGGGTGGCGCAAGAGTACCGCTTCTTATTGTTATCGGCTTTGCGGGTTGCATACTCACGAACTACGTGTGTATATTCCTCAGTATGATCTATGAGGTGTTCGGTCTCGGCTCTCCCGCTTCCTCCGGTTCTCCCGAACCGCAGAATTGGTGGGATATAGCTGCGCTGTTCTTCTCTACTGCCATAGTTCCCGCTATTATCGAGGAGCTTGCCCTTCGCGGTGTTACTATGACACCTCTTCGTAAGTACGGTAACGGCTTTGCGATTTTGTACTCTGCATTTATTTTCGGTATATTCCACGGTACTCTCGAACAGATTCCCTTTGCTTTTGCTTGCGGTCTGTTTATGGGCTATGCTGTTGTTGTAACAGAGAGCCTTTGGACGGGTATTATAATCCACGCGTTGAACAACAGCGTTTCCGTTGTTCAGCAGGCGATTATTATGACTAAGGGCGAAAATGCGGCGGGTGCATTTTTCCTCATTCTTTCCGGTGTAGTTATTCTTTTAGGCGGCGGATGTCTCGCTTTATATCTTGTTAAATACAGAAAAGAGGATATGCCCAAGCTTAAGAGTAAGGTTCCGCTTATGAAGACATCTAAGCTCTTCGGTGCAGCCGTATCAAGCCCTGCGACTATCGTTGCTATAGTTTATTTTGTGGTTTCGGCAGTAGCGGACAGATTGTTGGCTAATTTCCTTGCGTAATGAAAGAAATATTTATGAATGAAGCTCTGCGCCTTGCGAGAGAAGCCGCCCTTATGGGCGAGGTTCCCGTGGGCGCGGTAGTGGTAATAGGAGATAAAATAATCGGCAGAGGTCTCAACCGCCGTGAAAAGGGGAGAAATGCTCTTTATCACGCGGAGATACAAGCCATAGACGAAGCCTGTAAGCGACTTGGTGGATGGCGTCTCTGGGAATGTGAAATGTACGTTACCTTAGAGCCCTGCCCGATGTGCGCGGGTGCTATAATAAATGCGCGGCTTAAGAACGTAGTTTTCGGCGCATACGACGAGAAAAACGGCGCTTGCGGTTCGGTTACGAACCTTTTTGAAAGTAACTTCAGCTATACCCCCGAGTACGAGGGCGGGTATATGGAAGCGGAATGTAAAACCGTTCTTACTGAGTTTTTCAAGACACTCAGAGAAAAACGTGAGACTAAGAAAATAAATTCGGAGATAGGTAAAATGGAAAAAATAGACAGCTTTACAGTTGACCATACAAAATTAATGAGAGGTATGTATATCTCTCGTATTGACGGCGATGTTATTACTTACGATATCAGAACCCGTCGCCCCAACGTGGAGGAGGTTATGGAAACGGGAGCCATTCATACTCTCGAGCATCTCTTCGCTACCTTCGTGCGTAACAGTAAGTTCAAGGACAATATAATCTACTTCGGACCTATGGGTTGCAGAACGGGCTTCTATTTCCTTACTACGGGTATGACCCACGCAGAGGCTCTCAGCCTTACTCAGGAGGCTCTCGAGTTTATTGAAAATTTCGAGGGTGAAGTACCCGGTGTAAGTGCTGTTGAGTGCGGTAACTACCGCGACCACGATTTAGAGGGTGCAAAGAAAGAAGCCGCCGACCAGAAGGAAGTCCTCAAGGATTGGTCAACGGCGAAGATGATTTATTAATGAGGAGTTAGGAGTTAGGAATTAAGGGTCTGCGACGCAATTATATTTTTAACGATTAACTTGATTCTTTAGAAAAGCAAAAGCTCTGCGATACATACTGTATCGCAGAGCTTTATTATTTCAACGCGTAGCGTTCCGAAATTCCTCATTCCTAATTCCACATTTCTAATTTACTTATACGCGCTTTTTCTGGTCTCTTCAATAAACTTATTGAAATCGCAATCTGTCATAGGCTTCGGGAAACTGAGCAAAAGTAGCGGTACACCCTCGCCGCCGTGGTAGGAGGGTTGAGTGTAGTCGTAATCGTTTACCGTAAAGCCCAATCGCTTATAAAAAGCAATTCGCTTTATCTGTTGCTCTGTTACGGGGGCTTCTGCCTCAAGAATTATGGGTAAATCGAATGTTTCTTTTATAAGCTCTATAGCCTTTGAGCCGTAGCCCGAGGAACGCTTGTCCTCGTCTATGGCGATATGCTCTAAGAACACGAAGCCGTCTAAAACCCACAAAGCCGTAAAGCCTACGGCAATATCATTATCATATATGGAGAGGAGCTTGAAGCGTTTATCCTTAAGACATTCCTTTTCATCATAGGAATCACGCCTTTCCTCGTAAGGAAAGGCGCTTGTCATTTTAGAATAAACTATATCAAAATCCTTCTCTGTAACCGGAGAAAAACTTAACATAATTACTTTATCTGTGTACCTGCGGGAACGCAGTCGGGGAGGAATACTACCTGACAACCGCAAGCACCGTTTGTAGCTGCGAGGAGCATGCCCTGGCTTTCTACACCTGTAAGTCTTGCGGGCTCAAGGTTAGCGATTACGATTATCTTTTTACCTACTAACTGTTCACAAGTGTATTCACTCTTGATAGATGAAACGATAACACGAGGCTTGTCGCTGCCGTCGTTGAGAGTGAGCTTGAGACAGCTGTGAGACTTTCTGATCTCCTGAGCCTTAACGATCTCGCAAACTCTGAGATCAAGCTTCTGGAAATAGTCGATAGATACGAGCTCTTCGTTAAAGGGTACGAAGGGATCGGGATCACCGTAAACGTGCTTGTCTTCGTTTTCTTCAACAACTACGTTCTTAGCATCCTCTTCTGCCTTTGCTTCCTCTGCAGTCTTTTCGTATGAGAAGTCAAGAAGACCAACGTACTTCTGAGGATCGATAGCGTAGAGGAAGAGATAGAGACGGGGACCCTTCTCCTTGTCAATAAGGAGCTTATAGATATTCTTGAAGAATGTACCCTGAATACCCTTGAGGGCTTTTTCGTCCATGTCTTCACCGAAGATTTCCTTCGGGATAGCGTAGAGCTTCTTATTAAGACCGTCAAGGTCGTAGCCGCCCTCTTTGATGAAGTTGAAGAGGATTTCTACTTCCTTCTTTTCGTCATCGGAAAGAGTGTTATATACTTCCCAATTACGGAGAGTGCGGAGTCTGTTTACCTGGTCGGGTGCGCAGTTCTCAAGCCAATACTTTGCTCTGCCCAGTCTCTCGTTGAACTCTGCCTGCTTGTAGGGAGTACCGATCTTCTCGAATACTGTCTCGAGCATGGGAATGTTGAAGTCAACAACGCTACCCAACTGAACGAGAAGGCTCATGGGAACTGTATTAAGAACTCTGTCGCCTACAGTTGTATTGTACATAATATCCTTCTGAGCATCGTTAGCGGTGCCGTCCTGAATAGCGGAGTACATCTTGTCAAACTCGAAGTACTGACGAAGAATACCGTCATCGAAGCAGAAGTCGAAAGCCTTAAGAGGCTCTGTCTTTGAATAGAGCCAGAGAATAACTTCGGGCTCGTAAATCTTAAGAAGAGTTTCGGGAGTAAGGTTGAGACCTGATGAACCGGACATCTTACCCGTTGTACCCTTGATACCGATGAATTCATAACCCTGGAAGAGGGGAGGCTCGTAGCCGAATATTTCCTTTGCGATATCCTTACTTGTATCGTAGGAACCGTGGGGGCTTGCGTGGTCCTTTCCGCCGGGCTCAAAGTCAACGCCCTCGTACATCCAACGCATGGGCCAGTCGATCTTCCAAGCGAGCTTGCAGTTGAAGTCAGTTGTGAAGTCAAATGAACCGCTGTGACCGCACTGACAAGTGTATTCTGCCTTGGTGCAATCCTCGGAGAGGGAAACAATCTTTGTTGTGTCCTTGCCGCATTCTGAACAGTAGATGCTTACGGGGTAGTAATTCTCGCGCTCGCCTTCCTGAACGGGCTGTGTACGGTGACTTGCGAGAATGTCGAAGATCTCTCCGCGCTTTCTGAGAGAGTGGAGGATATGCTCTGTATATTTACCGCTTCTGTACATCTCTGCCTGATGGCGGTAGTCCATATCAATGCCAAACTTTACGATTGAACGCTCAAACTCATGCTCGAAATATTCAGCGTAAGTCTTTTCCTCTGTATCAAAGGGGTTCTTAACGTCAACGTAAGGGCAACCGATGTATTTCTCCATATCGCTGTCGATAGCGGCAACGTTTACGGGAACCTTTCTCATACGGTCAAATTCGTCCCATGAGAAGAGAAGCTTTGCCTTCTTGCCCTTCTTTCTGAGGGCACGTACTACGAAGTAGCTTGTAGCAATATCACGGAAGTTACCGATGTGGATAGAGCCGGAGGGGCTGATACCTGCTGCACATACGTATTCTTCCTTATTGGGGTTACGCTTGATGATGCGGTCTGCGATCATTTCTGACCAATGCATATAATCACACTCATTTCTGAAAAATGTATTTTGTCAAAACATAAATTTACAGTTTACCATTTTACAATAACAGACACTTTCTGTCAAGTTAAACATTACAATAAATAATATATAAATTTGTGCAAAATGTTGATTATTATAAAAAACTGTGATATAATCATTCGGAATAAAATAGGAAATTCTTTCATAGGAAGGATGACAGATATGAAAAACACAGAAAAATCTATGGAAAAGCTCGTTGCTCTTTGTAAGGGCAGAGGCTTTGTTTACGCCGGTAGTGAGATTTACGGCGGTCTTGCAAATACATGGGACTACGGCCCTCTCGGTGTTGAGCTCAAGACAAATATTAAGAACGCATGGCGCAAGAAATTTATTCAGGAGAATCCCTACAACGTAGGTCTCGACAGCGCTATTCTTATGAACCCCCAGACATGGGTTGCTTCAGGTCACCTCGGCGGCTTCTCCGATCCTCTTATGGACTGCCGTGAGTGTAAGACTCGCCACAGAGCAGACAACCTCATCGAGGATTTCGACGGCACAAACGTTGCAGGCTGGTCAAACGAGCAGATGATGGATTATATCAAGGAGAAGGAGATTGCTTGTCCTTCTTGCGGTAAGCACAACTTTACCGATATCCGTCAGTTCAACCTTATGTTCAAGACCTTCCAGGGTGTTACCGAGGATAGCAAGAATGAGCTTTACCTTCGTCCCGAGACAGCTCAGGGTATCTTCGTAAACTTCGCAAATATCCAGCGTACTACAAGAAAGAAAATCCCCTTCGGTGTTGCTCAGGTTGGTAAATCCTTCCGTAACGAGATCACTCCCGGTAACTTCATTTTCCGTGTTCGTGAGTTCGAGCAGATGGAGCTTGAATTCTTCTGCAAGCCCGGTACAGACCTTGAGTGGTTCGAGTACTGGCGTGGCTTCTGCCGTGATTGGCTCTACTCTCTCGGCATCAAGGAAGAAAACCTCAGACTCCGCGACCACGATCCCGAGGAGCTTTGCTTCTATTCCAAGGCAACTACAGACTTCGAATATCTCTTCCCCTTCGGTTGGGGCGAGCTTTGGGGCGTTGCTGACAGAACAGACTACGACCTTACTCAGCATATCAATACATCAGGCAAGAGCCTTGATTATTTCGATCCCGAAACAAACGAGAGATACATTCCTTACGTTGTTGAGCCCTCTCTCGGCGTTGAGAGACTCTTCCTTACGATCCTCACAGAGGCTTACGATGAGGAAATCGTTGACGAGGAGAAGAACGACGTTCGTGTTGTTCTCCGCTTCCATCCCACTCTTGCACCCTTCAAGTGTGCAGTTCTTCCTCTTTCAAAGAAGCTTAACGATCAGGCAACAGAGGTATTTACCGCTCTTTCCAAGAAGTTCAATGTTGACTACGACGATGCAGGCTCTATCGGTAAGAGATATCGCCGTCAGGACGAGATCGGTACTCCCTTCTGTATCACATACGACTTCGACAGCGTTGAGGACGGTTGCGTAACAGTACGTGACAGAGATACTATGGAGCAGGTTCGTCTTCCCATTGCAGACCTTGAAAAGTATATCGAGGAAAAAATCGCATTCTGATTTTAATAGAACAAAACCGCAACTCCCATGGAAGTTGCGGTTTATTTTTTAGTCAATTTTTCTTATGGAGTCGAAGAAGTCGTTGTATTTCTCCGCCCACTTAATTGCGGCTTTTCTGTCGTATTTGGAGGGGTAGGATGCCTCGATGATGGTGAACTTTCCCAACCACACCAAGAGACTTGAAAGAATATCTTTTATAGTGTTGTTGTCGCTTGCGATCTTTATCTTGTTTTTTAGCGATGTGAGGCCGTTTTTGTTGAGAATTGCCGCCGCCTTATCGGTCATAACCGCAGAAATTTCTTCGGTTGTAACGAGACCTAATCGGAATATATCGCTTACCTCTGTGGCAGTAAGATAGGGGAGAATGTTCTTTAATATGGCAAGGCGACAGGCACCGGAGCCGATTTCCTTGAAAAATTTGCTTTGGTATTCCCAAAGGCTTTCTACATCGTAAAATCTGTCCTTGTCGTTTATGATGCAATCTGCGAGAATTGTACCGGCTTTGAAGCTGTAGGTAATACCTGAGCCCTTGAGCGGAATGGTCATAAAAGCACTATCGCCAACGGCGGCATAGCCGTCGCAAACAAGGACTCCCAAGGGTTGACAAATGGGGATAATTGACCTGCCGCCACCATCTGTAAGCCTCATACCCATCTGAGGATTTTCCTCCTGTATATTTCTGAGTGCTTCAAGGATTTCGCTGTCATCAGGTCTGTAAAATCTGCATATAAGAGCATCGGTTCTGTCTTCTTCCGTAATAAGCCAACTGAAGCCTTCGTTGCCGTTGTTTCGGAGATAGAGATTGTAGTTGGTTTCGGGTTCGGGGACGGACTCGTTTTTATCGAAATATGCTCTGTACGAGTAAATTACGTCGTATTTTTTGATCTCTCTGTTAACGAGGAGCGCATCGGGAAGATTGGTTCGCAGGGGTGAGTTTACACCACATGCATCTATGATCATATCACCGTAAAAATCACCCTTGTCGGTGCTGATACCTGCCACTCTGTTGCCGAGAATTATAGGTGATTTTACCGCGGTTTCGTAGTGGATATCTACACCTGCATCCTCCGCAAGGGAAAACATATAGTTTGCCAAATCTCTGCGGTCAACTATAAAAGAAAGCTCGTCGAGCGCGGGTATGGTGAGAGGCGCCACGTTTTTGTCCAATGGGAAAAAGGTGATGATATTGGCACCTCTCTTGAAGTCGGGCGAGGGAAGAATATCTGCATAGGAAAAGGTGTCTGCGTCAAAAGCGTCAGTCTGTGCCATACCGAGATTATCCTTGCTCTTGCTCTCGAACAAGGATACCTTGAACCCTGCCTGCGCTAATTTGATAGCCGCAACGAGACCGCCGTTACCTCCACCTGCAACTATAATATTTGCCATAAAATCACCTCGGAAAAAAGTATGATTTCTATGATTTTAATATATCACATCACGCAAGAAAAATTCAACCGTTCTTTATATAATAAAAAATTATAATAAATACTTGCATTTTGCGGTATAATATGGTATAGTGCGATTGTACGAATAGAAACATGAGTGAGAGCAGGGAGACCTGCTCTCATATTTATTGCGTTTCAAATCAATTTAAAGAGGTGTAAATTTGGCTAAGAATACAGTTTCCCTTGTGTGGGATATCGCGGAGCCCATCGCCGAAGAATTAGGTCTCGTTTTGTGGGATGTACTCTTCGAGAAAGAAGGCGCTAACTACTATCTCAGAATAATCATCGATAAGGAAGATGGTATCGGCATTGAGGATTGCGTTAATATGAGCCACGCTCTCGACAAACCCCTCGACGATGCTGACCCCGTTGACCGTCAGTACAATCTTCAGGTATCTTCTCCCGGTATCGAGAGGAAGCTTACGAGAGATTTCCATTTCGACTATGCTATGGATGAGAAGGTTATTGTTAAGCTTATCAGACCCTATGAGGGCAAGAGAGAGTTTAAGGGTGTTCTCATCGATTACAGCGAAACAGGCGCAGTAACCATCGAATTCCCCGACGAAACTACAATGACGGCGGAGAAGAAGGAATTAGCTTACGTAAAGCTCGACGACTTCCCCGCTTAAAAATCCAAGCTTGAGCGAATAACTTGATTTAGTCTGCTCGACGTACCTTTGTACGCCGTCGCAACCTAAATCGGCGTTCTTCATCTCAATCTTGAATTTTTGAAAAATATCGATAATTGGCGCATAACTTGTTTTAGTTCGCTCGCAGTATCTTCATACAGCGTCGCTCTCTAAAACGTCGTTCTGCATCCAAATCTTGAATTTTTGGAAAAGCGGTATTGAGCGAATAACTCGATTTTGTTTCAAATAAAGGCTGGTAATTAAAATTGCAACGCAGTTCCGAAATTTTGAATTGTGAATTGTGAATTTTTAATTTCTCTATCTCGTTTATAAATTTTAGTTTATATATTTCACTTAACATACAGAAAGGATTGGTTGGAAAAATGGCACGTAAATCGGCTAAAGCCACAAATCAGAACAAAGAATTTTTTGAAGCAATAGCATTGCTCGAGCAGGAGAGAGGTATTCCTGCAGATTACCTTCTTGAGAAGGTTTGTGCAGCTATTATCACTTCAGTCAGAAAGGAATACGGCGGCGAAGACGTTGTTTTCGTTGACTGTGATCCCGAAAAGAGCGAATTGAGAGTTTATCTCAGAAAAACTGTTGTTGACGTTATCGAGAATGAATATACAGACATTCTTCTTGAGGATGCAGTTAAGTATAAGAAGACTGCTCTCGTTGGCGATATTGTTGAGATTCCTCTTGAGACAAAGCAGTTCGGCAGAATTGCCGCTACTACTGCAAAGAACGTTATCAGAGGCGATATCCACGATGCAGAGAGAGGACTTATGCTTAAGGAGTTCGAGTCAAAGCAGAAGGAGCTCGTTACAGGTAAGGTTCAGAGCGTTGATCCTCAGTCCGGCAATGCAACTCTTGAGATCGGCAAAGCAGTAGTTGTTCTTCCCAAGTCAAGACAGCTTCCCGACGAGGTTCTTAAGGAAGGTCAGCTTGTAAAGGTATTCATTGAGGGTGTTAAGGATACTCCCAAGGGTCCCAAGGCTATGATTTCCAGAACTCACTCAGGTCTTGTAAAGAGACTCTTTGAGACAGAGGTTCCTGAGATCTATGACGGTATCGTTGAGATCAAGTCCGTTGCACGTGAGGCAGGTTCAAGAACAAAGATCGCTGTTTTCTCCAAGGATGAAAACGTTGATCCCATCGGTGCTTGTATCGGTCCCAAGGGTACTCGTGTAGGCACTATTGTTGAGTCTCTCGGCGGAGAGAAGATAGATATCGTTGTTTGGAGCGAGGATCCTCAGAAGTTTATCGCAGCAGCACTTGCTCCCGCAGACGTTCTTGAGGTTGAGATCGACGAAGAGAAGGAAAATGCTTGCCACGTAACAGTTCCCGATACACAGCTTTCTCTCGCTATCGGTAACAAAGGTCAGAACGCTCGTCTTGCAGCGAGACTTACAGGCTGGAAGATAGACATCAAGCCCGAAAGCGGTTTCTATATTCCTCAGAATTCGTGAGGTCTCTTATGGCAGAAAAGAAAATACCAATGAGAAAATGCTTAGGCTGTGGCGAGATGAAGCCCAAGAGGGAGCTTATTCGTGCAGTCAAAAGTCCCGAGGGTGAAATAAGCCTCGATTTAACGGGCAAGAAATCAGGCAGAGGAGCATATATATGCCCCTGCAAGGAATGCTTTACAAAAGCAAGAAAGGGCAAACGCCTTGAACGTGCTCTTGAAACGAGTATTCCCGAAAGCGTTTATGACGCAATGGCTGATGAATTGAAATAAACCCGTAGAAAGGACGAAGCAAAATGAATCATAAAGATATTATGGGTTTTTTGGGAATATGCCGTAAGGCAGGGAAGCTTCTCTGCGGTCACGACGTAGTTAAGGAATCCGTAATCTCATCATCGGCTCAACTCGTATTCCTTTCATCGGATGCATCCGAAAGATTGGAAAGGGAGATGCGCCACGCTTGTACCTATAACGGTAAAAATATTCCCATATTCCGTACTCAATGTACTATGGAAGAGTTTGGCATGGGTCTTGGAAAAAAATCAGGAGTTTTCTCCGTAACGGACTCAGGATTTGCCGCAAAAATACTTCAAAAATTCGGGGAGGAATTAGATGATAACTAAATACAAGGTTAGCGAAGTTGCTAAGGACTTCGGTGTACAGAGCAAAGTAGTTTCAGATATACTCGGTAAATATTTCGATGATCCTAAGAAGTCATCAACAGCTCTCGATTCAAAGGAGCTTGACGTTCTTTTTGATGTTCTTACTCAGGAAAATTCAGTAACATCCTTCGATGCATATTTTTCAATGCAGAAAAAGGAAGAAAAGAAGCCCGAGAACAGCGAGAAGAAGCCTGCCGAGAAGAAGGAAACTAAGTCTGCGGAGAATAAGCCCGCAGAAAAGAAGCAGGATAATAAGAAGCCTGCAGATAAGAAACAGGATAACAAGAAAGATAATAAGAAGGCTGACAAGAAGGAAGAGAATAAGTCTGCAGAGAAGAAGCACGGCGAAAGCTCTCTCAACCCCTTCAAGAAGCACGAAAAAAAGAACGATGGTCCTATGCAGTCCCGTACAAAGGGCGAGAAGAGAACTATCGACACTCGTGCAGACGACGTTCAGCTTGATAAGTACAACGAGAGATACGAAAATATCGCTCCCGTACACTCAATTAACGACAATGTTCAGACTAAGCAGAAGCTTAAGCAGAAGAGTCAGCAGTACAGAAAGCAGCAGGGTATGCGCTCCAAGCGTAAGGAGAGCGAAGCAGAGAGACTTAAGAGAATCGAAGCAGAGCGCGCAAAGAAAACACTCGTTATTACAGTACCCGAGGAGATCACAGTCGGTGATCTTGCCGCTATGCTTAAGAGAACCGCTGCTGAAGTTATTAAGAAGCTCTTCAGCCTCGGTATGATGGCAACCGTTAACCAGGTTATCGACTTCGAGACTGCAGAAATCGTTGCTACCGAGCTTGGTGCAAAGGTTAAGAAGGAAGTTGTTATTACTATCGAGGATAGAATCATTGACGACCACGAGGACGACGAGACAGATCTTCTTCCCAGAAGCCCCGTTGTTTGCGTTATGGGTCACGTTGACCACGGTAAGACTTCGCTTCTTGATGCTATCAAGAATACATCCGTTACTGAGACAGAGGCCGGCGGTATTACTCAGCATCTCGGTGCTTACAGAGTAAATCTTAACGGTCAGGATATTACCTTCCTTGACACACCCGGTCACGCCGCTTTCACCGCTATGCGTGCTCGCGGTGCTATGGCTACTGATATTGCTATCCTCGTTGTTGCGGCTGACGACGGTATCATGCCCCAGACTATTGAGGCTATTAACCACGCTAAGGCAGCAGGTGTTGCAGTAGTAGTTGCAATTAACAAGATGGATAAGCCCGATGCTTCTCCCGATAAGATCATGCAGCAGCTTACAGAGCATGAGCTCATTCCCGAGGAATGGGGCGGCGACGTTATCTGCGTACCCGTTTCCGCTAAGACAAGAATGAACATCGACACACTTCTTGAGTCAGTTCTTCTCGTAGCAGAAATGAAGGAGCTTAAGGCTAACCCCAACCGTGCAGGTAAGGGTATTGTTATTGAAGCAAGACTCGACAAGGGTCGCGGTCCCGTTGCTACACTTCTCGTTCAGAACGGTACATTAAAGTCCGGCGACATCATCGTTGCAGGTACTGCCGTTGGTAGAGTTCGTGTTATGACAGACGACAAGGGCAGAAAGGTTGAGGAAGCAGGTCCCTCAGTTCCCGTTGAGGTTACAGGTCTTGCAGAAGTGCCCATCGGCGGCGACGCATTCGACTGCGTATCCGACGAAAAGCTTGCTCGTGAGCTCGTTGAGCAGAGAAAGGCTCAGCAAAAGGAAGAAGAGTTCCGCTCAATGCAGAAGGTTACTCTCGACAACCTCTTCGATTCTATCAATGCAGGTTCTCTTAAGGATCTTAACATCATCGTTAAGGCAGACGTACAGGGCTCAGTTGAGGCGGTTCGTCAGAGCCTTGAGAAGCTCTCAAACGAAGAAGTTCGCGTTAAGGTTATCCATGGCGGCGTAGGCGCGGTTAACGAATCCGACGTTATGCTTGCTAACGCATCAAATGCTCTTATCGTAGGCTTTAACGTTCGTCCCGACTCCGTTGCAGAGGTAAATGCAGAGCGTGACGGCGTTGAAATGAGAATGTACCGCGTTATCTACGATTGTATCGAGGAAGTAGAAGCAGCTATCAAGGGTATGCTCGCTCCCAAGTACCGTGACGTTGAAATGGGTAAGGCAGAGGTTAGAAACGTATTCAAGCTCTCCAGCGCAGGTACTATTGCAGGTAGCTACGTTATAGAAGGTAAGATTACAAGAAACTCCAAGATTCGTGTTGTTCGTGACGGTATTGTTGTATTTGAAGACGAGATTGCATCTCTTAAGCGCTTCAAGGACGACCAGAAGGAAGTTGCAACAGGCTACGAATGCGGTATAGGTCTTGAAAAGTTCAATGATATCAAAGAGGGCGATATCCTCGAAGCATATATTATTGAGGAATACAGAGACTAATTCCTAAGGTCTGAAAGGAGACTATATGGGAACTTATAGACAAAACAGAACGGCGGAGGATATCCGCCGTGAGATAGCCACTATTGTAAGAGAGCTTAAGGACCCTCGTGTGTCTGATCATCTTATAAGCGTTGCCCGTGCGGAGGTTGCTTCCGATTCATCTTACGTTAAGGTGTACGTAAGCGCCGTAGAGGGTATGGACGTGGCAAAGGGCGCTGCTAAGGCGCTTACAGGTGCGACAGGTTTAATTCGCCGTGAAATCGGCAAGCGATTAGGTCTTCGCAAGACTCCCGAATTAAAGTTTGTGGCGGATGATTCTATCGAGCACGGTATGAATATTGTAAAGAAGCTTGAGGAAATATCTACACACTCAGACGAAGAATAATTTGTTGGAGCAACGGGCATTAGTCCGTTGCTCCAAGGGAGAATTATTATGATTATTGACAGAAAAAAGTGTATTGAACTTATAAACGAGCATGATGAATTTCTCGTGCTTTCCCATGAACATCCTGATGGTGATACGTTAGGGTGTGCTTTCGCATTATGTGAAATCCTACGCCTTATGGGCAAAAAGAGAGCTTTCCGTTGTGCGGATGAGGTAATGAGCGATTTTTCATATATGACCGAGACCTTTGCAGCGGACGAATGTGAAAAGCCGTTTGTCGTTGCGGTTGACGTTGCGGATGACGGACTTTTGGGCTCATTACATGAGGAGTTTTCGGGAAAAATTGGTTTGTGTATCGACCATCATATGTCAAATACCCTCTATGCAAAAAACTGTTACATAGAGGACAGAGCCGCCGCTTGTGAAATCATATACGAGCTTGCGGAAGAAATGGGTATCGAAACAAATCAGTACTTCAGAAACTGTATATATACGGGTATCGCAACGGATACGGGTTGCTTCAGATATCAGAATACGTCTGCTCGTACCTTCCGTATTGCCGCAGACCTTATGGAGAGCGGTATTAAGTCCAATATGATCAATAAATTGATGTTTGAGACTAAGTCAAAGAGCTTCCTTGAGCTTGAAATGTTGGCTCGCGAAACTCTCGAATATCATTTCGACGGCAAGTGTGCGATCATCACTATCAATCAAGAAATGTATGACAGGAGCGGTGCGGACGAGCATCAGTGCTATCCCATTACGGCTCTTCCCCGACAGATTGAGGGTGTGCTTGTAGGCGCTGTACTTAAGCAGAAGACTGACGGCTCCTTCGGAATCTCCGTGCGTACCGATGAGGGTATAGATGCATCTGAGATATGTGCCCGTTTAGGTGGCGGTGGTCACAAGGGTGCCGCAGGATGTCACCCTGCTTGCTCCTATGAGGAAGCTAAGAAGCTTCTTCTTGATTCAGTAAAAATTTCATTGGATGGTCTCGGAAAATGACAGGAATAATTCCATTGAAAAAGGAAATGAATATAACCTCATTCTTTGCCGTGAATAAGCTCAGACGTATAGTCGGCGAAAAGAAGGCGGGGCATACGGGAACTCTCGATCCCAATGCTACGGGGGTTCTTCCCGTTGCTTTCGGCGGTGCGACGAGATTTATCGAGCTTCTTCCCACCCACGAAAAAGCGTATAGGGCAACCTTTAAATTAGGCATAGAAACAGACACCCTCGATATATGGGGTAACGTAACGGGAACCTGTGATAAGACAGTTTCTCCCCAAGAGGTTATAGCTCTTAAGGATAAATTCTTAGGAGAAATAATGCAGTTGCCGCCAATGTATTCCGCTCTTAAAAAGGACGGAGTGCGTCTTTACGAGCTTGCCCGAAAAGGGGAAGAGGTAGAGCGTGAGCCTCGCAAATGTACTATTTTTGAATTAGACATATCCGAAGGCGATGATGGAGAATACAATCTCTTCTGCCGATGTTCGGCGGGTACATATATCCGTACACTTATAAGTGATATAGGTGATGAGTTGGGCACGGGAGCGGTTATGACCTCTCTTGAGCGTACGTACGCCTGCGGAGTTTATTTGGAAAATTGCTACACTCTTGATGAAATTGCCCGACTTTCCGAAGAGGGCAGATTAGAGGAAGCGGTTATTCCCGTGGATAAGCTTTTAGAGAGCTATCCCGCAATTAACGTAACGGATAATCAGGCGGTACGCTTTAAAAACGGCGGAAGCCTCATGGCGGAAAGAGTCCGTCAGTTAAACGGTCACGGTCTATACAGAGTGTACGGCAAGGGTGACTTTTTAGGCATCGGGGAGTATCATCCCGATAGCGACAGTCTTACTGTAAAGAGAGTTTTTGTAAATGAAAGAACGGTTTGACGGAGCATTTATTGCTCTGGGCAATTTTGATGGTCTTCACTTAGGCCACAAGGCGGTAATCACCGCAGAAAAAACCGAATATGAAAGAAAACTTGCCCTGATGTTTACAAAGCATCCTCAGGCAGAGATTACGGGCTTGTGTCCCGGTATTCTCATTACCCCCGACAAGGAGAAGGAAATTCTCGAAAGCTGGGGAGTAGAGCCTGAGTACATTGAGTTTTCATCCGTAAGCGAGCTTGCGCCCGAACAATTTGTGGATGAGATTCTTGTGGGTAGGTTTAACGCACGTTCACTTGCTTGTGGGTTTAATTACCGCTTCGGCAAGGATGCGAGCGGTGATGCGGAGCTTCTGAAAAGACTTTGTGCCGAGAGGGAAATTAAGTTGACTGTAGTTGACGAGGTTTCTTACGGCGGTGAGTGCATAAGCTCCACGAGAATCAGAACTGCCCTTACAGAGGGTGATATGAAAAAAGCAAATAATATGCTCGGAAGACATTTTTCATATAATTTCGTTGTAGTTCACGGTGACGAAAGAGGTCGTGTCCTCGGTTCACCTACAATAAATCAGTTTTTTACTCCGGATTTCCAAGTACCGCAATACGGTGTGTACGCATCGTACACGGTTGTTGACGGAGTGAAATATCCTTCGGTTACGAATGTAGGTATAAGACCTACTATCGGTAACAGCGAGAGACGAAGCGAAACTCATATCTTAGGCTTCAGCGGAGACCTTTACGGGACAAACACCGAGGTCTTCCTCGTAGAGAAAATAAGAGACGAGAAGCAGTTTTCCTCTCTCGACGAGTTAAAGGAACAAATTATGAGCGACAGAATATCCGCTACGGAAATATTGAAAGGAGTAAATGAAAATGGATTTTAAGAATAAAATCAAAATTTCTCCCTCTATTCTCTCGGCGAATTATGCCAACCTTAAGCCCGATATTGATAAGGTGAAGAATGCAGGCGCAGATATGCTCCACGTTGACGTTATGGATGGTCACTTCGTACCCAATATTTCCATAGGGCCTCCCGTAGTAAAGGCGATCCGTAAAGCAACCGATATGTTTCTTGATTGTCATTTGATGATATCCGAGCCGTTAAGATATATTGACAGCTTTGTATCGTCGGGTGCGGATCTTATATCTTTCCACGTAGAAAGCGATAGCCCCGTTTCCGAGACTATCGACAAAATAGAAAGCGCAGGTATATTACCTGCACTCGTATTAAAGCCCGCTACTCCCGCGGAGGTAGTTTTCCCTTATCTTCACAGAGTAAGCATGGTGCTTGTTATGACTGTTGAACCGGGCTTCGGCGGTCAGTCCTTTATGGCGGATATGCTCCCGAAAATCAGAGCAATCCGTGAAAAAGCAAATGAAGTAAATCCCGAACTTATGATTCAGGTTGACGGCGGTATCGACGGCAAAACAGCCCCCTTATGTATTGGAGCAGGTGCAGACGTGCTTGTATCCGGTAGCTTCCTTTTCGGAGCGGAGGACACATCTGCTGCTATGGCTATGCTTAGAGGCTGATACCATTTTCGTACAATCGGCAGATATCTCTCTTTTGAGAGAGTGAAACGTCACCGTATTCACATAATCTCGTGAGTATAGTGTCGGTGGATGATACACGAGGATGTATGACGGCATAGTAGTTATTACCCTCGCGGAATAATTCCACACTTTGAGACGAGCTTTTAATTTCCTCTAAGAGAGGTTTGCAATCAATAAAAGCATCTGCATCAAAGGCGTGAAAAAGAATTGGTTCACAGTCTTTTTTCATAATAAGCCTTTTTCCCGAGAGTGTGCTTTTTATATCAGATTGAGTGAAGTGTATGATACATCCGCCACAATCCGCAGGGGATACCTGCACGAGCAGTCGGTTATCTACATTGATGTTTCTTCCAAGCACTCGCTTGGCTTCGTCAAGGAGAGTCCATATTACACGACGGGTTTCTATATTGGAATAATCCATATCCTCGTAGGTAATATCTAAATCCTTCATATCGGTTTCGGTGAGTGTTACGGATATCTTTTCTTCACCGTCTGCTTCAATTTTCAAGAGCATCGCCTCCTTTTACAGTAATAGACCATTTACTATCATAATACTCAGAAGGCTTAGACACAATGATAAAATAATGGAAAGGAAATTTCATAATGAAGTTTGCAGTAAGCAGTTACAGTCTATCACAATTAGTTTCAAAGGGCTTAAAGACAGAACTTGAGCTTGTTTCCGTTGCAAAGGAATTAGGCTTTGACGGAATTGAATTTGCGGAAATTCATACTCCCGACGGTGAGGATAAGACAGAATATGCAAAGAGACTTAAAGCGGAGTGTGACAGAGTGGGCGTAGAGCCTGTGCAGTATTCCGTAGGTGCAGATTTTATATACGGTAGCGACGGAAATCTTCAGGATGAAATCAACAGACTTAAGGGTGAGGTTGACGTAGCCGTTGCTCTCGGCGTTAAGGGTATGCGCCACGATGCAACGGGCGGTTACAGAGACGAGGATAAGAAATATCTCGGCTTTAGCAATGCTCTTCCTCGTATAGTGGAGGGTTACAGAGAAGTAACCGAGTATGCCGAAAAAAAGGGCATAAAGACAATGATCGAAAATCATGGCTATTTCTGTCAGGATAGCGACAGAGTAGAGGCGATTATAACGGGCGTATCTCATAAGAATTTCGGTGCGCTTATAGATATCGGTAACTTCCTTTGTGCCGATGAAAACCCCGTAACTGCTGTAAGCAGATTAGCACCCTTCGCATCATACGTACATACTAAGGATTTTCACGTTAAGAGCGGAAGTGAGTTTGCTCCCTGCGACGGCTTCTTTTCGACCCGCGGCGGCAATTATCTCAGAGGTGCGGTGCTCGGTCACGGTAACGTGCCTGTATATCAGACTCTTAAGATTCTTAAGGATAGCGGATACAACGGATACATCACTCTCGAATTTGAGGGTCACGAAGACGCTATGACCGCTTGTGAATGGGGTCTTAATACACTTAAGAAAATCTGCGAAGCATTGAATTGGTAAAGTATATGAAGAAAATTGTTTTGGCATCTGCATCCCCGAGAAGAAAAGAATTAATTTCTCTTATAGCAGATGACGTGATTATACGCCCTGCGGATTGTGACGAAACTCTTCCCGATGGCATAGGTGCAAGGGAAGCGGTTGAGTATCTTTCCGAAATTAAAAACAAGGCGGCGAGGGAAATTTCTCAAAACGACGAGCTTGTAATATCTGCCGATACGGTAGTTTCCGTAGATGATGAGATATTAGGTAAGCCCGTAGATAAAGATGACGCAAGACGAATGATAAAGCTTCTCAGCGGTAAGCTTCATCAGGTTTATACAGGAGTTACAATATCCCTCGGTGACAAGAGTGTCACCTTCAGCGAGAAGACAGACGTTGAATTTTATCCCCTTACGGATGAAGAGATAGAAGCTTACATTTCCTCGAAGGAGCCCTATGACAAAGCAGGGGCGTACGGAATCCAAGGAAAAGCAAGTCTTCTCGTAAAGGGTATAGTGGGAGACTACTTCAATGTGGTGGGCTTCCCCGTATCAAGGTTAAAGAGAGAGTTGGGAAAATTTCTCAATAGTTGATTGAGATTGAAAAACCAATCCTTTTGTGATAGTATCAAAGCATAGTATTATTATAGTATAAAAGGTGAAAGGCGGTGCCATCCGTGGCAGAAAAGAAAAATACCACCTATGTCCAGCCTGAGGTTACTCAGGAAGAAATCGAAAGAGAAAGAAGACACCAGGAGAAGGAGTATCTGGGCCCTCGCGAAATGGCGGCATATATAATCTCCGGTATTGGTGACAAAAACTGGGAAACCTTTAACGGTAACAACGAGTTTTTCTACACTACTACCTTCCAGCACGTAAGCCCCATTACTCTCAGCGTTGCTCAGTCCTTCTGCAGTATCATTGATACCTTTGATAACGCTATTTCGGGTCCCATTCTTGACAGAACCCGTACCCGTTGGGGAAGAGTGCGACCTTATCTTGTGCTTACGCTTCCCTTCTTCGTGTTCTCTGCGGCTATGCCGTACATATTGCCCGACGGACTTTCTCAGGCAACACTTCTTTTACTTTTCCTTATTATCCGTTACGTGGGTTCTATAGCGAATTCCTTCTATACCCCCGCGTATCAGGCGACTCTTTATAATCTTACACCTAACACTAACGAGAGAAATAAATTGATTGCGGCAGATACATACGTTGACCTTTTCGGCGTGTGGTTGCCGTCGCTTTTCCCGTTCTTCGTCGACTATTTACCGCGTACTATTCCAACAAAGAATATCTATCTCGGCGGTGCGATTATATTTATCGCTCTTGTAATCGTTTTCCGAGTTTTCGGTTTCTTCAGTCTTCGTGAGCGTGTGCCGCTTGCATCCCGTGAGGAAATGAACAGTACGAGCGTGTGGAAATCCGTGAAGCAGGTAGCAGCATGCCGACCTATGTGGGCTCTTATGGCTAAGAACTTCTTTGGTATGGGTAAAGGAACGGGTCAGAGCGTTGCTAACTATTTCTGGCTCAACTGTACGGGTAAGCTTTCTAACGCTGCCATTGCAGGTCTGTTTACGGGACTTCCCAGCTACTTCGTTCTTCCTTTTGCTACAAAGATGACGAAGAAGCTTGGCCTTCGAAGGCTTTCGGTATTCGCATACGGCTATTGCGGTATCGTATATCTTATAATGTACTTCGTAGGCTATAAGCCCACCGATAACAATCTTATAAATATTATTATAATTGTATTCTTCCTTACTCTCGCAGGTGCTATGAACAGCGTTCAGAGATACTGCGGTACGGCTCTTCAGGGTGACCTTTACGACTACGTTGAGTGGAAGACGGGTATTCGTAACGAGGGTATGATGAGTGCTGCAATGGGTTACATTACTCTTATTACAAATAATATTTCAACTATCCTTAGCGGTTTGATTATCGCCGCTATTCATTACGAGCCGCTTATTAACTCATACGGCGTTGTTGTTCCTCAGACCGACCCCGGCATGCTTCAGGCTATCTGGACGGTATTCACTCTCGCTCCTGCTATCGGTAGAATCGGTAAGGCAGTTTCACTTTCATTCTTTAACGTTGACGGTAAGGTTAAAGAACAGATGATGTCAGATCTTGCAGTTACCAGAGCCGCTAAACTTAAGGGAAGAACAGATAACGAGGAATAATTCTATTAACGTTTAATTTGGAGATACACAAATGAGAATTGTAGTTAAAGTCGGAACCTCTACACTTGCTCACAGTACGGGTAACATTAATATCCGTCACGTTGAGGAGCTTTGCAAGGTTCTCGCAGATTTGAAAAATGCAGGAAACGAGATTATCCTCGTTTCTTCCGGCGCTATCGGAATGGGCGTAGGAAAGCTCTCTCTTAAGGAGAAACCCTCGGATATGCCCACTAAGCAGGCTGCGGCGGCAGTAGGTCAGTGCGAATTGATGTACGCTTATGATAAGCTTTTCTCCGAGTACAACCATACCGTAGCGCAGATACTCCTTACGGGTCTCGACCTCGAGGACCCCACAAGATATCATAATATCAAGAACACTATGACAAGACTTCTTGAGCTTAACGTTCTTCCTATTATTAATGAAAACGATACTGTAAACACCGACGAGATCTCCGTAGGTGATAACGATACCCTTGGTGCTATCGTTGCAGTAAGTATGCACGCAGACCTTCTTGTGCTTCTCTCTGATATTGACGGTCTCTATACTGCTGACCCTCATAAGGACTCGGAGGCAATGCTTATTTCCGAGATAAGAGAGATTACTCCCGAGATAGAAGCTCTCGGCGGTAAGAGCAACAGCGGTCTCGGTACGGGCGGTATGGCTACAAAGCTTTCCGCCGCTAAGAGATGTATTGACAGAGGTACCGACGTAGTAATCGCAAACGGCTCCTCTCCTGCGGTGCTTTACGATATCGTAGAAGGTAAGAGCGTAGGTACACGATTTATTTCAGACAAAGGTCGTAGATATATATGAAAACCACTCAGGAAATATTGGTAGAGGCTAAGAAGACAAAATCTGTACTCTTCTCCCTCAGCACTGAAACTAAAAACAATGCCCTTATGAAAATGGCTGAAAGTCTGCAGAAAAACTGCGATGCCATTTTAGCAGAAAATGCTAAGGACCTTGAAAAGGCAAAGGGTACTATATCAGACGTAATGCTCGACAGACTCGCTCTCTCTAAGGAAAGAATAGATGGTATGGCAGATGGCATCCGTCAGGTTGCTCAGCTTCCCGACCCCGTAGGTCAGGTCCTTGACAGAGTAGTAAGACCAAGCGGAATAGTAGTTGAGAAGACCGCGGTTCCTATGGGCGTAGTTGCTATTATATACGAGAGCCGTCCTAACGTTACCTCTGATGCGGCGGCACTTGCCCTTAAGAGCGGTAACGTATGTATTCTCCGTGGCGGTAAGGAAGCATTTCTTTCTGCAAACGCAATAGTGAAGGCTATGAGAAAGGGTCTTAAGGAAATAGGACTTCCCGAAACTCTCATTAACCTTGTGCAGGATACAACGAGAGAAAGTGCAAATGAGCTTATGAATGCAGTAGGCTACGTTGACCTTCTCATTCCCCGCGGTGGTGCAGGTCTCATTAAGGCTTGTACGGAAAATGCTAAAGTGCCTTGCATACAGACGGGCACGGGTATCTGCCACATTTACGTAGATAAATCTGCCGATACGGAAAAGGCACTTAATATAATAGAAAATGCGAAGACAAGCAGACCCTCTGTGTGCAACGCTTGTGAGGTTGTGCTTATTCACGAAGGTATTGCAAAGAGCTTTCTTCCCTATCTTAAGGAGCGCCTTTGCGGTATACGAGAGGCGAAGGGACAGATTCCCGTTGAGCTCAGATTAGATGAAAAGGCTCAGTCTGTAATCGACGGCACGCCCGCAGGAGAAAACGACTTCGACACAGAATTTCTCGATTATATTCTCGGTGTTAAGGTAGTGTCCGACGTTGACGAGGCTATTGAGCACATCGCTCTTCATTCAACGGGTCATAGTGAAGCGATTATTACTGAGAATATTGATAACGCAAATAAATTCTCTATGGCGGTTGATAGCGCGGCGGTTTACGTAAACGCTTCCACAAGATTTACCGACGGCGGTGAATTTGGTCTCGGTTGCGAGATGGGTATCTCTACTCAGAAGCTTCACGCAAGAGGCCCTATGGGACTTAAAGAATTGACTACTTATAAATTTATCATTAAGGGCGACGGACAGATTCGCTAATGGGGTGACAGTATGAAGAAAATCGGCTTTCTCGGTTGCGGAAATATGGGCGGCGCTCTTGCCCGTGCCGCAATAAAATCAATCGGTGCAGAAAACATCTTCGTTTTCGACGTTGATACTAAAAAGGTAAAGGCTTTCGCAGATGAAACGGACGTTAACGTTGCGGATGCTGAATATATCGTGCTTAATTGCGACTATATCTTCCTCGGTGTGAAGCCTCAGATGCTCAAAAGCTTATTTGAAAAGGTTGCTCCCGTGTTAGAGGACAGAACGACTGATTTCGTTCTTGTATCTATGGCGGCAGGTGTTTCTATGGCAACTATCTCTGCAATGGCAGGTGTGGATTGTCCTATTATCCGTATTATGCCCAATATGCCCGTAGCAGTAGGCGAGGGTATGATTCTCTATACCTCCAATGAGTTCGTTTCAATGGAGGATATCGAAGGCTTCCTCGATGCTATGAAGTATGCGGGTGTCCTCGATAAAATTGACGAGGACAAGATCGACGCGGCAAGCTGTGTATCGGGCTGCGGTCCTGCTTTTGCTTTTATGTTCTGCGAGGCTCTCGCAGACGGCGCCGTTGAGTGCGGACTTCCCCGCGATAAGGCTCTCCTCTATGCGGCGCAGACTCTCGCAGGCTCCGCTACAATGCTTATGGAGACAGGCGAGCATCCCGGTAAATTAAAGGATGCGGTATGCAGTCCTGCAGGCAGCACCATAGAGGGTGTAAAGGCTCTCGAAGAGGGCGCATTCAGAGCAAGCGCAATGAATGCGGTAAAGGCGGCATATAAAAGAACCCTCGAGCTTTCTAAAATCTAACGGCTTGTCTTTTGGCGAATATGTCATTTTCCCACCCACTCGACGTATCGGTATACGCCATCGGGGTGTGAAAAAGCCATCTTCATCCAAAATCCATCGCCGTGGGTAGAGTTTTTGTATTTATGCATACGCCGTCGCTCTCTAAGTCGGCGCACTTCATCCAAATCTTAGATTTTACTGAAAATTATAACTTTTTCATTATTCATTAAATGAAATCTCCGCGATACAGTGAATGTATCGCGGAGATTTTTTCTTTATAACGCGTCGCAGACCCGAAACATTTTGCGTCAGCAAAATATATCACATCGCCGGGGCGATATATCACACGCGTAAGCGTATATCACAAATCCGCAAAGCGGATTTATATCGTTGCGAGCTTTATGCGAGCCATGCGGGTGCTTTCAATATACCAATAGGTCTTAATACGTACTCATAGCTCCAATTATTGTGGCGGGAGCGCCATGCTCCGGGGCCATGCCATGATTCGGTTGCATCAACTAAGTGAAGAGGTCCGAATGTATTGTATCTGTGAGACGATAGTGTAAGGCTGAGAATATGGTTGCCGTTTTCTACGTTTTCAGCCATGAGGAAGTAGGGCGGATAGATGATAGTACCCATTTCCTTTCCATCAAGAGAAGCCTTGATAATAGCACCGCGGTAGTCTGAAGCGATTACCTTAAGTGAACCGTTCTGTACGTTTACGGGCACCTTGTAGGTGATGTTTGCGCCGTAGAAGGGGAAGCCCTGAGCGGTGATATCACCGAAGCCGATCTTATTGGGAAGAGCGGTGATTGTTTTCTCTGTACCTCGAAGATTAACACCGAATTTACCTAAGACAAATACTGTCTCTAAGTTTGCGCTTTCGCCGAAGGGATACTTGATAATAAGTGTATTTTCACCCTTTTTTATATCGGGAAGCTTGATTCTGAAGATAGAAATATCCACATACGTGCCGAGGATGGTCATATCCGCCTTCTCGCCGTTGAAGATTACCTCTGCCCGGTCTGCATCTTCAAGAGCAAGCTCTGCACCGCTGTAATCGATTTCGCTATCAAAAGTATATCTGAGAGTAACCTCTGAGATAGGAGCCTTTTCGCCGTTTACCCAGGGCTGAACGATAGCTTCACCTCTGTCTCTGAGACCAAGCTTTTTACGGCATATATTATCGAGTCTGAGGATTTCTTCTGCGGGAGAGAAGTCCTCTTCACCGTCGAGCTTGTGCTCTGCGATGTCAAGAAGAAGTACGTTGCTTTCAGAAAGCTCGTATTCAACCGCACCGCATACGCCGTTGGGCTCCAAGTGGGGAATTTTCTCTGCCTTAACGGATGCAACCTCTTCGGGAGCTGCTAATTTATAAAGTCTTGAATCGTATCCGTAAAGATGCTCGTATATAACAGTCTTTCCGTTTGCAACCTTGAACTCTGCGGGATAAATATCGCCCGACTGAGTATCGTAGGTGAGCACACTGTATTCACCCTCGACGGTTATGCGGATATCTCTGCCGTTGTCAACGTCCTTGTTGCGAGGCTCCTTGTTGTGACATACGAAGAGCCATCTGCAATCGCCGTCTTCACGGAGCTGATAAATGTGGTCGTCGGAAAGCACACCGTTTCCGCGGCGGATAGTAACGAGCTTCTCGCTCTCGAGAGCATCTGCTACTGCGGAGCGTGTAAAGTCAACGGCTTCACTGATGCTATAAAGGTCTGCACCTCTGTCGGATGCAACCGCGTCGCAAAGCTTAGGTGCGGAACCGATAAAGATAAGTCTGCCGCCCTGCTTCCTGAACTCTTCAAGTCTTTCGAGAGTAGATGCTCTTAAGGTCTCGCAACCGGGTACGATGATAGTATCGTATTCCATCTGACCGACCTTAAGAGGTGCAGAAGCCTCGGGGCAAAGATCGGGGAGAAGCGATTCGCTTATGAAGTTGAAGTCAACTGAATTTTCAAGAAGCCAAGAGGTAAGATTAAGGAATTTCTCGTCGAGACCGTCTCGGAAGAGAGCGGTTTTATCATTGGGACCCCAATGGAGCCAAAAGCTCTCGACAGGATGAATAACGCCGACCTTGATTACGGGCTTACCGCGTGTGAGTGCAGTATTAACTCTTGCGAAGTGGTCCTCCACAAGCTTGTATTCCTTGAACCACGGAGATTGATATGAAATAGATGCGGGGTAGTCTCGCTTTGCTTCACCCGCCATAGCGTACCATGAAAGGTGCGGTACTCTTACGGTAATACCGAGAGCCGCCTGCCAGTCACCCTGATGCTTATATTTTCTGAAGTCGCAATCCCATCCCGTAACACCGTAAAGCTCGGAGAGGACACCCTCGTAGCCGAACTGATGTGCGGCGGACTGAGCCTGCTTTGCGGTTGTGAATTCGTGACTGTTGCAAAGAAGGTCTATACCGGGGAGCCGGAAGCTTCTATATGAGCGCATCGCTTCACCGAGAGCCGCTGTCTGACTATGAAGCGTAGGCTCCTCCATCATATGACCCGTGAGCGCTATATTATTTTCTGCACACCATCCGCCAACTGTATCGGCAAAGGAACGTGTGAAAAGCTCGGATATAAAGTCGTGGTAACGGTAGCGGTGTATTGAGGGTGCGTTACCCTTGAGATTCCAGAAGATTTCGGGGAGAGTATCAAAAATATCTGCGCCGTAAAGCTCCTGGTAGAGCTCGGGAACCTTGTCTGTCCAAGGCATTGCTACGTCTTCTGTATCAAGAGAGTTTTCGAAGGTCTGTTTTCTTGTGAACTGGGGCTCGTCGGTAAAGATAGCGGGAACGGTTTTGTCAAATTCGTCGCCAACCTTAGCCTTGTATTTTTCGTGAGTAACCTCAATGAATTTCTCGATAGCTTCCTTGTTGAGCGTGTCTGCGTATGCCTGGTCGTTGTACCAGCTGTTCTGACTTGCGATTTCGAGTAGAGCAAACCACTTGGTGCCCTCTGCTTCGTCGTGTTCGCCAATTCTCTTGTATGACTGAAGGAAGCCATCTTCGTCAAGCACAACGTCGTAGCAAGCGAGGATTTTTCCTTCGCCCGAGCGTGTTGCCTCGGCTCTGGAGCTACTGTCGAGTGCACCTGCGGCACCATAGGCATCTACGGTCATAAGAAGGCTTCTTGATCTATAACGATAGTCCTGAGTTACGAGACCGCCTGCGGCACCTGAGGGCCACCTGTCCTCGTCGTAGAGCCAAGCGAGCATTTCCTCTGCCTTCGCCTTGTCAACGCAATCCTTTACGAGATTCATATATTCTTCGCTGAGATATTTGTTTTTGAGACCCGTACGCACGTGCATATGGAAGCCGCCGAGACCCATTTCCTTAAATACGTCTATCTGACGGCAGAGCTCTTCAGAAGTGAGCATATTGTTCCATGCCCAGAATGGTGTGCCTCTGTATTCTGAAGTAGGATTTTTGAAAAGCTCATCGTTTAGTGCGGGGTTGGAGTTTTTCTTGTAAAGCATAGTAACCTCCGAAAGTTTATTTGGGAAAATTGTATCATAGCTATAGTGTAAAATCAATAAAAGTACAGAAAAATAAGGTCTTGAAATGGTATATTTTGTATGTTATTATTAATGTGTATGTGAATATTTTTAACTTTTATTTGGAGGTATATTATGAAACACGCTGATCTTATCAGTCAGATGACCCTCGAGGAAAAGGTATCCTTTTGTTCCGGTCTTGACTATTGGCATACTCCCGGCCTTGAGAGATTAGGTATCCCCGTTGTTATGTGGACCGATGGCCCTCACGGTATCAGAAAAAGAAACGAAAAGAAGGATAAGGATCAGAAGATGAGCCTTAAGGGCGTACCCGCTATCTGCTTCCCCACTGCGGTTACAACTGCTTGCTCATGGGATCCCGATCTTATTTATGAGATGGGTGTTCTTCTTGGTGAAGAGTGCCTTAAGGAGCAGGTAAGCGTCCTCCTCGGACCCGGTACTAATATTAAGCGTTCACCTCTTTGCGGTAGAAACTTTGAGTATTTCTCAGAGGATCCCTTCCTTGCAGGTGAGATTTCCGCCGCATTTGTAAACGGTGTACAGTCAAAGGGCATCGGTACGTCTCTTAAGCACTTCGCAGGTAACAACCAGGAAACTCGCCGTATGACAGTTGACAGCGTTGTTGACGAGCGTGCATTACGCGAGATCTACCTTACCTCTTTTGAAAAGACGGTTAAGCAGGCTCAGCCTTGGACGATCATGTGTGCATATAACAGACTTAACGGTACATACTGTGCAGAGAATAAATGGCTCCTTACAGACGTGCTTCGTGACGAGTGGGGCTACAACGGTATGATCGTTACTGACTGGGGTGCAGAGAATGACCGTGTTCTTGGTCTCCTTGCAGGTCAGGAGCTTGAAATGCCCACCTCTAACGGTGAGGGTAACAGACAGATTGCAGAAGCAGTAAAAGACGGCAGAATTCCCGAGGAATTCCTTGATAAGATGGTTGATAACGTGTTAGATGTTATTCTTCGTTCAAAGGATGTTCTCGGCACGTATGAGTACGATGCTATGGCACACCACCAGAGAGCTCGTGAGATTGCCGCTCAGTGTATGGTGCTTCTCAAAAACGATAATAATATACTTCCCCTTAAGAGAGATGCAAATATCGCCGTTATCGGTGAGATGGCTGTTAAGCCCCGTTATCAGGGTGCAGGTTCATCAATCGTAAATGCAATTAAGATTGACACCGCTTACGATTCAATTCTTGAGAGAACAAAGAGTGTTGCTTGGGCACAGGGCTACAGCACAGAAAAGAAGAATAAGATTTCCGACGAGCAGTTTATTGCTCAGGCTGTTGAAGCAGCTAAGGGCAAGGAAGCAGCAATTCTCTTTGTTGGTCTTACAGAGGAGTTTGAGTCTGAAGGCTTCGACCGTACTCATATCCGTATTCCCGAAAATCACGTTAAGCTTATTGATGCAGTTACCGCTGTAAACAGTAACGTTATCGTTGCTCTTTCAGGTGGTGCAGTTATTGAGATGCCTTGGGCAGATAAGGTGCAGGGTATCGTAAACTGCTACCTCGGCGGTGAAAGCTCGGGCTCTGCGGTTGCAGATATTCTCTTCGGCGACGTTAACCCCTCGGGTAAGCTTGCCGAGACTTATCCTATGGAGCTTTCCGATAATCCCAGCTTCAACTACTTCCCCGGTAACGTATCTACCGTTGAATACAGAGAGAGCGTTTTCGTAGGCTACAGATATTACGACACCGCTAAGAAGGATGTTCGTTTCCCCTTCGGTTACGGTCTTTCATATACAACCTTCGAGTATAGCGACCTTAAGCTTTCTGCAGACAGCATTAAGGATACAGACACTCTTACAGTTTCCTTCAAGGTTAAGAATACAGGCGCAGTTGACGGCGCAGAGGTTGCTCAGCTTTACGTTAAGGATAACGAGAGCACGATCTACAGACCCGAAAAAGAGCTTAAGGGCTTCAAGAAGGTTTTCCTTAAAGCAGGTGAGGAAAAAGAAATCACTATTACTCTTGATAAGAGAGCATTCGCATACTACAACGTTAATATTCACGATTGGCACGTTGAGACAGGTGCGTTTACAATCTGCGTAGGTGCTTCCAGCCGTGATATCAAGCTTTCTGCAGGTGTAACGGTCGAGTCAACAGTAGATGCAATCGTTCCCGATTACAGAGCAACTGCTCCCGCATACTATAATGCAGACGTTCTTACAGTATCAGACGAGCAGTTCACGGCAGTTCTCGGCAGAGAGATTCCCGAGTCGGCTATTGTTTCTTATCCCAACCTTACCATTGCAAATACCCTCGAGGATTCCGAGGCAGGTAAGAACGGTAAGAAGATAGTTAAGCTCCTTCGTAAGTTTGTAGGTTCAGAGGGTATGGCGTGCGCTATCGCTCTTCAGACACCTATCAAGAACTTCATTTCTATGAGCCTTGGTATCTTCTCACCCAAGATGGCGCAGGAGCTTCTTGATGTTCTTAATGATAAGAAGCCGCTCGTAAGAGGTCTTGCCGCAATGATTATAAAGGCGATACCCAAAGTAATCGCAGGTCTTCCCGGCCTTTTGAAATCAATTTGACGAATAAAGCGCCTTTACATCGCTCGACGCAAACAAAAACGGTCTCCCGTAGGAGACCGTTTTTAAATTTTTAACTTTTCATTATTTAAGTTTGGTATAGCCAAATCTATTTAAGAATAGTATAATATATGTAAGCTTTTTGTGAAGGAGGGGAGAGGTATGAAAGAGTGCGCTTCTTGCGGACATCAGTCAGATGAAGATTTTTCTGTATGTCCCGAGTGCGGAGATAAAGAAACAGAGAATTCTCCGCAAGAATTTGTAGAGCCTATAGAACGACAGAGCAATCTTTACGAGTACAAAAGCTGCGGTGTGCCCGATACGGTAGATACCTCGGAGGAAATCTCTCCCGTTACGAAAGCCTTGCCGATAAAAAGCATCAAGATAATAGCTTTATGTGTAGGGATTCTTTTAGTATCATTCGGCGTAGTGTTACTTGGGATCAAGCTTTTCTCTCCTACGAAAAATAGTGGCGAGGGAGCTTCTTCCCTTAGCCAAGAACCCATCGAAAGCGGAGCGGATACTCAGCAGCTTCAGATGAAGCCCACGCAATATAAAATGTCGGGTGAATTTTCAGATTATCAGATTATGATAGACGGCAACGTGTATCAGATTCATATGACCGTAGGTGAGATTCTCGACAGCGGTTGGATATTTACCGGAGGTGTTTCAAACGGAGTGCTTCCGTCGGGTGAAAAGGCAGAGATTATATTAAAATCTGCCGACGGGGCTCAGATGCAGATTACCGCCGTGAATTTCAATAATTCGAATACGCCCTTTAGAGAGTGTATCGTTTCCGAAATCAAAGTAGAGAGAAGCAATAACCCTAATTCCGATATATCTATCATGGGCGATTTGAAGCTTGGATTTGCAAGTATGGATTCACTTCAAGATGTTGTCGGCATATGTGTCGATAAAGTGTCGGCAGGGCGCGGATACGTGCTGACATATATGGAATCAGAGACGAAAATTGCACAGTTTACTTTCGATAAAAATACGGAGAATCTTATATCAATAAGATTTTGCGACACCAAGAAGCCCGACAATTTTGGCGACGACTACTGGGAAAACGCGGATCACGTGGCACTACCTTATCCCACCGATCCTGACGTCACTCCTACTTCGGGAATAATCAGTATAGATGGAGAGGTTTACCGTTTGCCTATAAGCGTAGATGTATTGATATCGAGAGGCTGGATCGCAGAGTTTGACGGCTCTGCAAGTAAAATTCCATCGGGCGGCAGAGCTTACGCCACCTTCACGAGAGGTAATGCGGTATTGACAGGTGTTGACGTGTATAATCCCACTATATCCGAGGCACGCATTGAGGATTGCTCCGTAGTTTCCGTTAGCTCATCCTCCGCTGAGGGTTGGGTTGTTTTTCCCTTGGGAGTAAAGGCAGGTATATCCGAAGCGGCTTTCCTCTTGTCTGTGGAAGGCATAGAGTACGAGTTTGACGATACTTACTTTGATGAGTACGTGTTCAGTGATGATAAATATATATTTGTCGTAAACATTGACAGTACAACAGGTAAGGTAATATACGTATCATCGTCGTACCTTTATTAATTGAACAAAAAGAAAACCACCTCGGATTTTACTCCGAGGTGGTTTGTTACTGCAATAATTATTTGTAGAGAGGACCGTAGGTTTCGCAAGCTCTGAAGTCTGCGCTCTCGAGCTCCTGAGTACCGAATGCATTCCAGCAAGCGGGACGGAAGATCTTGTCTTCGCTAACGTTGTGCATTGATACGGGGATTCTGAGCATGGAGCAGAGAGTGATGATATCTGCACCGATGTGACCGTAGGAGATTGCGCCGTGGTTAGCACCCCAGTGGTTCATTACTTCGTAAGCTGAAGTGAAGGGACCCTTACCTGTAAGTGTAGGAGCGAACCATGTGCAGGGCCATGTGTAGTCTGTTCTCTTCCAGATAGCGTGTGAAATGTCATCGGGAAGAGCTACTGTATAACCTTCGCAGATCTGCATTGTCGGTCCAAGACCCTTAACGAGGTTAAGACGGATCATTGTAGCGGGCATTTCTGCACGGGTAAGGAAACGGCTTGAGTATCCGCCGCCACGGAAGTAACCGTTATCAGCTGCACACCACTCTGTTGCGTCGTTGATCTTCTTGATATCTGCGTCTGTTACGTCGTACCACTCTTTGATGATACCGTTGCCGTCAGCGTCCTTAACCTCACCGCAAGCGTCAAGACAGCAAGCGCCGGAGTTAATGAGGTGGATAAAGCCCTTGCTTTCTGCAGCCTTACCTGTAAGCTCATAGCCGGTAGCCTTCTTGAGAGCCTCGGGGCTCCAGTAGGTACGAACGTCTGCGAACATCTGAGGTCTGTTTGTAAGGAGCTTCATAAGGAGCATGCTTACGCCGTTGAGAGTATCGTTCTCTGTTGCGAGAATATAGGGCTCGCGAGCGCCGTTCCAGTCGAAGCTTGTGTTGAGCATAGCCTCTGCGAAGTCGGCGTTGGGATAGAAGTCTGTCCACTGTCTCTGACCCTGGAAGCCTGCAGCGCTAGCGTTGTGACCAACCATTTCTTCTTCGCAGCCTGCGGGAAGATTTTCGTTGCCGTTCATAAGGTCCTTGATGATGCACATCATCTTAACAACGAATTCCCAATCCTTTTCTTTCTGCTCATCGCTCTTTCTTACGAATTCGGGGTTCTTGTCAAAGCCTTCCTTGCACTTTGCCTTTGTCCATGCGAGTGCCTTCTGGAATTCAGCTTCGTCATAGATACCCTCGCTCATTCGGCGGATGATTTCAACCTCGTCAACTGATTCAACTCTCATACCGAGATATTCTTCGATGAAATCGGGGTCGATAACCGAACCCGCAATACCCATGCAGGTTGAGCCAATCTGGAGATAGCTCTTGCCTCTCATTGTTGCAACCGCAACAGCGGAGCGTGCAAAGCGACGGAGCGTTTCTTTAACGTCGGCGGGCATTGATGTGTCATCAGCATCCTGAACGTCCTTGCCGTAGATGCCGAATGCGGGCAGACCCTTCTGTGCATGAGCTGCAAGAACTGCTGCAAGATAAACTGCGCCGGGTCTTTCGGTTGCGTTGAAGCCCCAAACGCCCTTGATTGTGTTAGGGTCCATATCCATTGTTTCGGAGCCGTAGCACCAGCAGGGAGTAACTGAAAGAGTGATGTCAACGCCCTCTTTCTTGAACTTTGCCGCGCAAGCTGCTGCTTCTGCAACTCTGCCGATTGTTGTGTCAGCGATAACAACCTTAACGGGCTCGCCGTTTGAATAACGGAGATTTTCCTCAAAGAGAGCCTTTGCTGCCTTTGCCATGTTCATGGTCTGGTCTTCAAGGGATTCTCTGACCTTGAGGGGGCCTCTTCTGCCGTCGATGATGGGGCGAATACCGATTACAGGATAATCGCCGATAAGTCTGCTTTTTGCCATAATAGCATCTTCCTTTCTATTGATAGATTAATTATTATTAATTTTTAAATTGTCAATATAGAAATAAGGCAGCGAATTCAAGTTAAAGTTATCTGAATAAATCGCCTTATACTCAAATGTACCAGCGTCTCCTA
>JAZUSK010000003.1:0-33993 GCA_045606645.1 Acutalibacteraceae bacterium | reverse complement strand
GTAGTTGTTGGCGAAAATGCTAAGAAGGCAGTAGCAGCTATGAAGGATGGCGATGTAGTTCTTCTTCAGAATACTCGTTTCCGTCCCGAAGAGACAAAGAACGGCGAAGCTTTCTCTAAGGAGCTTGCTTCTCTTTGCGATATCTATGTAAACGATGCTTTCGGTGCAGCTCACAGAGCTCACTGTTCAACAGTTGGTGTTGCTTCCTTCGTTGAAGAAGCTGCAGTTGGTTACCTTATGGGTAAGGAGCTTCAGTACCTCGGCAACGCTGTTGAAGATCCGCAGAGACCTTTCGTTACAATTCTTGGCGGCGCTAAGGTTGCAGACAAGCTTAACGTTATCGAGAATCTCCTTAACAAGGCAGATACACTTATTATCGGCGGTGGTATGGCATACACATTCCTCGCAGCTAAGGGTTACTCAGTAGGTACATCTCTTCTCGACGAGACAAAGATCGACTACTGTAAGGATATGCTCGCTAAGGCAGAGGAGAAGGGCGTTAAGATTCTTCTTCCCATCGACGTTACAATCACAAAGTCATTCCCCGATCCCATCGATGCTGAGATCGAGGTTGAGGTTTGCGACGCAGACAAGATTCCCGCAGATATGATGAGCCTTGATATCGGCCCCAAGACTGCAGAGCTTTATGCAGATGCAGTTAAGTCCGCTAAGACAGTTGTTTGGAACGGACCTATGGGCGTATTCGAGAACCCCATTCTTGCAAAGGGTACTATCGCAGTTGCTAAGTCTCTTGCAGAGACAGATGCTACAACAATCATCGGTGGTGGCGACTCTGCAGCAGCAGTTAATACTCTCGGCTTCGGCGCTAAGATGACTCACATCTCCACAGGTGGCGGTGCTTCTCTTGAATTCCTTGAGGGTAAGGCACTTCCCGGCATCGAAGCAGTAAATGATAAGTAATATAGCACGTGTATTTGTCGAGTTACCGACCCGAACTCGCGTATCTCATACGCTTCGGGGTCGCTAACTCACCAATAAATTAGTTTTTCTGAAAGGGAAATTATTATGGATAAGTCACTTCGTAAAGCAGTTATCGCAGGTAACTGGAAAATGAATAAAACTCCCGACGAGGCAAAGGCAATCATCAACGAGATGAAGCCCCTCGTTGCAGACGCAGATTGTGACGTAGTTCTCTGCGTTCCTTATATCGACATCTTTGCAGCTCAGGAAGCAGCTGCAGGCTCCAACATCAAGATTGGTGCCGAGAACTGCCACTGGGCAGAGAGCGGCGCATTCACGGGTGAGGTTTCCGCTCCCATGCTTAAGGCTATCGGTGTTGATTACGTTATCATCGGTCACTCCGAGAGAAGACAGTACTTCGGTGAGACAGACGAGACAGTTAACAAGAGAGTTCGCGCAGCACTTGATAGCGGTCTTACCGTTATTCTTTGCGTTGGTGAGCTTCTTGACGAGCGTAAGAAGGGTGTAACAATGGAAGTTGTTCGCTCTCAGACAAAGATTGCTCTTCAGGGCGTTTCCAATGAAGAACTCGATAGAATCATCATCGCTTACGAACCCGTTTGGGCTATCGGTACAGGCGAAACAGCTACTGCTGAGCAGGCTGATGAAGTTAACCACGCTATCCGTGAGGTTCTCGGTGAGATCTACTGTCCCAAGTGTGCAAGCCGTGTAACTATTCAGTACGGTGGTTCTATGAATGCTAAGAATGCTGCAGAGCTTCTCGCTAAGGTTGACGTTGACGGTGGTCTCATCGGTGGCGCATCACTTAAGGCAGAGGATTTCTCTGTAATCGTTAAGGCAGCAAGCATCTAAGTATAAAATATCAGGGCAGGCGATTAGTCTGCCCGAATATTTTGTAATGACAAATATTTGAAAAGGCAGGAAATACAAATGTCTGAAAAAGTACTTCTCGTTGTAATGGACGGTATCGGCTACTCCAAGACAGGGTTAGGCGATGCTGTTACACTTGCTAATACACCCGTTCTTGATAAGCTCCTTAAGGAGTGCCCCAACGTTCGTCTTAAGGCTCACGGTGCCGCAGTAGGTCTTCCTTCTGATGACGATATGGGTAACTCTGAGGTTGGTCACAACGCTCTTGGTTGCGGTCAGGTTTACTCTCAGGGTGCAAAGCTTGTTAATGAATCAATTGAATCAGGTAAGATTTATTCTTCATCTGCATGGAAAGAAATCGCAGGTAACTGTATTGAGAAGAATTCCACTCTTCACTTTATCGGTCTTCTTTCCGATGGTAACGTTCACTCTAATATCGCTCACCTTATTGAAATGCTCAAGCAGGCAAAGGCAGAGGGTGTTAAGAACGTTCGTTGTCACGTTCTTCTTGACGGTCGTGACGTTCCCGCAACATCAGGTCTTATCTACGTAGAGCAGCTTGAAAAAGCTCTCGCAGAGCTCAACGATGATACATTCTGCGGTAAGATTGCTTCCGGTGGCGGTAGAATGGTAGTTACTATGGACCGTTATCAGGCAAACTGGAATATGGTTAAGGTAGGTTGGGATACTCACGTTAAGGGTATCGGCAGACAGTTCGCTTCTGCTGCAGAGGCTATCGAAACATACCGTGCAGAAAACGAAGGTATGATCGACCAGGATCTTCTTCCCTTTGTTATTGCTGAGAATGGCGAGCCCGTTGGTACTATCGTTGACGGCGACAGCGTAGTTCTCTTCAACTTCCGTGGTGACCGTGCTATTGAGCTTTCAATGGCTTTCGATAACGATGAGTTCACATACTTTGACAGAGGCGCAAAGCTTGACGTTTGCTATGCCGGTATGCTTCAGTATGACGGCGACCTTAAGCTTCCTGAGCGTTATCTCGTTAATCCTCCCGAAATCAAGGATACTCTTTCTGAACTCCTTGTATCAAAGGGTATGAATCAGTTTGCAGTTTCCGAAACACAGAAGTATGGTCACGTAACTTATTTCTGGAACGGTAACAAGAGCGACAAGTTCTCTGAAGAGCTTGAAACATTTATGGAGATTCCCTCTGATAAGGTTTCCTTTGACGAGCGTCCCTGGATGAAGTCCGCAGAGGTTACAGACGCAGTTATTGAAGCAATGGAAAGCGGTAAGTACGACTTTATTCGTTGCAACTATCCTAACGGCGATATGGTTGGTCACACAGGTAACCTTGATGCAACAATTACAGCTGTTGAGGCAGTTGACCTTGGTCTTGCAAGAGTTCTTAAGGTTGCGGATAAGTGTGGCGTAACGGTTCTTATTACTGCTGACCACGGTAACGCAGACGAAATGCTCGAAAAGGATAAGAAGGGCAATATCGCTCCCAGAACAGCTCATTCACTTAATGAAGTTCCCTTCATTATCTATAGTAAGAAAGAGTATGAAGTAAAGGATGGTTCCTTCGGTCTTGCAAACGTGGCTCCCACAGTTGCTAAGATTTTTGGCATTGAGCCCTACGCTTCATGGGAAGAATCAGTTATTAAATAATTGAGCTAATATAACAAAAAGTGCTATCAGTCAGATGACTGATAGCACTTTTGTTATTATGTACGGTTGTCAGATTGCTTCTTCGTATTCAATCATAGTAACTACTGAATCGGATATGGTGAAGCGAATAGCGGTGGTATCGGATATTGCATACACGAGACCTACTGCGGTTTCCTGCGAGGGTGCACCAAGTATGGTCTTTGTTTCATCAAGTGTCATACCAACCTTAGTTCCGTCTTTAGCGGAATATACGTCTGAAGTAATTTCTATAAGATAAACTATCTCTTTATCGCCATCTGCGTAGGTGTAGATTGTAAGTCCGTCATAGATATAAATGGTATCGTTGCCGTCAAAGTGGCAGGAGGGAGCAGACTGCTTGTCGAGTGGTTCGCCTAAGGGCTTGAGAGTATCGGCTGAAATGCCTTCGCCGATGTTGAGCACTACATCGCCGTAAACGAAGGAATCATCACGTGCAGTTGTGGAAGTGGGCTTGCTATCTTCGGGTTTCGTTGTAGAATCTCCCGCATCCTTTCCGCAAGCAACAAAAGAAAGAATCATTAGAGCCACAAGAAGAATTGATATAAATTTTTTCATAAGAATATCTCCTTTATTTTATAAATAACTGAGTTGATGAAGTATCAACGTCAGCGGGTATATATAGTGAATAGTAATACTTACCATTCTCGGGATCTCCCATTAGCTCCGTTTCGCAGATGGGAAATGCTTCATATACGATACCGTCGCATTTAACGTATATTTCATTCGGTATAGTATCGCTTTCAAATGTGCCGTAAATATGCGTTGAATTGATGCTCGGCTTATTAAATTGCTCATAGTTTACGATTTCATGAGCATCAGCAGACAATGTTCTCGTGGGAGCTTTTATCATAGGTGCACCCTTAAGAAGCTCGCCAATGTTACGCTCAACTATTTCTATAACGATAACGTCATACTGTTGAGTAGCGAACTCTGTAGATATTCTGTAAGGAATAACTCGAGTGAATTTACAGTATTGGAAATCATTAGCAATCAAGGGGAGAAGGGCGTTGCAGAAGGAGTCTCTGTATACGAGAATATTACCTGTGCCATCTTCGTTATAGGTCTCAATATTCAAATCCTCTTCCGTACGGAATTTAGAAATATATTCGTATTCCGTGGGAGTATTGAATATAATCTGTGTATCATAGATTTCTTCGTTTGGAAGCATCATTGCGGTCAGGTCACCCTGCCATACAGTATCTTCTATATAACCGCCTTCTATGTAATTCGTGTGGGGGAGAGCGAGACCATCCATCATAGCATTGTAACACTGAGCCGCTCCCAGATTATTCCAGTGAGTATCGGTTTTATGATACAGCTGACCCTGAGAAAGGTCAAGAGACGACAATATATTCAGATAATATTCTTCGCCCGATAACGCATTGCTTAAGTTTTCGAGATTTGTATTGCCCTCAGCGGGAGTATAGTAGTAGGGCATATTCTCGGGATACACGCTATTCTTATTTGGTGCTATCATAAACACAAATTCAGCACCTTGGGATTCGGCATATTCGTCAATCAAATCAACAGTTTTGCATATTGCTTGAATATCGTATTCACTTAATTGGTTTTCGCCCTTGTAATCATCAAGGGTCTTTGAAAAATAGAGCCAGCCGTCGTCACCGGCTATTACTTGCTCCTCGGCCGATACGTTAAATACAGTATATTTAACTTTACCGTAAGTTGAAATAACCTCTTGTCTGAAAGTGAAGTTATCAGAAAGATAATTTTCATACTGAGAGGGGAAGTCGTCGTTGAAGCTTCCGTCTTCAAGAGTAAGAGTGGGCATCTGTGCTACTTCTTGCTTCTCGGCTACTTTCGTATCGGGAAGGAAAAACATCGTATAAACAGGTACAAGGGTCATAGCGAAAAAAAGAATACAATATAATAATTTTGCTTTTATAACGTTTACCCCCTTACCTTAGAATCGGAAATATATAAACGGACTGTATGAGTTTGATGCGAGTACACCAAAGCATATCAAGAAAAGAACAAGTGAAGCTACGTATGATACGGGAGAGAGTATTTTACCAATCTTAGTTTTCTTTTCTTCAAGAGTTCTTAATTTCGGTACTATAGCAATACATCCGATAACCATAGCGATTGCCGAAACAATAAAGTACGGATTGAAAAACTCGAGAGCATCGGCACCGCCACCGGTAAATGCAGAGGGGATAACCATACGTGATAAATAACGTATAGCGTATCCGATACTGTCTGCGCGGAAAATGACGAAACCTACAGTAACCGCTATAAGCGTATAGATATGAGATATAACTCTGTTTTTGATTCGGATTACCTTACATCTTTCCAGTATCATAAGGATTCCGTTGTAGATACCCCATACGAGGAAGGTGAAGTTTGCGCCGTGCCATATTCCTGTTGCTAAGAATACGATAAAGAGATTAAGGTATGTTCTCAGAGTCCCTTTTCTGTTACCACCGAGGGGGATGTAGAGGTATTCTCTGAACCAAGTAGAGAGGGAGATATGCCATCTTCTCCAAAATTCCGTAATACTCTTTGATATGTAAGGATAGTTAAAGTTTTCAAGAAGGTCAAAGCCGAACATCTTAGCAAGACCTATAGCCATATCACTGTATCCGCTAAAGTCAAAGTATATCTGGAATATATAGAATATGGCTCCTGTCCAAGCACAGAAGCCGGATATCTCCGCAGTATCTGCCGCAAATATAGTATCCACAGTAAGAGCGGCAACGTCTGCTAATAACAATTTCTTAGATAGACCGATAATAAATCGTCTGATGCCGTTGCTTACACCATCTATGGTAACGCATCGCTCAGAGAGTTGCTTGTTGATATCGTGGTATTTTACTATAGGACCTGCAATAAGCTGAGGGAAAAATGCTATATAGAGAAGGGTAGCAATAAAGCTCTTCTGATACGTTGTTTTATCGCGATATACGTCTATTACGTAAGACATCGCCTGGAAGGTATAGAAGGATATACCTATCGGAAGATGAATTTCGGGGACGGGGAGATCAGTACCTAAAAGGTTTATTGATTCCACAATAAAGCCCGAATATTTAAACACCGTAAGTAAACCGATATTTACAACAACGGCTATTACTATGAATATTTTACATTTCTCTTTTCGGGCAATAAAGGCGCTGAGTAACCAGTTAATGAAAACTGATACGATCATTAAAATGATATGTATGGGTTCGCCCCAAGCGTAGAAAAACAAGCTTGCTGTTGCGAGAAAGTAATTCTTGATTTTTATGTTCGGGATAATTGTGTGAAGCAAAAATACTGCCGGCAAAAACCCGAAAACGAAAATAATTGAACTAAAGTTCAAGCAATACAACTCCTGTCATTCGGTAGGTAATGAGGACTTATCCCAAGAACTTCCGTTGTTGACGAGATATTCCTCTGTCATTTTAGCACCCGCATTATATACGGGATCAACGTAGAACCAACCATCTTCCATTTTTACGTATAACCACATATGGTTGTTGCCTGTTCTTCCGTTAATGCCTTCTACCACATACACCTCGTATCCTGCTCTTTTGAAAAGCATATAACCGAATGCGGCATAGTGATAACAGGCGCCCTTGCCGTTGTTGATAGCGTAGCAAGTCATTTCTTCATAGCTTGCACCCTTATCAGCGTATTTGTAAGTCATATTATCGTGTACGGCATCGTATATACCCTGAGGTGTACGTCCGTATCTATCAAGGTAGTAGTCAAGATATTCATCAAGATTGTTGACGTTACAACTTTCTTTAATTGCGATACCATCGGTACCTATGACATATACACCTATTTCTGTGTTTGTTGCCATTGTGCCATCGTTATAAAAGTAATATTGATTCCCGTTATATGTTTGCCAACCTGTTTTGTATGAGCCGTTAGAGAAATAGTATTTCTTTCCGTCTAACTCAAGCATACCGTTAGCACCCTTGCCGGTTGAGGTAAAGTACATCTTCTTACCGTTGGCTGTCTGCCATCCGGTTAGGGGATGACCATCGCTGCCAAGATAATATTTACCGTTGTTGTCGCCTTGGAGCCCGGTCTGATATATGCCGTTTTTGAAGTAGTATGAACCTCTGTCCGTGGATATAAATCCGTAAGCTGCGGCTCCCGATGAGAGGAAGTAGTAAGTGGTGCTGTTTACAGTTTGCCAACCGCTCATTGCTCTTCCGTAATCGTCAAATAGATAGAGACCGTTTTCAGTACTTGTAAGACCCGTGGAGAATATACCATCGGAAAAGTGATAAGTACCCCTATCTGTTTCGATGATTCCGTTTGCAAGAAGATGCTCGTTGTCAAAATAATATTCTACACCATCGATAGTTTGCCAACCGGTAGCGGCAATTCCGTCGGTGCCGAAGTAGTATGTAGCATCCTCTGTCTTATGCCATCCGCATTGACCGGTGAAGTCCTCGGTAGAGAAGAGATAAATGTTGCCGTCTATTTCTATAAAGCCTGAAAGAAGTTTACCATTTTCGTCCGCAAGATATGAGTTTTCACCTACTGTGAAAGTTCCCGTAACAAGCTTGCCTGTATCATCGAAATAGTATTTATTTTCATCTATTGTGATAAATCCTTTTTGCACTATACCCGATTTGTCGGAATAATATCTTCCATCGTATACTATAGACCAACCATAAACGAGAGAGTTATCGGAAAAACTGAATATGTAAGAATTATTATCAATGGTGTTAAGTCCCGAAACAATACTGCCGTCGTTAAGAGCGTAGTACTTATTTCCGTCGGCTTCTATCCAGCCTGTAACAAGATAGCCGTCTGTGCCGAAATAATAAGTTTTGCCGTCAATGATATAAAAACCCTTTGCGCGACCTTGCTCTTCACTTATGACGTAATATTTATTTGTACCTTCTGTTTGCCATCCGGTATTATCTTTACTTAAAAACAAAAAAACGACAGTAGCAATAATTGCGAGTAAAACAACGCTCGCTACAGTAATTATTATAATTTTCTTTTTCTTATGGAGTTTTTTCATAACGTTCATCTCCGAAGATAACATAATAAACCATACTAATTATTATATTATAGTATAGTTTCATTTTCAATGATTTTCGACAAATAATTGTACCAATCTACATATAATACAACTGCAAATGCAACAAAGTAACAAAAGCCGTTTTCAAAGAGTAAATTCTTGATTTGCACCCTCTGAAAACGGCATATTTTTATTTGTTTTTTATTAATTTAAAATCTCCGCTTTTGAGTATTCTTATTAAATCATCGTTTGATTTAATAGGCTCGTTTGTTATAATTCCTCCGAGTGCGGCACCCGATTCTCGGTGACAGTCGCTTCCGCTTGTTCTTATAGGCGCGTTTATTTCCTCTGCCCACTTTTCGGAAAGTGTATTTGCTTCCGCGGTTGCCTTTCCGTTGAATACCTCGACGCCGTCTAAGTAATTCGGATTTGCTCTCGTTATAAGCTTTCTAAAAGGGTGCGCCTGAAGGAAAAGGCAACCCTTACCGCGTAAAAGCTTACTTGCCTTTTTAATATATGTGGGTAACAAGAAGGGAAGATCATAAAGCATTTCTTCAGAGATGCCGTAAACGAGGTAATCGTTTACGGTCGCGTAGAATCTAAGCTCCATACCAAGCAGGACTGTAAAATCATCCGTGCTGTATTTCTTGGCCATTCTGTATGCTTTCAGATAATGCTCCAAAGCTTTCTTCTTACTGAAAAACTCGGATATATTAAATGTCATGGGGGAATAGTGGTCTGTAAGAACGATTCCGGAGTAACCGGCATCCTTGTATATTTTTATAAGATCTGCCACAGGAAGTGTACCGCAACGGCTAACCTCCTTTGTATGACAATGAATTTCGTATTTATATTCCATAATAGAACTCCGTTTATTTATTTATGAAATTATACTCCAAAACCCGAAATTAATCAATTAATAATGCAAAAATACACTTGAAATATTGTTTTTATTAGTATATTCTAAATGTATAAAGTATTAAAGGAGTTTTGTTATGAACTTTATTGAAGCAATTATTGCACTTCTTACAGCAGTTTGTTCGCTTTTGACAGGTTTTTTGGATTACGGTACTCCTTCCGCATCTTCCAATGTTGAATTGGTTAGGGAAGATAAGCTTGTTTTTGATCAGGCTATGTACGCGGGGCAGGGTATCACAACCGATGGCGAGTATTTTTATACATCGGGTTCCCTTACGGGTCTTGGTCTTGCCGGTCTTGCAAAATGGGATGCTGAGACTATGGAGCTTGTTTGTAAAAATGACAAACCCATTCCTGAATATTACAAGGATCTTTACGGTAGTGACCACGTAGGTGGTATCAGCTATTACGACGGTAAAATTTATGCCGCAGTAGAAAACGAGGCTGAGGATTTCCCTCTTGTAGTGACTTATGATGCAGAGACTCTTGAAGAGTTAGAGATATATAAACTTCCTAAAACTGACCTTCCCGATGGTATTCCGTGGTGTGCAGTTGACGGAGATAACGGTTATCTCTATTGCTCTCCCTTTAACGAGACCGATTATATACTTGCTTTCGATTTGGAAACAATGGAGTTTTCTCATATGATAGGGCTTAGTAAGACAGTTTATCGTATTCAGGGCGGCGAGGTATATGAAGGTGTGCTGTATCTCTCTTATGACGTAGAAAACAGTAACGACGATAAGATACTTACCGTTGATATCGGTACAGGTGAAGTAGATAGCCTTTGTACTCGTAGTCTTCCTTCTATGGCAGGTAACGAGGCTGAGGGCGTAACTGTATTCCCAATGGAGGATGGTTCACTTATCCACGTGCTCGACTACGATAAGACCGTAGGCGTGTATATCAGACACTACGAAGTAAAAGAATAATCAATAAATAATTCACCGCAGATGAATGAGTATCATCTGCGGTGCTTTTTTATGTCTCATTATAAAGAATAAGCTCGGAGTCGAGAGAAGAAGGTATATGAATATCAGTACCCTTACTTAATTCATATCCGCTTACCTTGAAGGTACAACCCTCGTTGTCAAGTGTAACGAAATATTCCTTGCTTTTATCAATGCCTTTAGGAGTAACCTTGATAGTATCGCCCTTAAAGTTACTCATAGTGAAAACTGTTATAGCACCCTGAGTCTTTTGGGGGTCTGCTATCTCTTGGATACATACGTCGCTCTCATACATTTCGGGAGTGTGATGATACATAATTGCACGGGATAATATTGGTCTTATGAAAGATTTGTAAATATCTGTGCAGTGCTTAACAAAAGAAATGTTTTCGTCGTTTATTACTGCCCCCGCGGGAGCAATAATGTTCAGAGAAATGTGACCGAGCATAGTGTTTCTTATATGTGATCTGAAGGATCCTGTTCTATGGCAACCCATTCCGGCGAATAGTCTGTCAACTCTTTCGGGTGGGAGCGCCATGGTCATTCCGTTTGTTATTGTTACGGAATAGGGCATCTTCTGCATATCGGAAACCCAAGTATGATTAAAGTTTTTCATCATACCAAGGTCTGTACGACCGCCACCACCCGCGCAGTTTTCAAAGATAACCTGCGGGTACTTTTCTTTCAATCTTTTGTACATAGCATATACCGCGTCATTGTGACGAAGGCAAACGCATTCTTTAACGCCGAAGCCCGAGTCTCTCATACCGAAATACTCGGTATAGTCCACGTTGTGATCAACTCTCAGAAGATCAAGCTCGTATTCCTCGATAATTCTTGAAAGCTCACTTTCTGCCCACTCTGCAACCTCGGGAATAGACATATCTACGAGCTTGGGGTTTTTATATCCGAATACGTTTTCGGAACGGAAATGTGGCTTTTCGGAGAAGTGGGGAGCATACTTTCCCAAAGATTCGATATCTACCCATAAACCAAACTTAAGCCCTTTTTCGTGGGCGTAATTTGATATTTCTTTTATACCATTTGGGTATCTGTCTTTGTCGGGGATATTTAAGCCGTTGTAGCTACTCCACTCCATTTCCTTGTGGGGAGGACATACCCAACCCGCATCTACGGTGAATATCTCTCCACCCATGTCTGCAAACTGGTCTATAAAGGCTTTGCTTCCTTCAATATCCATATTATGCTCTGCGCCCATTCCGCAGTTTATCAGAGCAGAAGAGGGGTCTGCATAAGCATTATTCAATACAGATTTTCGTATATGGTCGTGCATCTCTTTTATTGCACAATCCAAGTCTCCGTGTACAAGACCGATATGTATATCGGGCGTAGTATATTCTTCGTGTGGCTTTAATACCAATATGGGATTGTGTCCCGTTATTTCTGCACTAAAGGAAAGATGAGTTTCGTCCTTGAAGGGTTTAGCGTTGTAGTCGATATTAAAGCGATAACCACCGCTATAGCCTAACTGACAAAACCAAATATGACCCAAAAGATTATTTCTTATAAATAAGAGGGGATGACGGAATCTGTCTCTTGAAAATCTACCGTCAATAGATGTAGTATCGGGGTGAAGGTCTCTGAATCTTAACTGACCTTCACATCCCCATGAATCATCGTCAAAATATCCTACAGAGTAGAATTTATTGATGTCGTCGGAGCCAAAGATGTGGTCAGTATCCATATCTTCCATACCGCCCCCAATAAGAGAAAGCTTACTGATGCTTAAGGGTTTATCCGAAAGATTCTTTATTTCCAAGTGTCGGCTCATCATTTGAGTACCGTCAAGAAGAGTGAATACTTTTATTTCTATAGGCTTAAGATTGCTTTTGAGATGGATGGTGCATAACTTCCCGCAATCCGTTTCATCAACTGAAATATCAAGCAATTGAAGATCGTAGTCAACACGGCAACCGTCTATTTCAAGATTAAATGAAAAGGGCTCAGCATATCTTCTTGTGTTAAGTCTCGAGGGACAGTTTGTAAGCACATCAAGAGGGTAGCCGGAAGCATTCCAACCGCCTGTAATTAATGCGCCATCTTTGAACAACTCCTCGTAAACCATATCCTTGCTTCTGTAGGATATGGTTTGATTTTCGTTTGTAACGTAAATATCTGTAAAAGGAGTTTTGCTTTTCATAGTGTTATCAATCCTCGTCAAGTTTAAGAATTGCCATAAATGCTTCCTGAGGCACTTCAACCGTACCGAAGGAACGCATTCTCTTTTTACCTTCCTTCTGTTTTTCGAGAAGCTTCTTTTTACGGGTAATGTCACCGCCGTAGCACTTAGCAAGAACGTCTTTTCTCATTGCCTTAACAGTCTCTCTTGCGATAACCTTACCACCGATAGCAATCTGAATCGGTATTTCAAACATTTGTCTTGGAATGTTGTCCTTGAGCTTCTCAGCGATTTTTCTTGCTCTGCCGTATGCCTTGTCAGAGTGTACTATAAATGAAAGGGCATCTACGATATCGCCGTTAAGAAGAACGTCAAGCTTAACAAGATTCGAACGATTATAGCCGGAAATCTCATAGTCGAGAGAAGCGTAGCCTCTTGTTCGGGATTTGAGCGCGTCGAAGAAGTCGTAGATAATTTCATTAAGAGGTAAATCGTATTTGATTTCCACACGGTCACCCGAAATATAATCCATATTTTTAAATACACCGCGACGCTCCTGACAAAGGTCCATAACGGCTCCTACGTATTCGGTGGGAGCGAATATGTGTGCATCTGCAATGGGCTCCTCGCAGTAGTCAATTTCTGCGGGATCGGGATAGTGTGTGGGGTTATCGATTTCTACAACGTCACCGTTTGAAAGGTGGATCTTATAAATAACGCTTGGTACTGTTGTAACAAGATCAAGATCATACTCGCGTTCAAGTCTCTCCTGAATAATTTCAAGATGAAGAAGACCGAGGAATCCACAGCGGAAACCGAATCCGAGTGCACCGGATGTTTCGGGCTCATAAGAGAGCGCCGCATCGTTAAGCTGGAGCTTTTCAAGTGCTTCGTGAAGGTTTTCGTAGTCTGCGCCGTCTGCAGGATAGATACCGCAGTAAACCATAGGTGTAACCTTGTGATAACCGGGGAGAGGCTCCGCAGCGGGACGGGTCGCGAGAGTAACTGTATCACCAACGACCGCGTCACGAACGGTTTTTATAGAACCCGTAAGATATCCAACCTCGCCTGAACTTAATTTACCCGTAGGCTGTAAGCCCGTAGCCTTCATTGTACCTACTTCAACAACGTTGAATTCTGCACCCGTTGCCATCATCTTCATAGTGTCGCCGCTTTTGATAGTACCGTCAACTACGCGTACGTAAACAATAACGCCCTTGTAGTTGTCATAGACGGAGTCGAATATGAGTGCTCTGAGAGGTGCGCTATCGTCTCCCTCGGGCGGGGGAATAAGCTCGACGACCTGCTCCAATACCTGCTCAACGTTTTGTCCTGTCTTAGCAGAAACGCGAGGAGCAGTATCGCAGGGGAGACCGATGATATCCTCCACGTCAGCCGCAACTCTGTCAGGGTCTGCAGAGGGAAGGTCAATTTTATTGATAACGGGTACAAGCTCAAGATTATGGTCGAGGGCAAGATATGTGTTAGCGAGTGTCTGTGCCTCTATGCCCTGAGATGCGTCTATAATGAGAATAGCACCTTCGCATGCTGCGAGGGAGCGTGAAACCTCGTAGTTAAAGTCCACGTGACCGGGAGTGTCAATTAAGTTGAGTTGATACTCTTGCCCGTCTTTTGCTTTATAATCGAGCTTTACAGCATGTGCTTTGATTGTAATTCCGCGCTCTCTTTCCAGCTCCATATCATCGAGAATCTGAGATTCCATATCTCTCTGGGCAACGGAATTTGTAATCTCTAAAAGTCTGTCTGCCAAGGTGGATTTACCGTGGTCGATATGAGCAATTATAGAGAAGTTTCTTATATGATTTTTCTTTTCAAGGGACATTATATTGTTTCCTTTCCCGAATATCTCTTATTTACTTATTGTTTTCTTGATAATGCTTGTTTGCGCTTATATTAAAGAGCTCTTTGAGTCTGTCTGTATAACCGCATAAATACAGATAACCAAATAGTGCCTCAAAGCCCGTGGCGTATCTGTAATCATCTGCACTTTGGTTTTTGGGGGAATGGGCTGAGTGTGCATTCCTGCCACGCTTGAAGACCGCAGTCTCTTCTTCTGTAAGTATGGGTAGAAGCTCCTTGATTATCGTAGCCTGGAAGGAGGCGTTAACATAGCCGATAGACTCCTTGTGAAGCTTACCGGTGGGCTTGTTCGCGGAAAGTGTAAGCATATTCCTTACCATAAGGCTATACACCGCATCGCCGAGAAAGGCGAGGGTAAGGGGGCTATACATACGCGCTTGCGGTTCGGAAAGCGGTGTGCAAATATCTGTTAATATATTATTCATTTCATTAGGGCACATAGTCAAACTCCAAGTCGTAGATGCTTACGGTATCGCCTTCGGTAATACCGTGGTCAATAAGCGACTTAATAATACCGCTTGTGTGAAGCACGTTTTGGAAATACTGAAGGGATGAGTAGTCATTAAGGTCAGTTTTCATAAGTATCTTACCAAGCCATTCTGCCTCGACGATATATACGTCGTCCTCAACTCTTATCTTGTAATCCTGCTTTGCAGACTTCATTATATCCTTGGGTGTAATTTCCTGCTTTTCGTATATCTTAACGGGGGGAAGCTTTTGTAATTCTTTTGCTACTGCATTTACAAGGTCTTGTGTGCCTTCTGCTATGGGAGCGATTATTTCGAAATACTGAAGACCCTTGCTTTCGATGTATTCTCTGAATTCTTCTCTCTGCTCATCGGTAGCAAGGTCGATTTTATTACCCGCAACTATCTGAGGATAGTTGATAAGCTCTTCGTTGTATTTACGTAATTCGTCGTTGATAGCTTCGAAGTCTTCGATGGGATTTCTGCCTTCACTACCTGCAACGTCAACTACGTGAACTAAGAGACGGCATCTTTCTATATGTCTTAAAAATTCGTGACCTAATCCGATACCGTCACTTGCACCTTCTATAATACCGGGGATATCAGCCATAACAAAGCTGCTCTCAGGTCCCATTCTGACAACGCCGGGAACGGGGGTGAGGGTGGTGAAGTGATAGTTTGCAACTATAGGCTTCGCCTCGCTTACTACGGAAATAAGGGTGGATTTACCAACGTTCGGGAAACCAATGAGACCTACGTCCGCGAGAAGCTTAAGCTCAAGATATACCTCCCAGTCTTCACCGGGGGCGCCGTCTTTTGCGAATCGGGGCACTTGACGGGTAGCTGTTTTGAAGTGGGAGTTACCCCAACCGCCTCTGCCACCCTTAGCAGCAATAAAGTTTTCTTCTATGCTCATATCAGCCATAACGTAGCCGGTCTCAACCTCTTTGATGACGGTGCCGCGCGGAACCTTGATAATAAGGTCTTCACCGCGTTTACCGTTACAATGGGAGCCTTTGCCGTTTTCACCGCTCTGAGCCTTGTATTTTCTTTTATATCTGAAATCTGCGAGGGTAGAGAGATTGTCATCAACCTGGAATACAATATTTCCGCCTCTGCCGCCATCGCCGCCATCCGGACCGCCCGCATTAATATATTTTTCTCTATGGAAGGCAACGGCACCGTTACCGCCGTTACCCGCGATAATTCTTATCTTCGCTTTATCTACAAACATAATTTACTTCCTCTTTTGAAAAATAAGCATAATTTTATACATTATACAATATTATATATAAAAGATAAATACCTATTTTAAATTTTCTTTCTGAAATTTTTGTTTGGTTTATATGAAGATATGTTCGGTTTTTTCTTGTTAGAATCAAATGAAAATGTAAGAAAAAAGAACAAAAAGTCAATAAAATCACTTGAAAATTGATAAAAAACACCTTGAAGTACAAAAAAACGGACTAAAAAATAAAAAAATATAGAACATTTGTGTTGATTTTTTGAAAAAAGGTGGTATAATGAAACCATAAAACAAATGTTCGATTTTGTTCGGAGGTAATATTATGACAACATTAGCAATTTTTAAAATCCTTGTGCTTTGTGCACTTATTGTTTTAGCATCATATTCAATCTACAGAGAGGCAGATCTTATTAAGTTTGAACGTAAGGTAGGTAAATATGTAAAAGCTTTCTTTAAGGCTTTGTACTATACAGTTCGTAATAAAAAGATTAAAAATAACGTTACTAAGATGCCTGACTATCACAACGCAGAATACGATGAAATGCTCGCTCGTCTTAATAAAGCATCGAAGATTGAAAATATCAAGGTTGCTTGACATCCTCTTTTCCTGATAATATAATTTAGTTGTATTTCAGGGGGGTTACGCTATGGACGTTAAAAGTTTAAATAATTCTTCGGCTAATTCTCTTCTACCCGAGAGACCGCAATTCTCCCACAAAGGTTCTTTCGGTAAGGTTCTCCTTATATGCGGTAGCAAGAGAATGGTCGGATGCTGCACTCTTGCTACGGAAGGCGCTCTCAGGAGCGGTGCTGGGCTCGTTACTCTCGCTTTTCCCGACGTGTTATACGATTCGGTTACTTCCTCCCTGCAAGAGTGTCTTTTTATGCCGTTACCTACAGACGATAGGGGATTTATTAGTCATCTTGCATTATCGGATATTATGGAAGAGGCAGAGAAAAGCGACGTTGTAATTGTGGGGTGCGGTATTGGCACAGGGTATGCTCAAAGCCTTATAGTAACTACCTTGTTGTCTATGGATAAAATAAATCTTATCCTTGATGCAGATGCGCTTAACAACCTTGCTCCTTGTGTTGAAATATTAAAAAAAGCGAAAGCAAACGTTCTTCTTACACCGCATCCGGGGGAGATGTCTCGTCTTATGGGTCTTTCTGTTGACGAGATTGAAAATAATCGTCAAAAGGTCATAGAAAGCTTTTCGCGAGAATATAATGTTAACGTACTTCTCAAGGGACACGAAACCCTCATTTGTAACGCTGATTGTACAGAGCTTTATATTAACAAAACAGGCAACAGCGGCCTTGCTAAAGGTGGCGCGGGTGATTTGCTTGCAGGTGTTATTGCCGGTCTTACACCTTCTCTTGACGGCAATTTATTTAAGTCTGCTGTTTTAGGTGCATACGTACACGGTATGAGTGCTGATGTTCTTAAAGAAGATATGTCCGAGTATTCCATACTTCCCTCTGATTGTGCGTTGGCACTCGGGAAAGTGTATAAGATATTAGAATCGAGTGATATTGATTAAATATAAAATTTCTGCTGTTTTTCTCTCGCTGGCTTTTATTCTGCAGCTTTGTAGTTGTGGTAATAAGGGCGAAGAGAACGTGTCGGAAGTTGATATGAAAACAAATTTGTCTGTACAGATTACGTACAGACAAATTTCTTATAACAGTATAATTTCCTTTAAAGCGGGGACGTTGTGTGTTGAGCTTTCGGGTAATAATGAATTTCCCGATGGTTTGATTTGTAAGGTAAATTCAAAGGATTTAATGTTTATTTATGATGATATAGAGAAAAGGTTTGATTACAATGATTTCCAAAAGGATTTTATACCTAAGATTTTGTATGAGTTTTTCTCTGTGTGCGGTGAGTCTTTTTCTACCGAAGAAACAAGAGCGGGGGAATATAACTTTTTGGAGCGAAATGTCTGTGGTAAAGCAGTACGATTTTGCGTCTATCTGAACAATACCGAAACACCATATACCATAACCATAAAATAAAACGTATCCGACTATATGTCAGATACGTTTTTTGATTTGTATTCGTTATTATTTTGAAAGAAGAGATGCTGCATCTTCATCAAGGAAGATAAGCACGTCATCATGCTGCTGAAGAATGGAAGCGGGAACCTGAGCTGTAACGGGTCCCTCAATCATATTCTTGATTGCCTCTGCCTTCTTGGGGCCGGTAGCAATAAGGATAACCTTCTTAGCGGACATAATCTGCTGGATACCCATTGTAAGAGCGTGAGTAGGCATAGGATTCTCATCGAAGTAAATCTTGTTTGCATCAATGGTGCTCTGTGTGAGTGTAACCTTGAAAGAGCCTGTTGTAAATTCATCTGCGGGCTCATTGAAGCCGATGTGAGCGTTGTTGCCGATACCGAGAAGCTGAATATCGATACCGCCTGCGGCATTGATCTCGTCGTCATAGCGCTTGCATTCTGCCTCTGAATCTTCTGCGTTACCATCGAGGAAATGAACGTTTTCTTCTAAAATATCAAGACCGTTAAACAACTGCTCGTGCATAAATGTGTAGTAGCTGTTTTTGTCGCTCTTGGGAAGGTTGCAGTATTCGTCAAGATTGTAGGTCTTAACGTCCTTGAAGGAAAGGCCGCCCTTTTCGTATGTAGAAATAATGTTTTTGTAAGTAGGGATGGGAGTTGCACCTGTTGCAAGGCCTAATACGCAAGAGGGATTCTCAGCGACTGCGTCTGTGAAAATCTTTGCAACTGCAACACCAATTTCTTCTGCTGTTTTAAATGTTTTGATTACCATATCTATCACCTTAAAATTTTATTATGGGAAAATTATACCATACTTATAAAAAAATAAAAGAGAAATTTTAAATTTTTTATAATAATATTGAAAAAAACTGATGAAATGTTATAATGTAATAGTAATTCATATACTATGGAGACTAACGTATGGTTAAATATATTGTTTTCGATATGGGTGGCGTAATAATAGACCTTAATCTCGAACGTACTCTTAAAGCATGTTTCCCTGAGGAATACCATTCCCGTATTCTTAAAGATGTGTTTTATAGCGAAGAGTGGCGCTTGATGGATGGCGGCTTTATGCGTCCCGAGGATGCGATACCCCGTATTTTACCGAAGTTTCCCGAGGAATTTCATTCATCGCTTACGGATATGATTACGAATTTTTATCCGTATATGCCTCCTATCAAGCAGACTGAGGAGTTTGTGTTGCGTCTGAAGAAAGCGGGCTACAAGGTGTATTTATTATCAAATGCTACACCGCGTTTCTTTGACGAGTACCTTAATTACCCTGCGCTTGCTATGATGGATGGGTATTTTATATCCGCACTGTACAAATTGCTTAAGCCACAAAGAGAAATTTACGAAGCGTTTTGTAATAAGTTTTCCGTGGACCCTGAGGAATGCTTCTTTATTGATGATATGCCCGCTAATATCGAGGGGGCAAGAGCCTGTGGTATGAAGGGCTTTGTGTTCGATACTAAGGATTTCGATGGCCTTGAAAAAGCTTTGAATGATGAATCAGTATATTTTTAAATCGGAGGATATTATGAAAAAGATTATCTCTATTTGTTCGCTTATTGTTATAGCAGCTCTTGTTGTAACTGTATTTACTGCTTGTGGCGGTAATGATAAGGTTACTACATCTACTACAGCACCCGCTACAACTACAAACGAGGTAGTTATAGGTACACTTACTCTTACTGTTAATGAAACAAATGCGGTGGTTTATAACGACGGCGTTATGTTACAGACACTTTCTTTCCCGCAGGGTAAGGGTGCGCCTTTTGTATTTGAATATGCTAAGGAGCATTATGACTTCATCGACTTAAACTTTGACGGCAATCTTGATATTTATATTGCAGTAGCGGATGACGACGGCATTATCCACTATTATTGTTGGCTTTATAATGCTACAACAAAGGTTTTTGATTATTCAATTTCCCTTTCTGCTCTTACTAATATTTCTGTAAACGGTGCCGAGCAACTCATTTTCGCTATAGGTTATGATAGCGAAGGTAACAAGGTTATCAGCAAATATACCTTTGAGAACGGTAATCTTAAGTTTATCGAATCATACAACGAAGCAGATGAGATTCCCGAAGATATTGATCAGAACGTAAATAACAATACAATAGGAGATAAGCCTACAACGGGTGGTTCTGCTACAGGTGGAACAACAACTCCTTCCGGCTCAAACGGTACTACAAAGCCTCTCCTTACTACACAACCTCATTCCGGCGGCATTATTTTGGTAGATCCCACTGACGAAGTTTGGTATTAATAAGGAGTTTCATAATATGGCAATCGAAAATATAAATTCCGAGGTTGTTAACGAGATACCCGAATCAACCTCGGCGGGTTTATCCGGCGTTAAGTTTTTCAGCAACTGCGGAAGATCACTTAAGAGATTATCTATAATTCTTTTTATCATAAACATCTTTGTTGCAATAGGGTTAACAGGCGCGCTTGTTATTTCTCTGTTCTTCAAGGTTGGTCTTGATATGCTTGGTTTTCTTGCATTTCCCATCGTTATCGTATTTATTATACTTTTGATAATTGCGAGATTTATATCTGCTCTTGTGTATGGTTTTGCAGAAATAGTGGAAAAAGCGGAGAAAAAGTGATTTTTTATACAATTTCTCTTGACAAACGAAAATTGCAGGAGTAAAATAGCGCTTATCAAACTAAGGAAAGGTGATACAGATGTTTCAGAAGTATGTATATCGATTTTATTACTGCTCTCAGGATTGTCTGTCTGCCTTTCGTATGTGCAAGTAATTGCATACGATCTGTGTAAATAGTCAGTCCGCATTCTGCTATGCTTTTAAGTATATCGGTTTGCGGATTTTTTATTTCAAAAAATGTTCTTTAAGGAGATTAATTATGGTTTCACCCAAGATGCTCGAATTAGGAAAGAAAAGCTCGGTTATCCGAGAGATTTTTGAATACGGAAAGAAGAGAAAGGCGGAAATCGGCGCAGAAAACGTGTTCGATTTTAGTCTCGGAAATCCCAGCGTTCCCGCACCCAAGAAGGTAACCGACGTTATGAATAAGCTTATTGCAGAGACACCCGCAGAGGTTCTCCATGGCTATACCTCAGGCCCCGGTGAAATGAATGTCAGAACTGCTATTGCAGAAAATATTAAAAATAAATTCGGTGTGGATGCAAATGCGGGTCTTGTTTATATGACTTGCGGAGCGGCGGCGTCTCTTACAATTACTCTCAATGCTATCGTTGAATCCTCAGAAGATGAGGTTATTGCTTTCGCACCCTTCTTCCCCGAGTACAGAGTTTTCGTTGAGCAGACAGGTGCGAAGCTTGTGGTTGTCAGCTGCAAGAAAGAAGACCTTCAGATTGATTTTGAATCTCTCGAAAAGGCAATTAATAATAATACAAAGGCTATCATTATTAACTCTCCCAATAACCCCTCAGGTGTTATCGTTCCCGAAAAGGACATCGTGAAGCTTACTGACCTTCTTAAAGCTAAGCAGGAAGAGTACGGCAAAGAAATCTTCCTTATCTCCGACGAGCCTTACAGAGAGCTTGTTTTCACAGGTGAAAAGGTAGCTTATATTCCCGCGTACTACGATAATTCTGTAGTTTGTTATTCATACAGTAAGGCGCTTTCTCTTCCCGGTGAGCGTATCGGCTACATATTCGTATCACCTACAATGAAGGATTGCGGAGACGTATTTGCGTCAGTTTGCGGTGCGGGACGTGCTCTCGGTTACGTGTGTGCACCAAGCCTTATGCAATATACTATTGCTCAGTGCCTTAACGATACGGCAGACGTTTCAATATATGATAAGAACAGAAATATTCTTTATAACGCTCTTACCGATATCGGTTACACTGTTATTAAGCCCGACGGAGCATTTTATATGTTTGTAAAGGCTCTCGAGGATGATGCGAATGCATTTTATGAGAGAGCAAAGAGATTCGACCTTCTTCTTGTACCAAGCGACAGCTTTGGTGTAGAAGGCTTCGTGAGAATTTCATACTGTGTTGATACTGAGTTAATTGAACGTTCAATTCCTGCGTTCAAAGCTCTTTACGAGGATTATAAAAATGACTGATTACGATATTAAATTTCACGAAGCACGAAAGACTATCGGTGAAATAGACAAAGAAATAGCAGCTCTCTTCGAACGCAGAATGAAAGCAGCTGAAGACGTGGCTGTGTATAAAAAGGTCAACGGCATTCCCGTTGAGGATTTAGTTCGTGAGGAGCAACTCATAGAATCCAATAGTGTGTTGGTAGAAAATGACGAGATTCGCTCATACTATATTAGCTTCCTCAAGAACGTAATGAAGCTCTCGAAGGATTATCAGCATAAGCTTATTGACGGTATGAGAGTTGCTTATTCTGGAGTTAAGGGTGCATTTGCCGAGATAGCAGTCAAGCGATTGTTTCCCGATTGTGTTCCTGTAGCTTGTACCGATTTTAAATCTGCATACAAGGCAGTTGAAAACGGTGAATGTGAGATCGCCGTATTACCTATTGAGAATAGCTACGAGGGTGACGTTGCAAGAGTAATGGACCTTACGTACTTTGGTTCACTCTATATTAACGGCGTGTATGATATGACCATTGAACAGCATTTATTTGGTAGTGCAGATTCTACTCGTACTTCTATAAAAACCGTTGTAAGTCATCCGCAGGCTCTCGGTCAGTGCTATCAGTTCATAGAAGAGAACGGCTATTCGGTTCGCGAGGCTGTGAATACTGCAGTTGCCGCAGAGCTTGTTGCTAAGGAAAATGACAGCTCTCTCGGTGTTATTTGTTCACTTGAGGCGGGTAACGAGTACGGACTCAAGCTTATTGACAGAAAAATCAATAAGGATAATGCCAATACTACACGATTTGCAGTTTATTCGAGAATTCCGAGAGATAACTCCGCAGACCAAAACGGTTTTATAGTTCTTTTTACTGTTCGTGACGAAGCGGGCTCGTTGGGTAACGCTATTTCCGTTTTCGGTGAATTCGGTTATAACCTTAAGGCACTTAAGAGCAGACCGTCAAAGGACGTTATCTGGAATTACTACTTCTTCCTGGAGGGTGAGGGTCATCTGACAGAAGAAGCAGAGAAAGAAATGATAAATAAGTTGTCTTCTGTTTGTACAAACGTGCGTCTTGTAGGAAAGTACGTAAAAGGACAGAGTATATGATTAAGGAGGTAGGCGCTAAGCCGTCAAGTGTATGATTATATCAGTTAAAACACAGCTCGGAGGATATGATATAGTTCTCAAGAGAGGGATTATATCTTCCGTTGGTGAATACTGCAATACAACTAAAAAAGCGCTTATTGTGACGGATAGCGGTGTGCCTTCCGAGTATGCTGAGACAGTTGCCGCTCAGTTTCCCAATAGTATTATTAAAACTATACCTCAGGGTGAGCAGAGTAAGTCCTTTGATACCTTTAAAGAACTTTTAGACGTAATGTGCGAGAATGAATTTACCCGCTCGGATTGTGTTGTTGCAGTTGGTGGCGGAGTTGTCGGAGACCTTTCCGGATTTTGTGCATCAACTTATATGCGCGGTATTGATTTTTATAATATTCCTACAACACTTCTTTCTCAGGTGGATTCATCAATAGGTGGAAAAACTGCCGTTGACTTCTGCGGATATAAAAATATCGTCGGTGCATTTTATCAGCCGAAGATGGTTTTTATAGACCCCGACGTGTTAAATACTTTACCCGAAAGACAGTTGAACAATGGTCTTGCGGAAAGCATCAAGATGGCGGCTACGTCTGACCCGATTCTCTTTGATATAATCGAAAACAGCGATGCTTACGAAAACATAGATACAGTTATCGAGCGTTCTCTTCGTATAAAGAAAAATGTAGTCGAAGAGGACGAAAAGGAAACAGGCTTACGTAAGGTGCTGAATTTCGGGCACACAGCGGCGCACGCTATTGAGAGTGCAACGGGACTTTCTGATCTTCTTCACGGCGAATGCGTTGCAATCGGTATGCTGGCTTTTTGTTCTAAAAGCGTGCGGGCAAGACTTGAAAACGTACTGAAAAAATACAACTTACCAACAACAATAGCATCTTGCGACTCATCATTGTTTGAAGCATTAAAGCACGACAAAAAGGCAGAGTCTAATGGTGTAAACGTTGTGTACGTAAATGAAATAGGAAGTTTTGAATTTAAGTTTATAGAATACGGAGATTTGGATTCCGTTATAGAGGAGGCTTATATTAAATGAACAATACATTCGGCAAAAATATAAGCGTAACAATCTTCGGTGAGAGTCACGGAGAAGCAATAGGTGCAGTTATCGACGGACTTCCCGCAGGTATTGAAGTCAATAAGGATTTTATATCTTCTCAGCTTTCTCTCAGACGTCCCGTAGGAAAAATATCCACTTCGAGACGTGAAGAGGATAAGTTTCAGATTATAAGCGGCTTTTTTAACGGTAAGACTACCGGTACACCGCTTTGCATAATTATTCCCAATGAAAACACACAGTCCAAGGATTATTCTGCTACTTACGGCAAGGCTCGTCCCGGTCACGCGGATTATACCGCTTATTGTAAGTATAATGGGTCAGAGGATTATCGCGGCGGCGGTCATTTTAGCGGAAGAGTTACTGCCGCTATAGTTGCGGCGGGCGCTATTATTATTGATATCCTTAAGAAGAAAAATATTCTCATAGGTACTCATATCAAAAAGTGTGCGGGAATATACGATGCGGATTTTGTTGAGTATGAAAAGGAAATAAAGACTCTTTCTGACAAAGCTTTTGCAGTCCTGAGCGACGAAGCAGGGGAAGAGATGATTAGAAATATTGAAAAGGCCTCAGCAGACGGGGATAGCGTAGGTGGTATTCTTTCAACCGCTATCGTAGGACTTCCCGTAGGTGTAGGCGATCCGTGGTTTGATACTCTTGAGGGCGTTTTAGCATACGGACTATTCTCTGTTCCCGGTGTAAAGGGCGTTGAGTTTGGTGCAGGCTTCTCTTGTGCAGATATGCTTGGTAGCGAGATGAATGATTCTTTATATATAGAAGATGGTAGAGTTCTTACCAAGACAAATAATAACGGTGGCATTAACGGTGGTATATCTAACGGAATGCCGATTACCTTTAATTGTGCAGTTAAGCCCACTCCTTCTATTTCAAGAGAGCAGGAAACAGTTAATTTCATTAAGGGTGAAAATACTCTTCTTTCTGTTAAGGGCAGACACGACCCGTGCATCGTACACAGAGCAAGAGTGGTTGTTGACAGTATAACAGCACTTGCTGTATGCGATTTGCTGGTGTCTAAGTTTGGTACCGATTGGCTTGGTGATAACTAATGAATTACGGATGTATAGGCGAGCATTTGTCTCACAGCTTTTCTAAAGAGATTCATAATGCTCTCGCTGATTACGAATATGAATTAAAAGAACTTACTCCTGAAGAATTGCCGGTTTTTATGGCAAGGAAGGATTTCAAAGCAATTAATGTTACTATTCCGTATAAAAAAGATGTAATTCCCTTTCTTTATTGGATTTCGCCCGAAGCAAAATCTATTGATGCAGTTAATACAATAGTAAACGTTGATGGTAAGCTCTACGGATACAATACTGATTATTACGGTATGAAAGCTCTTATAGAGCGAGAGGGAGTTTCTCTTAAGGGGAAAAAGGTTGCGGTGCTCGGTAGTGGCGGTACATCTAATACCGCCTTTGCAGTTGCAAAGGATATGGGCGCTGATTCTGTGATCAAAGTATCAAGAACTCCTAAGAATGGTTACGTTACATATGATGCGATTTATGATATATCCTCTGATATTCAGATTATTATTAATACTACACCCTGCGGAATGTATCCTCGTATCGGTGAAACGCCGGTTGATATAGGAGAATTTCCAAAAGCAGAAGCAGTTTTCGATGCGGTTTATAACCCTTTACAATCGAAATTGGTGTGCGATGCCCGCAAGAAAGGTATCGTAGCAACGGGCGGGCTTTATATGCTTGTTTCTCAGGCGGCTTTCGCCGTGGAGAAGTTCATCGATACTCCCGTAGATGAGGATAAAGTAGAAAAGATCTTCTCTGATTTATATAAGGATAAGATGAATATCGTCCTCATAGGTATGCCGTCCTGTGGTAAATCCAGCGTAGGTAAGACTGTTGCAGAAATGGTAGGTAAATCATTTGTTGATGCGGATGAAGAAATTGTAAAGACTGAGGGCAGAGCAATTTCCGACATATTTTCCATAGACGGAGAGGGATATTTTAGAGCCGCAGAGAAAAAGATTATATCAGATCTTGCTATAGTTAACTCTCACGTAATTGCTACCGGTGGCGGAGCGGTTCTCGATGAATATAATATGGATATCCTTAAAGAAAACGGTAGGGTTTATTTTATAAACAGACCTTTAAATGAATTGATCTCGACAGACGACAGACCTCTTTCTAATAATAGGGAGAGCCTTGAAAAAAGATATAACGAGAGATTTTCCTTGTATATTTCTTCTGCTGACGTCGTTATAGCCGGAAGCGGAAGTGTCGAAGAAGTAGCGAAAAGAATCGAGGCGGATTTTATTGAATATTTATGTGATTAACGGTCCGAATCTTAATATGCTCGGTATCAGAGAGCCTGATATTTACGGTAAAGAGACATACAGCTCACTTGTTGATAAGATAGAGAAGTATGCCGAAAGCAAGGGCGTTTACGTTACATGCTATCAGTCTAATCACGAGGGTGACCTTGTTGATGCTATTCAGTATGCGTACGGCCGATTTGACGGTATTGTAATTAATCCCGGCGCTTATACCCATACGAGTATTGCTATTCTCGATGCGGCAAAGGCGGTTGGCATCCCTATGGTAGAGGTGCATATTTCCGACGTATCGTCACGTGAGGATTTTCGTCAGATAAGTTATATAAGAAACGCCTGCTTTGCTACCATTAGCGGTCAAGGTACCGACGGCTATCTTTTAGCTATTGATAAGATAATAGAGAAGGTGTCCCAATGAACGTATTAATTACACCTTCGGTCGCAAAAGGATGTATAGATGCGCCTACGTCTAAAAGCTATGCCCACAGACTTCTTATATGTGCCGCTTTGAGTGATGGAGAAAGCGTTATTGAAAATATCAGCCTTAACGATGATATTAATGCTACTGTCGATTGCCTGCGCAATATGGGTGCAGGGGTTACCTTTCGCGGCAATACCGCATATGTAAAGGGGATAGGCGGTAAAAGGAAAATTGATAGCCTTTCTCTTTTCTGTAACGAGAGCGGTAGCACCCTTCGTTTTTTTATTCCTCTTAGCCTTGCTTTCTCCCGTAGGGCAGAATTTAAAGGTAAAGGGCGGCTTATGGAAAGACCGCAGAGCGTATATGAGACTATTCTTCCCGACAAAGGATGCTCCTTCAAAAAGAGCGACAATGTAATTGTTGTGGAAGGTTGTCTGGAAAGCGGCGTGTATTTTCTTCCGGGAGACGTAAGCAGTCAGTTTATAACGGGATTATTATTTACTCTTCCTCTTCTTGAGGGAGATAGTGAAATAGCTCTTACAACTGAATTACAAAGTGCGCCATACGTGGATATTACTATAGACGTTTTATCAAAGTTCGGTATTGAAATAATAAAAAAGGATAACCGATATTTTATAAAAGGTAATCAAAAATATAAATCGGTTTCTGCAAGGTGCGAAGGCGATTGGTCGAACAGTGCTTTTCTTGACGCCTTTAATCTTGCGAATGGTTACGTAACTGTTGCGGGACTTAATGACGATAGCTTTCAAGGTGATAAGATTTACAGAGAGTTTTTTAAGAAGCTTTCCGAAGGATATTGCGAAATAGATATTACTCAATATCCCGATCTTGGCCCCGTGCTTATGATATGTGCCGCAATGAAAAACGGTGCGGTTATTTATGGTACAGACAGACTAAAAATAAAGGAAAGTGACAGAGCCTCCGCTATGGTGGAGGAATTAAAAAAGTTCGGTATAAATGCAGAGATCGGCAATAACAAAATTGTTATTCCCGACGTAATATTAAAAGCTCCGACGGAAGCGGTTTGTTGCCACAATGACCACAGAATAGCAATGAGCTTTGCGGTTCTTTGCAGTGTAACGGGCGGTGTTCTTAACGGTGCAGAATGTGTGAATAAAAGCTATCCCGATTTTTTCAGCGATATAGAAAAACTCGGAATAACATATATTGTTAATTGACCCAAAAAGGAGAGATACAAAATGGGTATGAATTTTAAAAGAAAGCTTCCTATTCCTATGGAAATAAAGGAGCAGTTCCCCTTGACCTTACAGATGGCGGAACAAAAGGTGAAAAATGATACGGAGATCAAAAACGTTTTTACGGGTGAATCCGATAAGCTTATTCTTGTTATCGGACCTTGTTCGGCAGATTCCAAGGAACCCGTTCTTGACTATATTTCGCGTCTTGCAGAGCTTCGCGAAAAGGTAAAGGACAAGATCGTTATTGTTCCTCGTATTTATACAAATAAGCCCCGTACAACCGGTGCAGGATATAAGGGTATGCTTCATCAGCCCGATCCTAATGAGAAGCCCGATATGCTTCACGGAATTATTGCTATCCGTGACCTTCATATGTGCGCTCTTAAGGAGTATGGCTTTTCTTGTGCCGATGAGATGCTCTATCCCGATAATTACCGTTATCTTTCTGATATTCTTTCTTACGTTGCGATCGGTGCGCGTTCCGTAGAAAATCAGCAGCATCGTCTTACTTCCAGCGGACTCGATATTCCCGTAGGTATGAAGAATCCCACAAGCGGCGATTTATCTATTATGATGAACGCTATTACTGCAGCGCAGAGCAAGCATACTTTTATTTATCGCGGTTGGGAGGTAGAGAGCGAAGGTAATCCCTGTGCTCACGCTATTATGCGTGGTCTCGTTGACAGAGACGGACACAGCATTTCCAACTACCACTATGAAGACCTTGCGAATTTAAGCGATACATATCAGAAGTCGGGTCTTCTTAATCCTGCTTGTATTGTTGATGCTAACCATGCAAACTCGGGTAAAAAATATCTTGAGCAGATTCGTATTTGCAAAGATGTTATGTACAGCAGAAATCATAATGATGATATCAAAAAGCTTGTTAAGGGATTTATGATTGAAAGCTATATTGAGGATGGCGCACAGAAGATTGGTGACGGGGTTTACGGCAAATCAATCACAGACCCTTGTCTTGGTTGGGAAAAGACGGAGAGACTTATTCTCGATATTGCCGAAGAGGTATAAAAATAACCACCTTAGAGAAATCTCTAAGGTGGTTATCTTATTGCTTGGAATTATACGTTGAATCTGAAGAGTACGATGTCGCCATCCTGCATAACGTATTCCTTGCCTTCGGAACGCACGAGACCCTTTTCCTTTGCAACTGTCATAGAGCCACACTCCATAAGCACATCAAAGGAAACAACCTCTGCTCTGATGAAACCGCGCTCAAAGTCAGAGTGAATCTTACCTGCTGCCTGGGGAGCCTTTGTACCTTTTTTGATAGTCCAAGCTCTTACTTCGGGCTGACCTGCTGTAAGATAGCTCATAAGACCGAGAAGATCGTAGCTTCTCTCAATAAGAAGGTCAAGACCGCCCGTCTCAATGCCGAGTTCGGAGAGGAACATTTCCTTTTCGTCCTTGTCAAGCTCTGCAATCTGTGATTCGAGCTCTGCACAGATGGGGAGCACCTGGCTGCCTTCTTCTTCTGCAATAGCCTTAACGGCATTGTATCTTGCATTTGTATCAATCTTGGATGCGAAGTCTTCTTCGCTCATATTACACGCATAAATAACAGGCTTTGATGTAAGGAGATCAACTGTATCAATGATAGCCTTTTCGTCATCTGTAAGGTCAACTGTACGTGCACATAAGCCGTTGTCAAGTGCGTCGCGTACCTTCTCAAGAACTGCGAGCTCTGCTGCGAGGGTCTTGTCACCCTTCATAGCCTTTGTTGTTCTGTCGATTCTTCTTCCGAGAATCTCGGCATCGGAAAGGATAAGCTCGAGGTTGATTGTCTCAATATCTCTCTGGGGATTAACGTCGCCGTCAACGTGCATAATATCGTCGTTATCAAAGCAACGTACAACGTGAATGATTGCGTCAACCTCGCGGATATGAGAGAGGAATTTGTTGCCGAGACCCTCGCCCTTTGAAGCACCCTTAACAAGACCTGCAATATCAACGAATTCAATTGTTGCGGGAGTAACCTTTACGGGATTATACATTTCGCAAAGCGCATCAAGTCTTTTGTCGGGAACAGCAACAACGCCTATGTTAGGCTCAATTGTACAGAAGGCATAGTTCGCCGCCTGAGCACCTGCATTTGTAAGAGCATTGAAAAGTGTACTTTTGCCAACGTTAGGCAAACCTACGATACCAAGTTTCATAATTTAATAACATCCTTTTTGAAGTGAATCTAATCACCCTAAATTTCCAACTACATATTTTACCATAATATAATATTTATTTCAATAATTAAAATTGCTAAAACACATAATTGTATACATATATTTCTAACCGTCAATAATATCCTTGAGGTGATATTTTGAAATTCAGAACTGACCTTGCTCTTGAAAGACATGAAATGATTAAGAATGAGCTGAAGGGTGTAAAAGCAACTAAACGGGAAAACGATGAAGCTACCACAACGATAATTGAAATCACCGATAACGTTGCCGCTGAAAAATTAGGTAAAGCAATAGGCAAATACATCACGCTTGAAATGAATTCCTTTTCCGATGAGCCTGCCGTTTCCGACGGTCGTTTAAAGGCGTTAATTGATAGTATAAAGGAGCTTTTACCCAAAGGGGATGGAGTAGTGCTTGTGGCTGGAGTAGGTAACGAAAGTATTACGTCTGATGCCCTGGGTCCTATGACTGCATCAAATATTTTTGCTACCCGTCATATAAACGATGAATTGAGAAAATACGCAGGCTTTAGCGAAAAATTAAGACCCGTTGCGGCAGTTTCAACCGGAGTTTTAGGTAAGACGGGCATTGAATCCTCTGAATATATTAAATCAATATGCGAAAGTATTCATCCCGAATGTGTTATAACAATTGATGCTTTAGCGGCTGGTAGCGTTAAAAGGTTAGGCACAACCGTTCAGATGTCTGATACAGGTATAGCTCCCGGTTCGGGGATAGGAAATAACCGTAAAAGAATTGACGAGGCTTTTATAGGTGTACCCGTTATAGCAATAGGCATACCTACCGTTGTTGATGCTCTTTCCTTAGCCGCGGAGCTTTCGGGTGTAAATGAAAATGAATTCAATTCAACGGAAATTATTCAAAAGAATGGCTTAATTGTAGCCCCAAAGGATATTGACCTGCTAACTAAAAATGCATCGTATCTTCTTGCTCTTGCAATTAACTGTGCGTTACAACCTACGCTTTCAGTACAAGAGTTATATTCCTTAATGTAAAATTCATACTCTTTGTAAAGATGTCATAAACTCTTAACAGAGGGTGATAATTTGAAACGAAAAACAGATTTCTTTGTTAATTTGCTATGCATTGTTGTTTGCGTAGCTCTTGTTGCAACTACAGCGTTTACCGCCGATTTTTTCAGCACTGTAATTCTTGGAGTTGGGAGAAATATCAAGATACTTCAAGACGAGCTTAACGGTGGGAATATATCGGTGAATTCAAGCGGTATAACGCAGAATAAAGAAAACGGTTTTTCACCCTTGGGTTTCGGCGGTGGCGGTTATAAAAGCGAAAATATAACCGATACACCGTCGGACATACAAGCTTTAATGAAATCCTATGAAAGCCTCTACGAAGGCTTTGAAAAAACAGGAGATATCAACGAACAGAAAATGGGGGCAACCTCTAAAACTCAAGTCTATTCGTTTGTTAAAATTGATAATAAAGCCGAAGTTGATATTGATATAAAAGCTCTTATAGATACTAAACCAACCTATAACGAAATAACAAAGGAAAAGCCCTATATTCTCGTTTATCACACCCACACAACCGAGGGCTACGAAATACTTGATAAAGGTTGGTATTCAAATTCGTACAATTCAAGAACAGAGGATTCCTCTCGTAATATGGTAAGAGTCGGCGAGGAGCTCGTAAAGCAATTGGAAAAAGCCGGGTTTAACGTTATTCACGACAAAAATGTTTACGACAGAAGCTATACCGGTGCTTATTCGAGGTCGTTGGAAAGCGTGAAGAAATATCTTCAGGAGAATCCCTCAATTATGATAACTCTCGACGTGCACCGTGATGCTATTCATTATTCCGATGGCACAAAATGTAAGCCTACTGCAGAGATAAACGGCAAAAAGGCGGCTCAGGTAATGGTTATTACAGGCTGTGAGGGTGGGGGAGTTGAAGAGTTTCCTCGGTGGTACGAAAACCTTGCTTTTTCTGTTAATTTACAGAATACAGTAGAGGAAAGCTATAACGGACTTATGCGACCGATTTTCTTTTGTAACAGAAAGTATAATATGAACGTTACTCCTTGCTCTGTGTTATTAGAATTCGGTACTGATGCCAACACTCTTGAAGAGGCGGTGTATTCGGCTTCCTTGATAGGTGAATCGTTAGGTAAAATGTTAAATAAAGAAATAGGAGAATAATAAAATGGAATGCTTTGATAAGCTGTTTACTGCCTTTTCTGTTACGGTTGTTGTGATTTTATTTCTCGTTGCAACCGTTTCAGCAGCTATAACTATAATCGATAAAGGTAACAGTAACATTTATTCGGCAGAAAAAACTGAAAAACAGTATTTTTCTAACAATTTTTTTGTTACGGAATTGTGAAAAACGCGAATTTTTTGTAAAAATATTAAAATTCTATTGAAAAACATATCTGTTTATTGTAAAATATTAGCAAATAAAGCTACTGATTGCTATGCCAATGGGTCAGTAGTTATATTTAGGAGATGAAACATTTGTCAGTAAAACTTAATACTCGCTATCTTGAGGGCTTTGTTAATGAAAACGATGTCCAAGGTATTGCTCCCGAGGTAACGGCGGCGGTTGAGCTTCTTAATTCAAGAACAGGTGTCGGTAACGATTTTCTTGGTTGGCTTGATTTACCTGTTGATTATGATAAAGAAGAATTTAACCGTATAAAGATTGCCGCAGAAAAAATTCGTAACGACAGCGATGTGCTTGTTGTTATCGGTATCGGCGGATCTTATCTCGGTGCTAGAGCAGCTATCGAGTTTTGCAAATCCCAAAACCGAAATTTGCTCGAAAAGCCACAGATTATTTTCGCAGGTAACACACTTTCTTCGGCTGCGCTGGCAGAAGCAGTTGCTCTTTGTGAAGGTAAAGATTTCTCGGTAAACGTAATTTCTAAATCAGGTACTACTACCGAGCCGACTATAGCTTTCCGTGTTTTCAAGGATTTACTTGAAAAGAAATACGGTAAGGCTGAAGCTGCTAAACGAATTTACGCTACAACCGATAAAGCACGCGGAACGCTCAAAGAGCTCTCCGACCGTGAGGGTTACGAAACATTCGTAATTCCTGATGACGTAGGCGGTAGATATTCAGTTCTTACAGCCGTAGGTCTTCTTCCTATAGCTGTTGCAGGAATTGATATCGATAAAATGATGAAGGGTGCAAGTGATGCCCGTTCAGCTTTAGCAGAAGGCGATGTTTATACAAACGATTGTTATAAATACGCCGCTATGAGAAACATTCTTTATCGTAAAGGTAAATCAGTTGAAATGATGATTTCATACGAGCCTGATTATACAATGATGAACGAATGGTTCAAACAGCTTTTCGGTGAAAGCGAAGGTAAAAACGGTAAAGGTCTTTATCCTTCATCAGCAGTTTTCTCAACTGATCTTCATTCTCTCGGACAGTATGTTCAAGAGGGCGAAAGGGTAATGTTTGAAACGGTTGTAACCTTTAATAAGCCTAAAAAAGAGCTTATTATAGGTCTTGATCCCGTAAA
>JAZUSK010000002.1:0-52999 GCA_045606645.1 Acutalibacteraceae bacterium | reverse complement strand
CATACCCTGTTGCAATCGGTGGTCTTGGCTACTTCATCGTAAGCAATGCTGCTAACATCATTGCTCAGATCGTTGCGTTCTTTGTAAACAAGGAAAAGACATTTAACTCCGGCGCAAATATCGCTGTTGCTCTTCCCATTTACATAGTTTTCACAGTTGCACTTATCTGCTTCTCAGCATGGCTTAATCCCACACTCAAGGATGTTTTCATCGGCTTTGATTGGTGTAACGAAACAGCAGCAAAGAACATTGCTACAATGATCTGCTCCGCAGTTCAGTTCTTCCTCTACTTCCCCGTTGATAAGATTCTCTTCCACAAGAAGAAAGAAGAAAAGGCCGCATAATCAAAACAAAAGACAACCGCTCTCATCTCATTGAGAGCGGTTATTTTTTATTGCTTTTGACTGTGAAAGGTTTCTTCACCGATTCTTCTGATAGTCAGATCAACTGATATCACCGTTTCGATATTTTTGAAATGCTCTTGCCAATTATCTTTTCTCTTTATATATTCATCGTAATCATACAGCTTCAATCTATCGCCGTATCTTACCGCATCACCACCGTGCTCACCCCGAAGCACGGTTATTGTGTTTTCGCATTTCTTCGTAATCGTTTCCTTTACGGCGCTTTCCAATTTTTGAAAAAAATCATAATCGGTACTGAAATATTCCGCTCCATAGACCTCCTCCATATCGCAAGAAATATCGATTTTCACGTTATATCTGAGAGTTCCGTTGTTATCTGATATATCAAAATGAGTTTTGCCCTTGTTTATAACAAACGATGCTCTTTGACCGTTCAAAAGCTCCGCCGAGAAATATCCTTCCTTTATATTATCTGTGAGAAATGCCATACCCTCTGCATCGCCCTCAGATATATATTTCGAAAAGGTTTCATCACGTCCATAGAGAGCACAACCGCTTAATTTATAATCTTCGTTTTCGCCATTTTTTGTTACTGTTACAGCGGGAATACACAACACAGATGTCTCACTTTTTATAATATTCACCGCATCTATTATCCTGACTCTCGGCGCAAGAGATTGACTGTAACTTTCATCTAACATATTCTCCAAAATCTCACTTTTAACTGTGTCATCCAAAAGCTTTGCTCTAATCACGTTTTCTGCTTTGCTATCCTTTGCGACACATAATAGTTGAGTTACTCTTGAATCATATTCCCTCACAAAGAAATCTATTATATCGGAAAGTTTTCTGTTGGTGGCTTCATCACCTATAATTATCACTCTGTTATGAGCAAACAACGGCTCGTTTCCACTCTTGGTTATCAAAGTCCTTAAGGCTTGGGCTACTGTTTCGCCCTCGGCGGAATAAATCTTTGTCTTGTTGTCACTTGCACTGTCTCCTGACGGAGACCCACTCTGCTCATTATTTAGAATCTCTACAGTTACCTTGTAACCATCCCCCGCTACATCTATTCCTATACCCTGAATTATCATAAGCTCCGAAAGCTCTGTCCCTGCCTTTTCACAAGAGGTAAGAGAAAGAATAAAAAGAAAAGTGGCACAGATAACGCTAATTATTTTCAGATACTTTTTCATACGGCTTCACCTTTTTTAGATAGATAAGAACAGCAACGGGCAGGAGAAAGGCAACAAGTGCGTAAAGGACAGAGACAATACGCATATCGGACATAAATGCAAAGTGCTTTACGTTTCCCGATATAAAAACCAATATACAAGATAGAATAATGCAAATTCCTATTCGGACATATTTTGACGGTAGCTTCTCGAAAGCATAGTGGATGCATCGGGTAACGATAAGAATATAAAAGGATATCTTTTCCACTACGCAGAATATCCAAATAGACGTTTCAAGGGCATCTATTCTTTTAAGAAGCCCAAAATCAGCAAGGGTAACGGATGAATAGGTGGGAAACAGTTGTGTATCCGCAAAGGGTCCAAGAGAGCCTATAACAAAAAAGAAAATAGCCGAAAAGGATATGGCGCTTAATATCAGCCATCCGAAAAAGTGCTTTTTCATATTGCCTTTTATTTCGGGCAGAAAAAGAATAATTGTGCCTAATTCCGTAGCTTGTACGGAGAACAAGAGACTATCAAAGAAAAAGTTTCCTATACCCTCGCGGAAAAGAGGTGTGAAATTCAAAATATTGATTTCGTCCTTGAGAGACACCATAACAAAGCCCGTAACGGCAACAACGAGAAAGCTAAATATAACTCCCCCTCTGCACAAGGCGCCAAGACCGAGAGACGAAAGCAAACCGCAGGCAACGATTATGCCGATAATAAAAAAGGTCATCTCGCTTCCCGGGAAAAGTTCGGAGCTTGCAAAGAGATCAAATCGAGCAATACTTCTTAACGATCCGATAAAATATACAAAAGCGTAGATCAACGCCATAACCTTGAAAAACAATCGTTTTTCTACTCTTACCCCGTTATTTTCTCCTTTTTTATATTCTTTGAAAATAAAATACGATGGAATCGAACCCAATACGCTTATCAAAATAAACACAAGCGGTCTCAGTACAGTTTCCGTTTCGGCTATAGTCACCTCCGTAGAAGAAACATACATAAATATTGTACTTAGCAAAGACAGAAACAACAGTGAGAAAAATTGCGGTGCGCTCACCTTCTTTTCAACCAATCACAATCACCTTAGCTTTAATTTATTAATATCAAAGATTCTTTTACCCAGCTTTTCCGTATTAAATCTGACGAGACTATCCCTGAGAAATGCCTTATGAAAAGGACTTAAGGGTGATAAAAACGGTACTCCGTAATCAGTCATAGACGCAAGACTTATTATAAGAGCTGCGGCTCCGATTATAATACCGTAAAGACCCGCCATACCACCCAAAACAATGAAAGCGATACGAAGCACCGCTATTGGTTGATACAGATCCGAAGATACGAGAGAGCATATGGCTGTCATCGCTACTATTATTAGCATCGGCGCACCTATAAGACCTGCTGTAACCGCCGCATCACCTATAACGAGAGCACCAACTATGCTTACGGCATGTCCGATTGATTTGGGCATTCGTAGCCCTGCCTCTCTTACGGTCTCGTATATAAAGTGTATTATCAACGCCTCTAATGTCAGCGTAAACAAGGTATTGCTTTCCATAAGAACGATATTAAACAGCATATCGTCCGGTAATATTTCTTGATGAAAAAGACCTATGGAAACGAAAACTCCCGGCAGAAACACACTTATAATAAAAGCAAGAAATCTTACGCTTCTCATAAAAGTTGCATAATAAGGTCTGTTAATATAATCGTCGAGAGTCTGAAAATTCTCTATAAAAAGTCGAGGCACAAAGAGAGCAAAGGGCGTGCCGTCTATAAGAATACCAACCTTGCCTTCGCATAACTTCGCCGCAAAAGTATCGGGGCGTTCCGTTTGTCCTACCATAGTAAAAAGAGATTTACGTTTAGTATCGAGAGTTTTTCTTAGGTACCCTGCGCTAAAAACGGTATCAATATTCAATTTATTTAACCTATCACGCACCTCGTCGAGAGTCTCATCACTTACTCTTCCCTTCATATAACACAGAAGAATTCTCGTCTTACTCTCTTTTCCTTTTTCGTGCATTTCAATAGTAAAATTAAGCGAACAAAGCTTCTTTCTGACAAGTGTCAGATTCGTCTTGATATTTTCGGTAAAGCCCTCTCTTGAGCCAAATTCCTGCACATCCGTATCGGGCTCTGAAATAGCTCTTTCGGGAATAGCCTGCACACCAAAAATGATACACTGCTTATAGCCCTCTACAAATATTAAAAGAGTACCTCTGAGAAGATTTTTCATGGCAGCATCAAGACTTGTCTCCTTTTTTTGCTCGGTGCCGCAAAGAAGTCTGTCACAGATATAGTCCATTTCCTCTCCCTCAGGAAGAGTACCCTCAAATGATAGAAGCGGTCTTATGGCGTTATCGGCAATTTTCTGCGAATTACACAAACCATCACAGTTGGCAAACACTACGCATCTTCCACCGCAATAGCCCTTTTTAACTACAATATCAAAGCTACCCTTAAACGCTTCTTTTATTAATCTTCCGTTTTCTACGGCATTTTCTCTGACGTCGCCAAACTGTTCTTCGTGCACGTCATCAATGTATATAAACGATTTTTCTTTCATCTTATCACCTGCAATATATTTTTCCTTATTTTCTATGAATATACGGAAGCAAAGAGGAAAAAACAAAAATGGTGATTATATGATTGCGATAATAATCAGAACATTTATTTTATATTGTGCCGTTGCGGTGTGCGTAAGGCTAATGGGTAAACGACAGTTAGGTCAGCTGCAACCGGGCGAGTTAGTTGTAACGCTAATTATCTCCGAGATTGCCGCCGCACCGATTACAGATCCAAGCGTTCCGCTTCTCAATACACTTATACCACTGTTTCTCTTAGTTTCGTTAGAAATCTTCATTTCACTAATCTGCAGGAAAAACGTATCCTTCAGATATCTGTACGACGGAAGACCAATACCCGTAATAAAGAACGGAAAAGTTATACAAAAAAACCTAAAGACTCTTCGACTGACCATAGATGACGTGCTATCAGCATTACGCCAGAAAAACATCTTCGATTTGAACGAGGTGGAATATGCAGTGGTAGAAACAAACGGAATATTATCCGTCATGCAAAAAAGGAAATACCAACCCTTATCCGACGATATTATGAAAAACCCTAAAACTGATACAGATTGTCCATGTGCGGTTATTATCGACGGCATCTTGCTTAGAGGCTCCTTGGATACCTTCCCCGTACAAGAAGAAAAAATCTTCAAGAAATTAAAGAATGAAAAAATCAAACAAGAGGATGTTTATCTTATGATGGTGGATAAAAATGAGAAATATCTGATAATAAAGAAGGAGAAGGAATGAACAGAACTATCATTGCATCCGTAATACTTGTATTGTGCCTTACAATAGCCGTCGGCAGTCTCATTTATATCGAAAATGCTTGTAACGATATGATTATGACCGTGGATATAACTATGCACTCCATCATGACACAAAACGAAGAAGCTCTAATTAAAAATTTACACACTCTGATTGAAAAGACAGAAAGAAACCGTCCCTTTTTGAATATAATTATGGGTCAGGAGGAATCAATAGAATTAAGAGGAAATCTTAATCAAGCCATATACTACTGCAACTGCAACGATTACGAAACAGCTATACTTCATTTACAAGAGTACAAAACAAATCTTAACCGCATAATTTCACTTAACGAACCAACTCCGTCAACTATATTTTGACACCATTATCTTTTATAAGAATATGATATACCGAGAGGACTGATTATTCTTATGAAAGATAATGTTTTTTTAATATTAGGCGGCGACGACCGCTCTTTATATCTGGGCGAGTATCTTGAAAAGCAAGGACTTAAGGTTTGCTACTATGCATTCAAGCAAACGGACTGCTTCGGCAACTTGAATGACGCCATAGCCAACGCCACCTGTGTAATCCTACCGCTTCCCCTTACAAAAGACAGGGCAACTCTGAATACACCGTTATTTGAAGAGGCTATACTTTTGTCGGATATATGTGCTCTTGCTTCCTCCGAAAAAGTGTTTTTCGGTGGTCAGTTACCAATAGGCTTTTGTGAGGAATTAACGGCAAAGGGCGCTTATTACTGCGATTATTTTTTATTGGATGAACTGGCAATTTACAATGCCGTTCCCACCGCCGAGGGTGTTTTGCAAGTTCTCATAGAATCGCTACCTATTACCATACATGGTATGAAATGCGGTATTACAGGTTACGGAAAAGTAGGTAAAATCCTTGCATTAACACTTCGTAATTTAGGCGCAGATGTAACTATATTTGCACGTAAACCCTCAGACTTTGCAGACGCATTCGCTAAAAATATCCACCATAAATCTTACGAGGATTTGTCGAGAGAGCATTTCGATTTCGATGCGTTGATAAATACGGTTCCTGCAAAGATTATCGGCACAACAGAGCTTTCAAACATTAACTCAGAATGTATTATTATAGAAACTGCATCTGCACCTTTCGGCATTGATTTCCAAGCAGCAAAAGAAAAGGCTATAGAGGTAATAAAAGCAAGCTCTCTCCCCGGTAAGGTGGCACCTAAAACCGCCGGCGAAATAATCGGTCGTTCTATACTACCCATAATTAAATCAAGGGGGTTAACAGATTGACTACTATTGGTTTTGCAATTTGCGGTTCATATTGCACGTTCAAAACAGTTTTTAATGAAATAGAGAATCTAAAAAAAGCAGGATACAACATAATCCCCATAATGTCCGAAAACGCGTATTCCCTCGACACAAGGTTCGGTGATGCTGTGTACTGGCAACGACGATTTAAAGAGATCACCGATAATCAGATAATACACACCATACCCCAAGCGGAACCCATCGGTCCCAAAAAGCTTCTTGATGCACTTATTATTGCCCCATGCACAGGCAACACCCTTGCAAAATTAGCAACGGGCGTTACGGATACTGCAGTAACTCTCGCCGCAAAAGCACATTTAAGAAACGGAAGACCGCTTATCATCGCACCATCTACTAACGATGCGCTTGCTAACGCAGCAAAAAACATAGGTGCTCTTCTCAACTACAAAAACCTTTATTTCGTACCCTTCGGAGAGGACAACTACGAGAACAAGCCCACTTCAATGGTAGCCGATTTTTCGCAAATAGAGTCCACCTTGGAGATGGCGTTAAAAGGAAAACAAAAACAACCCATAATAATCGAACCAAAGTAAAACTAACCTCATTCGATTTATTCGGATGAGGTTTTTTTCGTATTTTATTTTTTTAGGTATTTACAAATTAAGGTAATTAATATATAATAATGATAACAAAAGGGAGTAACTCGCGCGAAAGCGTGATATCGGACGTCATTCTCGGCGAAAGCCCGACGATATCTTAAAGAGTGAGACTTTTACCCGTTGAGGGTAAAAGTCTTTTTTATTTCTCCCTATGTAAATAAAAAACGAAAGGGATAATTCAATGAAGCACTATCTCGAATCAACAGAAGCTGTTTTTGCCGAAGTGCAGTCAAGCGAAGCCGGTCTCTCCTCTCAGGAAGCCGCTGCCCGTCTTGAAAAAAACGGTAAAAACAAACTTGCAGAAGGCAAGAAAGACTCTACATTAAAGAAGTTTTTCGATCAGATGAAGGATCCTATGATCATCATCCTTCTTATTGCCGCAGTTATTTCTGCAGTTACAGAAATGATAGAAGCAGGTAAATTTGTTACACCCACAGACTCCATCATCATTCTTGTCGTTGTTTTAATTAACGCTATTCTTGGTGTGGTTCAGGAAAGCAAGGCTGAAAAGGCTGTTGAAGCTCTCCAAAAAATGGCGGCCGCTACAACCAAGACACTTCGTGACGGTAAGGTTGAAACAGTTAAGAGTGAGGAGCTCGTTGTAGGTGACGTTATTCTTCTCGATGCAGGTGATGCTATTCCTGCTGACTGCCGAATCTTCGAATGCGCAAGTATGAAGATTGAAGAAGCTGCTCTTACAGGTGAATCCGTTCCTGTTACAAAGCTTGTGAATGCTCTTATGGGCAAAGACGCTGACGAAGTTCCTCTCGGCGACCGTAAAAACATGGCTTATATGGGTTCTACTCTCGTGTACGGCCGTGGTAAGGCAGTAGTTGTAGCAACAGGTATGGATACCGAAATGGGTAAAATCGCTACCGCAATTTCTACTGCAGATGAAAACAAAACTCCTCTCGAAATCAAACTCGAGCAGCTTTCCAAGATCCTTACAAAGCTTGTTCTTGCTGTTTGTGTTGTAATTTTTGCATACAATGTTGCTGTTCACTTCATTTCAGGCAGCGATGCAGAATTCTATCACGTAGCTCTCGACTCCTTCATTACCGCTATTGCACTTGCAGTTGCGGCTATTCCCGAAGGTCTCGTGGCTGTTATGACGATCGTTCTTTCTATTGGCGTTACTAATATGTCAAAGAAGAACGCTATCATCAGAAAGATGACTGCAGTTGAAACTCTCGGTTGTACACAGATTATCTGCTCCGACAAGACAGGTACTCTTACCCAGAACGTTATGACTGTAGTTGACCACTACGCAGAGGACGAAAAGGTGCTTGCAACCGCTATGGCTCTCTGTACAAACGCTGAAGTTGACGAAAACGGCAAGGGCACCGGCGAACCCGATGAGGTTGCTCTTATAAATTACGCTGCTACTCTCGGCCTTGCAAAAGCAGACCTTGTTGCTGCTAATCCCCGTGCAGGCGAAGTTCCCTTTGACTCCGGCAGAAAGATGATGTCAACAGTTCACACAGTTGACGGCAAGTACGTACAGTACACAAAGGGCGCTCCCGACGAAATTCTCAAGAAATGTACTCACGCTCTCGTTGGCGGTCAGGTAGTACCTATTGGCGCAGATATTCTTACAGCGGCTCAGGAAGAAAATACAAGAATGGGTAACAAGGCTCTTCGTGTATTCGCAGTTGCTTACAAGGAATACACTTCCGCTCCTGAGGTTTACGACTCAGCATCTCTCGAGCACGATATGATCTTCATCGGTCTTACAGGTATGATTGACCCCGTTCGTCCCGAGGTTAAGGACGCTATCGTAGAATGTCGCAGCGCAGGTATCACACCTATCATGATTACCGGTGACCATATCAATACAGCTAAGGCGATTGCTCGTGAGCTCGGTATTCTTTCCGATGACTCTCAGGCAATGATGGGTGCAGATATTGATAAATACTCTGATGAAGAGTTTGAAAAGATCGTTGAAAACGTATTCGTTTATGCTCGAGTTCAGCCCGAACACAAGACAAGAATCGTTAACGCTTGGAAGAACAAGGGCTACGTTACTGCTATGACCGGCGACGGTGTTAACGATGCTCCCTCTATCAAGAGTGCAGATATCGGTGTTGGTATGGGTATCACAGGTACCGACGTTACCAAGAACGTTGCCGACATGGTTCTTACAGACGATAACTTTGCTACTATCGTTTCTGCAGTCGGTGAAGGTAGAAGAATTTACGATAATATCCGTAAGGCTATTCAGTTCCTTCTTGGTTCTAACCTTTCTGAGGTTATCTCAATCTTCTATGCAACTATAATGAGCTTCACTATTCTTAACCCCTCTCACCTTCTCTTCATCAACCTTGTTACAGACAGTATTCCCGCTCTTGCACTCGGTCTCGAGAAGCCTGAACAGAATATCATGAACCGTAAGCCCCGTAACAAGAATGATGGTATCTTCTCCGGTGGTCTCGGCTTTGACTGTGCATACCAGGGAATTCTCGTAAGCATTCTTACTGTTGTTGCTTTCTATATCGGTGAATGGCTTGAGACAGGTCATCTCATCCTTAGAAATATCCCCAACAGCGAAGAAGGTATGACAATGGCATTCTTCACAATGGCTATGTGTGAGATTTTCCATTCCTTCAATATGCGTTCACAGAGACAGTCCTCTGTTGCAATGGTATTCAAGGGTCACCACAATATCGCCCTCTACGGCGCTATGATTGGTTCTTTCCTTCTTACAACTGCAGTTGTTGAAGTACCTGTACTTTCTAACCTCTTTGGTTTTGCACACCTTGACGGCAAAGCTTACGCTATTTCTCTTGCACTTTCATTCAGCATTATTCCTCTTGTTGAAATCATTAAGTTCTTCCAGAGAAAGCTCGGCAAGGCAAACGACTGATCCCTATAATATTTGCACCGCAATATTCACTATTGCGGTGCATTTTTATTTCTATTTTTATTGACTAATGTTTTATAAGATAATATAATTAAATGGTAATTTTTATAGGAAAGGCGTGATATTATGAGCGCTGCCGTATTAAACGGTATTGTATCCATCATTATGTCCTTTATAACCATGATTGGTTCGATCTTTGGTATTATCCAGAACAAACCGGATACATCTATTGTACAAGGATTTGAGGTAAAGGAGGAAAGCACAATGAGAATTATGTCATTTAACATCCGTTGCACAAACGTAGGTTCTGATTCATGGGAAGACCGTATTGGTATCGTATCACAGACCATGCTTGACAGTGAAGCTGATTCAATCGGCGTACAGGAGGCTACACCTGAGTGGATGAACGCTCTCAAGGAAACTATCGGCGACAAATACGCATACGTTGGTGTCGGTAGAGACGACGGTGACGACGAAGGCGAATACTCAGCAGTATTCTATCTCAAGGATAAATACACCGTTGTTAATAGCGGAACCTTCTGGCTTTCAGAAACACCCGACGTACCCTCTCGCGGTTGGGATGCAGCTTGTAACCGTGTATGTACATGGGTTCATTTAGAAAACAAGGAAACCGGTGAACAGTACGTACATATGAACTCTCACTTCGACCACGTGGGCATCTCCGCAAGAAAGAATAGCGTCGATATGATTATCGAAAGAGCTAAGCAGTTTACAGATATCCCTGTGGTATTTACCGCAGACATGAACGTTGTTGAAGGTTCTGACAACTATAATCAGTTTGTTAATTCTGATTACTTTGAAGATACCAAATATCGTGCCCCCGATTCAATGAATTACTGCACTTACCACGACACAAAGCCACAGCTTCACAAGAATGACGTTATAGACTACGTTATGATTAACGAAGGCTTCGAGGCTCTTGCGTACAAGGTAGTTACCGAAGGTATCGACGGCAGATTCGTTTCTGATCACTACCCCATTTACGCTGATATCGTTCTTAAATAATTAAATAACCAAACAAAAATGCTACACTCCGAAATGGAGTGTAGCATTTTTCATTATTTCATATTATACATTTTCTTGTAGAATACCGTCGCTTCCTGCACCGGACCGTCGAAGACAATCTTACCGTCCTTCATAACGATACCTCTCTTACAGAAACTTTCTGCAACAGCGGTCTGATGAGTAACAAAAAGAAGTGTTACGTTGTCCTTCTTAATAATCTCATCTATCTTCGTCTGACATTTGTTTCTGAAAGCCGCGTCACCAACACTCAATGCTTCGTCAACGATAAGAATTTCGGGACGGATATTAACGTTAATAGCAAAACCAAGACGAGCACGCATACCGCTTGAATATGTTCTTACGGGCTGATCGATATAATCATTGAGTTCTGCGAACTCGATAATCTCACTCTCGAGCTCTGCAATCTCCTGATCCTTAAGTCCGAGAATATGTCCCTTAAGGAAGATATTCTGCCTTCCGGTAAACTCCATATCGAAACCACTTGTAAGTTCAAGCAATGCACTTACACGGCCATTTACCTTTATATCACCGCTTGTAGGGAATGCAACTCCCGTAATCATTTTAAGAATAGTGGATTTACCGGCACCATTCTTACCGTAAAGAGCCACTGATTCGCCTCTCTCGATTTCAAAGCTTACGCTATCAACCGCACGTTTCTTCTTGTAGCCTATCTTCTTTATGAAGATACCCAATAATCTTTTACGTGTGCTTGAATACAGCTTGTAAACCTTACTGACATTATCAAATTTGATAACTATATCTTTCATCATAATATCCTTTCAGAGTGCTTAAAGCACGTCGGGGATTTCTTTTCTCAGTTTCTTATATGCCCAAAGTGAAAGTATACCGAAGAACGCATACCAGCCAAGGAAAGCCGCTAATCGTACAGGCTCCTCGAAGAACCACTGCTTGTCAATAAAGCAATCTCTGTAACCGTAGCAAATGTAGGTTACGGGATTTATCATAAGTATACCGTAAACAAGCTTTCTGTCGCTTACATTTTCAACGTTCCAAAGAATACCCGAAAGCCAGAACACCGCAATATTAAGAGACTTAACGAGGTTCGCAAAATCCTTGCTGATAGCAGAAACCATACCCGCAAACAATGACCAAGCGTTCATAAACAAGAACATCATAATTATGTAGAGGGGTAACTGTAACAAGTACATCGTGGGCGGGAAACCGAAGCCCCAAAGAATACCAATAACTACAAAGCAAATAATAATGTGTACAAAGAGTCTTGATAAATTGGTATGTGTAGGAATGGTAGTTACGGGATACTTCATCTTGGTAACAAGGTAACTGTATCTTCTGATACACTCCGTACCACCGGTAATAGAATCACCCATATAGAACCAAGGAACGATGCCTGTAATAAGCCAAAGAATATAAGGAACCTCACCAACGTTGCTATTCTGACGAAGACCGATAGCAATAGCAAACCAGTAAACGAAAATAGTAACAACCGGCTTAATAACTGCCCAAGCCCAACCTAAAGCGGCACCGGTGTAGGTTTTCTTAAGGTCTGCGATAGACAACTGTAAAATCTGAGGCATATTCCCAACGTGCTCCTTGATATTAAGCACGAATATGTCTATGTAGCTCTTGAAGAAATTTAAAACTCTTTTCAATTGGGCACCTCCATCACTTTATAGACAATGAAACGTCAGTTTCTTTAATATCAAAAAATACGGGTCTCTCGCAATCCGTAATATTCGGACAATGAAGAGTAAGCTTAAGATTACCTTCCATATCCTCAAAGAGCATTCCGTGACCACCATCCTCTGTGAAAAGCGGCTCAAGGAAGGACCACTTACCCGTTACGGAACCGTTATCCGAAGCAGCAATACACTGCACGTATTTACCATTAATTGTTGACCACATCATCAGAAGCTTACCATCAGCTTTTCTGTAAAGATATGGACCATCCGTAACGTTGTGACAGCTTTCCGTCGCCACCCTGCCGAGGTAGGATCCTGCATCAAAAAGTTCAACAGGTTCACTCACTGCATAAGAAAGATCGTCACTAAGCTCCACGCAGCAAATTGTACCGTTGAGAATCTGCGTATGCTCGTGACAAAATACGCAATACGCTTTATCGTTCTCAAAATGTAACGTACCGTCAAGGCACTCCCACCCATCAGGAGTAAGAGTTTTATTGGAAAGAGGCTTAAACTCACCATCGGGAGTATCACTTACCAATATGTAAGTACCTCTGAGACCATCGGGTTTGGTAAATGTAGCAAGCATATAAAACCTGCCGTTAAACTTATGAACCTCGGGAGCCCAGTTGACCTCCGTGTTCATACCGTTCTTTTCAGAATCAAAAACTTCTATGGGTTCAGACCAATTTTCAAGGTCAGTTCCCACATAAACATCAAAGCCTGCTGTCTTGCAACCGAAATTTGCAGCTCTCGTACCGTACATATAATATTTCCCGTCGTGAACTAAAACAAACGGATCTCTGATGTTAATATCTTGATTCTTCATATAGAAACCTTTCTAACTTATCTATGCTGTAAAATAGTTACTCGTTTTTGAAACTGACAGACAACCTCATAATTAATGGTGTCCGTAAGTCTCGCTAACTCTTCGGCGGTAATTTCGTTATCGCCGTCTTTACCGAGGATCACAACCTCGTCGCCTACGTTTACATTTTGAAGATGGCTTACGTCAACCATAAGCTGATCCATACACACTCTACCGATAACGGGAGCAAACTCGCCGTTGATAAGTACCCTTCCTTTATTGGAAAGAGTACGTGAATAACCATCGGCATAGCCTATACAAACAGTAGCGATCCGAGTAGTCTTGTCGGTAAAATAGGTATGTCCGTAGCTGACACCAGAACCTGCGGGAACCTCCTTCACGTGTATAACGTGACTAACTATTTTCATAGCAGGCATCAAGGAAATAGAACCGTCATTCACAAACTCGTCGGGATAAAGACCATAAAGTATGATTCCTATACGGACCATATTAAACATCTCATCACATGTGAGAATACCTGCGCTATTGCAAAGATGCTTTATGGGAATATTTATACCCCGAATCTCAAGACTCTTGATAAAATCCTTAAAGATTGCCGTCTGACGCTCTGTGGTACTCCTGTCCTCACAGTCGGCACAAGCGTAATGACTGAATATCCCCTCGATGTATATGTTGGGAAGATCATTTATACGTTTTACTATCTCGACGCTTTCTGCATTACAGAAAAAGCCGATTCGTGACATACCCGTATCAACAGCTATATGAACACGCGCGATCTTATTAAGTCGCACCGCTGCCTTTGAAAGCTCAACCGCATCGTCGTAGTTGAAAATAGTCTGGGTAAGCTCGTTGAGAATAAGGGTCTCATAAAGATATGGGGACGTATAAGAAAGAACGAGTATGGGTTTATCAACCCCCGCCTCTCTCAACTCAACCGCTTCATTAAGCTCAGCGATACCAAAATAATCGACCTTATCGGTAATCGCCTTTGACACACCTACGGCACCATGACCGTAAGCATCCGCCTTAACGATAGCAAGGGAAAGCACGTCTTTATTCAATTTACTCTTGATCTCGGCAAGATTGTGCTCAATAGCACCGATATCCACCGAAGCATAAGTTCTGAAATATTCTCTGCTTTCGTTTATCATAACTCTCACTCTGTAACCCAAATTTGGGCGCACGTATAAATATAATATATAATACCACATTAATTCGAAATAAACAATACCATAATACTATATTTTGGCATTTTTAAATTGTAAAAAAACTGTATATATAGCGTTTTTTCTCTTGTTTAAAAAAGAGTAATATGATATAGTAATATATGTATTTTTGAACTTTAGTAGGTTTATTATGAGTGTAGTTTTTGACAAAATCTATTCATGCATAGCTTTTTTAGGTCTGTTACCCAAGAAATTGGCGCAGGCTTTATTGCAGGTGTTAAAAAAACTCCCGCTACTGATTTACAAGAAATCAGTTAACTTCATAAAAAGCACATTTACATCACGCAAGCTGCTTATAGTACGACTCGCAATACTCGTAGTTTTAATAGCCGTTACGGTTACGGCTACCTTAATGATTCAAATCAACAATCATATGGTAAAAGCAATCTCCGTCACCTACTCCGGAGAACAAATCGGCTATGCCTCAAGCTTAGAGGAAGCAGAGCTCGCCAAAGCTAATGCAAGAGAATATCTCGCCGCCGAAATCGTCAGCGAAATATCGTTCGAAGAAATCCGTACAGAGGCGCACAACATTGCAAGCTCTGAAGTTTTGTGTGATATAATCGTTGATACTTTACAAAAAGACCTCACTCAGGTAACCGAGGTTTACGTAGGCAACACCCTTATTTGTGCAGTTGACGACCCCGTAGGAGCTCGAAGGGTTATAAAGGATCTCTTTGAAAAATCCGCTACCCTCTTCCCCGAGGAAGCAGTATCCTTCGCCAACGACATCACCACGAAGTCAGTTTATTACAATTCTGATGAAACTGTATCAACCGTCGCAGAATTGGAGAAATTACTTTCTGACCCGACCACACTTCAGATACAGCACGCGCAGTGTCTCGAATCAATAGCATACACTGAATTTGAGACAGTGGAAATACAGACGCTTGAGCTCTTCGTCGGCGACACTCGTATAAAGCGTACCGGACAGAATGGTTCCGAATATCAAGTATCACTTATAAAAACGGTTAATGGTAACGACGTATATTCCGAGCATCTTATGAGTGTTCCCGTTACAACACCCGTAACACAGATCGTCGAACGAGGTATCCGTGCAGAAAACCTCGTTATGGACACATACACTGTAGTTCAAACACTTGGTGTTTTCTGTTGGCCCTGCGTTGATTTGTACGAGGTTACATCCCCCTGGGGTGGTCGTGAGCTTCAAGGCTCCGGCGATTATCACGAGGGTATCGATATTTCCGGACCTAACGCAGAGGGTTGCCTTGTAGTGGCAGGTGCCGGCGGCACGGTTATCGAAGCAGGTTACAGCGCCGGAGGTTACGGCAACTACGTCATAATCGACCACGGCAACGGCATACAGACAGTATATGGACATATGCTCGACAACTCCTTGCGAGTTTACGCGGGACAACAAATCGGAAAGGGCGAGGTTTTGGGTCAGGTAGGTAATACCGGTTATTCTTTCGGCGCCCATCTCCACTTTGAAGTAAGAATTAACGGTATAAGGGTAAACCCTGCACCATACTTAGGTTTGAGCTAATGAATGTTACAATAATTTCTCTGGGAAAATTAAAAGAAAAGTATCTTCGCGATGCCATTGACGAGTATGCTAAGAGAATATCCGCATATGCAAAGTGCGATATAATAGAGCTTAATCCCGTAAGGCTTTCCGACAACCCATCCTATGCCGAGATTCAAAACGCCCTCTCGAAAGAAGCAGAAGAAATCAAAAAGAAAATACCCAATAACAGTTACGTTTTCTCCCTTTGTATAGAGGGCAAGGCGAAATCAAGCGAGGATTTTGCAAAATCAATTAAGGATGCTACGCTCAACGGAAAAAGCAGTATAGTATTTATCATCGGAAGCTCCTTTGGTTTATCTCCCGAAATAAAAGAGCTTTCTGACTTCAAGCTTTCGTTTTCACCAATGACATTCCCCCACCAACTAATGAGGGTTATGCTTCTTGAGCAGATATACAGAGCATTTCAGATAAACAATAACGGCAAATATCACAAGTGAGGTTTTATAATGGCTATATGCGATATGTGTGAAAACTACAGATACGACGAAGATTTGGAAGAATATTATTGTGATATAGAGTTAGACGAGGATGAATACTTAAAATTTCTCACTTCATCTAACGATGCCTGCCCGTACTTCAGAGCAGACGATGAATACAGAATCGTAAGAAAACAGAATTAATCAAAAAGAGAGAAGTATGGAAAATTGGTTTACCTTGACGTGTGTGATATGAAAACCGATATATGGAAGCAACTTATTTATCACAAAAACAAATGGCTGTCCAAGGCTTTAAAAACATTCCTCGACTACGTTAAGGAACACGAGTTTTCTAAAGAATAAATCGAAGTCCGGGTTTCACTACAGAAACCCGGACTTCGATTTTTAGTTATTTCTATATTTTCTTGTTACGCGTATATAGAATATTACCGAAAGCACCGTCGCTATACACCAACCTATCGGCCAGGAATACCATATACCCTGATACCCCCATATAGGTGCGAAAGCATAGGCAAGAACAACTCTTGCAATAAGGTCCGTGAAGGTTGCAACCATAAACAATTTCATTGCACCAATACCGCGGAGAATACCGTCACCAACAAGCTTAAGACCGATAAAGCAATAGAATGGCGCTACCGTCTTAAGAAAAGCAGAGCCCGATACTACGGCACCTAAGCTACCGTCCCCCTCCATAAACATCTTTATAAGGGTATCATTAAACCCAAGATATACCGCAGCAAATACACAGCCCGTGGCAATAGACATTATACTGCCATACCTCATACCTTCTTTTATTCTGTTGTATTTACCCGCACCCACGTTTTGTCCCGTAAATGCAGATACACCGTTACCGAAGGTATAGAGTCCGTTTATCGTAAAAGTATTCAGCTTCATAGCGGCAGAGAATCCCGCCACAACAGAAGAGCCAAAGCCATTTATAAGTCGCTGTATAAACACGTTACCCACAGAAACAAAGCTCTGTTGCAACACACTGGGCACGGAAAAAGCCACAAATTTTCTGAGCAAGCTAATGGAAAAAACCGTTCCTTTACCATCGGTTTTTAATTTCTTGATATGTCGAATCAAGGTAATAGCAGATAAGATACACGCAACACCTTGTGCCATAAAGGTTGCCCAAGCAACACCTCTGACACCCATATTCAAGAATCTAACGGCGATGTAATCCAATATTACGTTGGTGACCGAAGAGAATATCAAGAAATAAAGTGACGTTTTAGAATCACCGATAGATGTAAAAATACCGTTCGCTACGTTGTATATGAACAAGAAAACAAAACCGCCGGTATAAATCGCGAGGTATGCAGCCGAGTCATCAAATATATTTTGAGGAGTATTTACCACTCTTAAAAGTTGTGGTGTAAACAGCACTCCTAAAGCCGTAAGAATACCACCCAATACAGCACCTGAAATAAGTGCCGTTGAAACAGCGGTTTTAACCTTCTTGTAATCTCTTGCACCGAAGCATTGAGAAATCACAATACCTATACCGATATTGCAACCGAACGCAACTGCATTAAACAAGTTGGTTATGGGATACGATGCTCCGACCGCCGCAAGAGCATCCTCACCCGCAAAACGTCCCGCAATAAGACTGTCCGCTATACTATAAAATTGTTGAAAAACAACGCTTATAAAAAGCGGCAAGGTAAATTTTAACAGTACTTTGCCCGTCTTACCCTGAGTCAAATCGTGTGCCATTTAATACATCATATCTTTCTTTAAAAATTAATATACTTTACCAACACAATAATTATACCCATTTTGGAGAAAAAGTAAAGAAAGGTTAATAAAATAAATGGCTATACTTAACAGTATTTGTAACGTAGTTTGGGGTGCACCGATGCTTACGTTATTTTTATTCACAGCCTTAAGATTCACTTTCAACAGTAGATTCTTTCAAATCCGCAAATTCCCGTATATCATAAAGAACACCATCGGCTCCTCATTCAATCTTCGAAACGGCGGAATATCCGAGTTTTCTGCATTTTGTTCTGTTCTCGGTGCCTGTATAGGCACAGGAAACATAGTAGGTGTTGCAACTGCCCTTTATTCGGGTGGTCCCGGTGTCGTATTTTGGATGTGGATATCCGCTATATTATCTATGATGACAGCCTATGCTGAAAACTATTTAGGTGCTTCGTATCATATAAAAGATTCATTGGGAAGGTTATTCAGCGGTGCTTTTGCTTACATAGAAAAAGGCGTTAAAATGAAGCATCTTGCTAAAATATACGCTTTATTCTCTATCGCTTCTGCAATAGGCATGGGGAATCTTACCCAAAGCAACTCTTTTTCCGATTCGATAAAAAACACCTTCGGTATATCAACATACGTAAGCGGAGGAATATGTGCAATATTATGTCTTATGGTAATATGGGGCGGAATTAAACGAATCGCAAAATTCCAAACCTTCTGTGTACCTGTAATGTCGTTTATATACCTAACGCTCTCATTAACCATACTTTTAAAATTCAAAGAAAATATAATACCATCTGTAATCTTGATACTAAGAGAAGCGTTCAGCTTAAGGTCATTAAAAGGATACGGCATATACAAGGCAATGCAATACGGAATATCACGAGGGGTTTTTTCCAACGAATCGGGGCTTGGCTCTTCCACTCTACTCCACGCAGAGGCTAATATTCCGGACGGCAAGAAGCAAGGCATGTGGGCTATTGCAGAGGTTTTTACCGACACAGTTTTTATGTGCACCCTTACCGCCCTTGTAATTCTTGTGTCAACTAAAAATTCTTACACAACCCTATTCGGTGCAGAGCTATCTACCGCGGCGTATTCAAGCCTCGGTAATTGGGGCGCGAAAGCGATTGGTGTACTTACCTCTGTTTTTGCTTTCACATCACTTACAGGTTGTTCTTTTTACGGAGAAAAAAGTTTACAGTATCTCACAAGCAAAAAAACTTCTAAGGTTTATAAAATAGTTTATGCCATAATTGTTTTCATAGGATGCACTAATCCCCCGAAAATAATATGGACCATTGCCGATATATGCAACGGTCTGATGGCGCTCCCCAATCTCTTCGCAATTAACGTACTCGGAAGTAAAGTGGAATATTAAAAAAGAATAACTCCACCGTTGACACGGTGGAGTAACTCTATTACATATAAATTGTTTATGTAATTATTCTGCTTCCTTCATCTTCTTGAAGCACTCGCTACAGTAAACGGGACGTTCCTCACGGGGCTTAAAGGGAACCTCAGCAACACCGCCACAAGCCGCGCATACTGCTGTGAACTTCTCACGTTCACCTCTTGCTGCCTGCTTACGAGCATCACGGCAAGCCTTACAGCTCTTGGGCTCGTTTACTAAGCCTTTCTCTGCATAAAATTCCTGTTCGCCGGCTGTGAAAACAAATTCATTGCCGCACTCTTTACAGATGAGTGTCTTGTCTTCGTACATTTTTGCTACCTCGCTATAATATGATGTTGCCCTCTAACGGAATTGCACCGCCACCTTTATTGGTTTCCGGAGAAATTCCGCAACCTTAACGCTCTGCTTTTAAGCTAAGAGGACATATATAGTGTGACAAGAATAATCTAAACCTGTTCAAAAAAGGCGGATATTCTGTTCACCATAACCTCACGAAGAGGCTAATACCTGTTTGATTTTGCGTCTTGCACGCTGCACCGCATTATCCACAGATTTGGATTCCATCCCCAACCTGTCACCAATCTCGGAGTACGACAAACCGGCCGCAACAAAAAGAACAACCGACTTCTCTATCTCGGAAAGAGATTCGTCACATACATCAAGAACCTCCGAAAGACGCTCTGAGGTAATAACCCTATCAAGGGGATCCCCCTCGCCCTCAAGAGAAGTAAACGCATCAGAACCCATATCAGTAGGAATATCTGAAGATATATTACCTGCCGCCGAATTGATACTGTTTCTCATACAGACTGCAGAATAGGATTTAAATGGAACGTTGGAAGATAAGTCGTAAGTTCTCACAGCATTAAGAAAACCAAACATACCCTCTTGAACGAAGTCATCCCAATCTACGTATGAGGAATTGGAAGTGCGTGAACGTGTATTGAGATATCTTGCAGCAAGTACGTTAAAAGCAACCTCGTCTCCACCACGAGATAATTCAACAAGTTCTTCGTCCGTAAGCGCGTTAAAATCTGAACGTTTTGTTAAGTTCAAGAAAAATCACCCCGGACAAGATTACGCTATTTTTAGTAATAATATCATACTTTTGTTATTTTGTCAAATATTTTTTATTTTTGTGCGATTTTTTTGTGTAAAACACAGAATGTTTCTAAAAAGAACAAAAAACGACAGTTTTTCAATACCGAAAAACTGTCGTTTATAAATTGTAATAATCGGCAACAACCGTTTTATCAACGAGATACCAATTACCTTTTATTTTCATACACCAGAACTCGTTATATACGGATTTGTACTCGCCGAGCTCCCCTTCCGCCACTATCTCGAGTTCGAGAATCTCTACCTTACTGGGAAATTCCATATATCCGAATTCAGTTTCAAGGAGCTTATTGAACTTTTCAAGCTCTTCGTCCTCTAACTCTCTTTCCGATTTAATATAATACGTTATTTCAAACTCTTCACCGCACTGCGCTTTATAAAATTCATACCGCTCGTTAACGGGAAGAACAACCTGCTTATAGGTTTCATCATCACCAAAATAATAATTCTCGGTTTTATATTGAATGATATTTTCATCATACAAACCGTAATATGTATCCTCATCCGCCGTTTCAACGGCATCAACCATTTGCTTTACGAGTTTTTCCGGCTTGCTATCAAGAAACACCACAGTAACAACCGCCGCTATCACAAGAACAACGCCGACAGCAATAGCAATTCTCAACCAATTCTTAAAGCTAAGCTTCTGTTTACGTTCCTTCTTTTTAACGAACTTAAGCGGTTCTTTCTTCTTTTTGGAGTTGAACTTTGCGCCGCAATAAGCGCAAGTTATAAAATTATCGGGACTCTGCTTATGACACTTATCACAGTACAATTCATCACCTCCACTAAATCACTCTTCAAATAAAAAAGCCGTAGAAAGGGTTGCTTTCTACGGCTTTAATTACAGTACAATAACCGTAATATATTTATTCAGCTGATTCCTCTGCTGCAGGAGCTTCCTCAACAACTTCCTCAGGAAGGAGAGCACGAATGGAAAGGCTTACACGCTTTCTGTCTTCGTCGATCTCTGTGATCTTAACCTTTACCTTCTCACCGATCTTAAGTGCGTCTGCAGGCTTTGCGACGTGCTTATTAGCGATCTGTGAAATGTGGATAAGACCGTCAACACCGGGAATAATGTGTGCGAAAGCACCGAAGTCTGTGAAGTTAGCAATTTCAACTTCAACCTCGGAATCAACAGCATACTTGCTCTTGAAGATTTCCCAGGGATTGTCCTCAAGCTTCTTGTAGCCGAGAGCGATCTGCTTCTTTTCGGGGTTAAGAGACTTAATTGTAACCTCAACCTCGTCGCCTACGCTAACAACCTCTGAAGGATCCTTAATTCTGTTCCAAGAAAGCTCGGAAACGTGAATCATACCGTCAACGCCACCGATGTCAACGAATGCGCCGAACTTCATAATGGACTTAACTACGCCCTTACGAACCTCGCCCTCCTGAGCTTCTGCCCAGAATTTTTCTTCGTTTGCTTTTCTTGCTTCCTTAAGTACGGCACGAATAGAGCCTACTGCTCTTCTTCTCTGCTTGTTTACTTCAATAACCTTGAACTGAACTGTCTTCTTAAGAAGATCTTCAAGCTTGTCGTTGCGGCTTGCTGTAGCAAGTGATGCAGGGATGAAAAGACGAGCATTATTTGATACTACGATGATACCACCGCGGATGATTTCCGTAACTACGCCTTCGAGAATGGTATCTGTTCCCTCAGCCTTTACGATGTCATCCCATGCTGCGATTGAATCATAACGCTTCTTGGAAAGCTTAATAACGCCTTCCTGGTCATTGGTTTTCATGATGATGAGGTTAAGAGTATCGCCAACTTTAAGCTCAGCCTTGGGATCCGCATTCGGGTCACTGCTATATTCGTCATAGGGAATATAGCCTGTCTGCTTCCTGCCGATATCAACCTGTATCTCTGTGTTGGAAACGCCCAATACTGTACCAACAACCTTCTGGTCGCTGTTCATGTTATTGAGAGATTCCTCTAAAGCAGCTTCGAAATCAAAATCGTCTGCTGCAGCAGAGTCAAGCACTCTTTCCTCCTCAATCATATTGTTGTCTTTGAGAATTTCGGACATGGTTTCAAGTACCTCCTTTATAATACCGGCGGGAGTAGATGCACCCGCAGTCAGACCGATAGAGCGAAACTTATCTAAGCTGATACCATAAAGCTCGGATGCAGTCTCAACAAGAAAAGCAGGGCAATTACGTTCGCACACGCTAAGGAGCTTACGGGTATTGGAGCTATGTCGTCCACCCACAATAACCATAGCGTCGCAACTCCGAGACAATGCCTCGGCTTCACTCTGCCTCTCTTCGGTCGCACTACATATTGTATCAAATATTTTCACATTTGTACATAGTAATTTTATTTTTTTTACACTTTTTTCCCATTCTTTTACACTAAAAGTTGTCTGAGAAACGAAAATAATATCCTTTTCTGCGAGCTGAGGATTTTTCTCTACAAGAATTTCGATTTCTTCTGCATTTCCTACTACGAAAGAGTCTCCATTTGCACGGCTTTTAATACCCTTAACCTCCGGATGATTCTCATCACCCGCTATTATTGTAACAACATCCTCAGATGAGTTTTTAAGGACGGTATTATGTATTTTCTTAACAAAAGGACATGCTGCATCAATATACTGACAGCCACTTTCCTCTACACTTTCGAGCACGTCACGCGTAACACCGTGAGTACGTAAAACAAGCACCGTACCCTCGGGCACCTCATCAGGGGAAGACACAACTATTACTCCGCGAGAAGACAAATCATCTATAACCTGCTGATTATGTATAATAGGACCGAGAGTAGCTACTTTTTTGCCTTCTGCAACCATATCCTCGATGAGTTTTATAGCTCTGTCAACACCAAAGCAAAAGCCCGCTTTTTCCGCAAGAATAATATCTGACATCAGATACGCTCCTTTATGAGTTTCAACATATAGTCGATAGTCTCCTGAAGATTCATCTCGGTTGAATCAACGAGAACAGCGTCATCTGCCTGCTTGAGAGGAGCGATTTCTCTGTGAGAATCCTGATAGTCTCTATCTTTAATTTCCTGAAGAATTACGTCGTAATCGACCGTTTGTCCCTTCTCAATAAGTTCCTTATATCTTCTGTCTGCTCTTGCCTCTGCAGATGCAGTAAGAAAAAGCTTAATCTGGGCATCGGGAAGAACTACCGTACCGATATCTCTTCCGTCCATAAGACAATTGTTCTTCTTAGCAATGTCTCTCTGTAAATCAAAAAGAAACTCTCTTACCTTAGGAATAGCAGAAACGTTAGATGCAGCCATAGAAACCTCATTCTGTCTGATAGCTGAAGAAACGTCCTCTTCGCCGAGGAAGACTCTCTGCTCGTTATCAACAAATCGAAGAGAAACTTCGAGACCGTCAAGAGTAGCAATAACGCCCTCTGCATCCTTAGTATCAACACCCTTTCTAAGAGCATTGAGACCTACAGTTCTATAAAGCGCCCCTGTATCTACGTAAATATATCCAAGCTCCTTGGAAACAGTCTTAGCGATTGTGCTTTTACCTGCACCAGCAGGACCGTCAATAGCGATATTAATCATATTTTCTTCCTCCGTTATATATTACTGCCTGCAAGATGACCCGTAGAAAATGCAATCTGCAGATTGAATCCACCCGTATATGCATCTACGTCTATTACCTCACCGGCAAAATAAAGTCCTTTAAGTATCTTACTCTCCATTGTCTTAGGATCAATCTCGGATACACTGACACCACCCGAGGTAACTATAGCCTCGTCTATAGGACGGAAATCCGTAACCGTAAGACGGATATCCTTAAGAAGATCAACGAGAGCTGCTCTCATATCCTTGGTAATCTGATTAGATTTTGTGTTACCGTTAAGACCCGAAAGCTTTACCGCAATAGGTATCATCTTTCGCGGAAGCATAAGCGCGAGAGTATTAAAGAGATTCTTATTCGAACACTCTAAAAGATCTCTCTGTATACGCTTATCCAACTGTTCGTATGAAAGAGCAGGCTTAAAATCAATGTGTATTACGTATCTGCCCTTCTCCATATTACGCATATGAGAGGATGCTGAAAGAATCATCGGACCCGACACGCCGTAATGTGTAAAGAGCATTTCACCGAAGTCTTTATAAACTTCTTTATAAGTCTTGGTATCTTCAATGCGAATCTCAACGTTACGAAGAGAAAGACCCTGAGCCTCGGTACACCAACCCTCGTGACATTCAAGCGGCACGAGAGAGGGTTTCAGATCGGTAATCGTATGACCTGCCTGCTTTGCAAGAGTATATCCATCACCCGTGGAGCCGGTGGCGGGATATGATACACCGCCCGTAGCAATAATTACGTTATCGGCAAAATACTCCTTACCATCCTCTGTACGGCAACCCTTAAGAGCACCATCCTCAATAATAAGGTCTGTTACCCTACCCTGCTTTCTCTTAACACCGTTTACTGTGATAAACTTATTGAGGGCATCTACTATATCAAGAGCTCTGTCTGACACAGGAAAAACTCTGTTACCGCGTTCAATTTTAAGAGGAACGCCTAAGCCCTCGAAGAAATCCATCGTATCATCGGTAGTAAATCTCGAAAAGGCGCCGTAAAGAAATCTTCCGTTTACGGGTACGTTAGCAATAAGGTCGTTGAGAAGAGGGCACGCATTAGTAACGTTGCATCTCCCCTTACCCGTAATAGCTACCTTACGGGCTAGCTTATCATTTCTTTCGATGAGGGTTACCTTCAGTCCTCTTTGAGCGGCTGTTCCCGCCGCCATAAGTCCTGCGGCACCACCGCCGATTACAATAACATCCATAAAACTATCCTTTGTTATAAAACTATTATTTTATCAGTCATTTCTCTTCCGCAGATATCTCTCTGAGGCAAAGCAAGGGAAAACAAATCCCTCGCCCGACATTCAAGCTCGAAGCAACGCTTTGCATCGTCGCCGAGAGATTTGATTTCAGATGATTTTGTTATAATTGGAAGAGTTGCTTTTTTCTTTGCCTCTTTAAGAAGTTCGGCACCCTTTTCGCTGAAGCCCAGAACTCTTATATAGGGCACGAGCATCTGTACGTCAGCCGGAGTGATACCCAAAAAAGCGCATAATATAATTCTTCTTAACCTTGAATGAGTATATCGCCTTGTCTTAATTTTTTCAAGTATCTCTTCTAATGAAACTGAAGTTCTTACAGCGTCGTATATTCTGTACTCAAGACCCTCACTAACATCAGGAAGAGCTGCAATATCTTCAAGGCTCATAGTACGTAATTTATAGAGTATTGCACCCTCTAATCTGTCGTACTCCGCAGGAGCCTTACCATCGGACATTGCTTTTTTTAATATTTCTGCCGTAGTCGCGGGCACAAAACAATCTATCTCGGTATCGTTCTTGAGCATCTCTCTGAGAGCAGATGCTGAACAAATTCCCTCGGAGTATTCTGTTGAATCATGGGATGCGCCCTTTCTCGATACCGTCTTAACGTCGATATCATATCCACCGGAGATAATACTTTTGATATATTCAACACCCAAAATGTTGTTGGGAGTCCCGAGGATATCGCCGCATTCCACGTCTGTCATATGGGTAATGGCTTTCTGTCGTGCAACGGGAAAAGAATCTCCCGTATCAAGATACTTATTAAGATACACAGAGAAATCATCGCTTAGCAACGCTTCGGCGCATTTGAAAAGAGTAATCTCATCGCCGCACTCAGAACCAAAACCGATACAATTAATCACACCGAGAGAAAGCAACGTTTTGATTCCACCGTACGCAAACCTTTCCGCCGTGGCGGTTGAATACTGCACAGGAAGTGACAACACCAGATCAACACCATTTTTAAGCGCCATCTCAGTACGCTCATAAGGCGATATACAAGCACACTCACCCCTCTGGACGAAGCTACCCGACATAACGGCCGTAACCGTATCGCCGCGTTCTTTTAGTGTATCTATCAAATATTTGTGACCGTTGTGAAAGGGATTAAATTCAGCTACGACTCCGTAATTCACAGATACACCTCCGAATGTTGTCAAAATACGAATTTCCCACTTGAAAAACAAATAAATAGTGCTATAATATTTATTTGGTAGTTATTATATCATACTATTTCATTTTACACAATTATATTATAATTAATTTTTCCCATGGGAGTAAAATGGATATTAAATGGAGGTTTATTGATGAAAATTCTCGTAATTAACTGCGGTAGTTCATCTCTTAAGTACCAGCTCTTCGATATGGAAGGCGAAAAGGTACTTGCAAAGGGTATCTGCGAGTCCATCGCAACAGACATGAGCCACACCAAGGGTTCAACATTTGACGGCAGAAGCTTCGACGCATACGTTGACATTCCCGACCACAAGGTTGCATTCAACATTGTTAAGGATGCTCTTACAGTTGGCGATTGCAAGGTTATCGATTCTCTCGAGGAAATCGGCGCTATCGGACACAGAGTTGTTCAGGGTGGCGACCTCTTCACAGAGAGTGTACTTATCAACGATGATGTTCTCAGCAAAATCGATTATCTCAGCGCTCTTGCTCCTCTTCACAACCCCGCACACGTTGTAGGTATCGAGTGTTGTAACGAAGTATTCGGCGAGTCAGTTCCTCAGGTTGCTGTATTCGACAATGCTTTCCATAGCACAATGCCCGCTACAAGCTACATTTTCCCCCTTCCCTACAAGTACTATGAAGAAGATCATATCCGTCGTTACGGTGCTCATGGTACATCTCACAGATTCGTTGCATACAGAACTGCAGAGATCGTAGGCAAAGACCTCAAGGACATCAAGCTTATCACATGTCACTTAGGTAACGGTTGTTCTATCACAGCAATCAAAGACGGTAAGGTTCTTGATACAAGCATGGGTCTTACTCCCCTTGACGGCTTCGCAATGGGTACTCGTTGCGGTGCAGTTGACCCCTCAGCTATTACATACATCATGCAGAAGCACAACATCTCTCCCGCTGAGATGGATAAGATCATGAATAAGCAGAGCGGTGTTCTCGGTGTGTCCGGCGTTCACTCTGATGACAGAGCTGTTAAGGCAGCTGCTGCAGAAGGTAACGAAAGAGCAAAGCTTGCACGTGATATTCAGTGGTATCAGATTCGTAAGACAATCGGTTCATACATTGCTGCTATGAACGGTGTTGACGTTATCGCTTTCACAGGCGGTATCGGTGAAAACTGCGTAGATCTCCGTGAAGACGTTATCAAGAACCTCTCATACCTCGGTATGGAGCTTGACGAAGAAGCAAACAACGTTCGCGGTGAAGAGATCGAGCTTACAAAGCCCGGCTGTAAGGTAAAGGCATACTGCGTACCCACCAACGAAGAACTTGCTATCGCAAGAGATACAAAGGAAATCGTTGAGAAACTTTAATTTATAGAGAAATCCCCTTGATTAATCCTCGGATTAATCAAGGGGATTTTTTTCATAAAAACTTACAGAGAATGATCTGTGTCATCCTGATTATTACGACACACACAATCTATATCAACATTTCCGTTATAACCCATCGATATACTGAGCATAATAGTTCCTTGTGCAGGACAATACGGTATCTCATCAAAGATAGCAATAAACTGATCGTATGATATCGCATCTCCCTCTACAGTTACGTTGACATTACTTCCATCATATTCAATAGTTATCTCGGTGTAACCCGTAACAGTTGCACCATAGAAATAATTTGACAATTCGGATATAAGCACACGCTGATTAATCTCACAAGTATTTTTGTTATCATTCTCGGGAACGACACCGCCATTACCGAACAACTCAACATACGTCCATCTTACATACCACTCGGGGACACCATATGAACACATCATGTCCACATAACCATCCTTGAAATCAGATGAACCATAATTGTTATTTATATAATCCGAGATTTCAGTCTCATAAACATTCATCGCACGGTCATATTTCATCGTAGCATAGAAAAATTCTGCATACATATCAACCTCTTCATCAGAGTAATACTCGATGAATATGTAAATAAATATCTTTTTTGCTTCCTCTATACCATCATCATTCAAGCCGTAATCATCTATATATTCTGATTTCTTGAGAAGTTCAGAATATTCCTGTTCAAACTGTTCGGCTGCTTCTACGTTATCACCCATAGCAGACTCAAAATCCACAGCTATTCCGCTGATTTCTTCATCAGAAAGGGAACCCATTACGGAAACCTCACCTCTATCGTTGTTTGCAGCGTTATCAGTAGCTGCTTCATCAGAGTTATCTTTTCCGCAAGCGGCGAAGGAAAGAACCATTGATAATGCCAATAAAATTGCTAATAATTTTTTCATATTCTTTCTCCAATCTAAAAAATATTAGTGAGCAAACCAAGCGAATACACCACCGATGGTATTTATAATACATCGTTCGATGTATTATGTCAACAACGAATGGTGTATTGTGTAATAATAATCTCGAGGTGAAAATATGAGTTATTACCCAAGGTTACGCGACTTGCGCGAGGACAAAGATCTTACACACGAACAGCTTGTGAAAATACTGAAAACGCAAAAAAACCTATACCAACTATGAACAAGGCAAGAGAGAAACGCCTTTTGATTTTATAATTAAAACAGCAAAATTCTATAATGTATCAACCGATTACATTGCAGGATTTACAGATGATATAAACAAACATTAAACCTCGGTTACAAAATTTGTAACCGAGGTTTTTGTCAACCAAAAACTCCGCAAGGAAAACCTTGCGGAGCAATTAATCATATCTTATTTCTTGAAGAGACCGAGGATATCAACGATATCGCCATCCTCGTCATCGTCTGCAGATGCAAAAGAATCAGAAGCGGATGATGATGCAACATAGGATGAACCTGTCTTATTAGCAAGACCGTTGGAATCTGTACCGAAACCGGTTGCAATAACGGTTACGATCATCTCGTCCTCAAGCTTCTCATCAAATGCAACACCGAAGATGATGTTTGCGTCTGCATCAGCAGCTTCAGCGATAATGCTTGCTGCTACGTCAACGTCGTCAAGAGTGATGTCAGGAGAAGATGTAATGCTGATAATAACGCCCTTAGCGCCCTGAATTGTTGTCTCAAGAAGAGGACTGGAAACTGCGGAGTTTGCAGCTGCCTCTGCCTTTTCCTTACCTGATGCACGACCAACACCCATATGAGCGTGACCTGCGTCCTTCATAACTGCAGTAACGTCAGCGAAGTCGAGGTTGATAAGGCCGGGAACCTTGATAAGCTCAGAGATGCTCTTAACACCCTGGCGAAGAACGTCGTCTGCTACGTCGAAAGCGTTAGCAAATGTAATCTTCTGATCAGAAACGAGCTTAAGTCTCTCATTGGGGATAACGATAAGGCTATCAACATGCTGAGCAAGCTCTGCTATACCTGCCTCTGCCTGCTGCATTCTTCTCTTACCCTCGAATGCGAAGGGCTTTGTAACGATACCTACTGTAAGGATACCGTTGCTCTTAGCGATCTCCGCGATAGCGGGAGCAGCACCAGTACCGGTACCACCGCCCATACCTGCAGTGATAAATACCATATTTGCACCATTGAGAGCATCAACGATAGCATCTCTGCTCTCCTCTGCAGCCTTAAGACCCATCTCGGGACGAGCGCCTGCGCCACGACCGCCTGTAACCTTCTCACCGATCTGAATCTTGTGAGTAGCCTTAGAGAATGTAAGTACCTGTTTATCTGTATTTACAGCGATGAATTCAACACCCTGTACACCTGAAGAAACCATTCGATTGATAGCGTTACCGCCGCCGCCACCGACACCGATAACCTTAATCTGAGTTACATCTTCGAACTCGTTTGAAATCTCAAAGTTCATTGTAAAATCCTCCTAATTTCTGACTTCTTATATAATGATATAACTGTTCATAATACATCTCTTAGAGTTTACCACAGTATTTTAACAATAGCAAGTATTTTTTTGATTTTTTAAGCAATTTTGACACATTATAGTATTTAATTTACTATATAGGACAATTTTTGATTAATTCTCATTATCCGGTTCCGTCTCTTCAGAGGATTCTTCTGTCTCCGGGACCACGGGTATTACAATATCTCCGTTTTCATCCGTTACGATAGTAATATCCTCTCTCTCCTCTTCTCCTGCGCTGATATACACGTTGGGTTCAACGCTAAGGTTGAAGAAACCGACAAAATACGGGTTTATTGTGTTTTGCTCGTCTATCGCCGCTTTTGCGCGGTCGATCTTTTCGGCGATATTTGTCATATTGCCGAGTTTCAAGGTTATTCTATCGTCGTATTTCAATCGATAATAGCCTTTTTTTGTAAAGATGATTTCGGTTAAGTTTTCTAAGCCTGCATCATCAATAGACTTGGTTATAAGAAGAAAATCCTCCGTATTATTATCTCCGCTTACGGTAATAGTCTTACCCTCTATGGGATCAATAGCACTAAGACCGCTAACTACGGGAACACCCTCGGGAACTATCGCAGAATTATTATCAAGAACCTTCCCGTCGGGATCAATTATAACGTAAACACTACCATAGGGCACCGCCGCTGCAGACTCCGCCGACACAATCTTGATAATAAGTGTATCGGGCATTTTACGTTCAATGGTAACATTCTTCACATACGGCATATCGTTAGTGAGCTTTTCATTAATTTTCTTTTCACTTACAAGAAACAAGTTGTCTCCCGCTTCTATTCCGCAACACGTAATTATATCCTTGTCGCTATATATACGATTGCCTTCAATTTGGATAGTAATAGTATCTATTCTGAAAAACACGGTAAGCACAAGAGCTATTCCTGCGCAAATAACCGCAAGTGCAAATACGCACAATGCGGCTATACGCTTAATTCTTCTTTTTCGATGATTTTTCTTCTTGTTGATAGAACGAACCTCATCACGAGAAAGATTCTCCATCTTATCCTTCTTGGGAGGAATAAGCTTAGTTTCTCCTCGTCTTGACTTCCTTCTTTTCTGTTCTTCCATCTGATATATCCTTCCTGATAATATCTCCGTTAAGCATACAGAGATTATCGGTAAAATCCTCGTAACCTCTGTCAATATACTCCGTATTTCTCACCTTGGTAACGCCGTTGGCACACAATCCCGCAAGAACGAGAGCTGCGCCCCCTCTTAAATCAGGTGAAAACACCTCTGCGCCGTACAATCTATCGACACCGTCAACAACCGCTACTCTTCCTTCTGCCCGTATTCTTGCGCCCATACGAACCAATTCGGGCACGTGCTTAAAACGACTTTCAAAGATATTCTCTACTATAACGCTCGTGCCGTCGGCAACAGAAACCAACGTAGTAAACAACGCTTGAGCATCGGTAGGAAACCCGGGAAACGGTTGTGTAACTATCTTATCAATTCTTCTTAATCTAATCGGAGCTTTCAGCCGCACGTCTTTGCATCTGATCCGTATATCGCACCCCGATTCTTCCAGAAGCGGCAGTACCGAATTAAGATGATTGGGATTCGCGCTTATAAGCTCCACATCTCCGCCCGTAACCGCGGCAGCAATAAGATAAGTAGCTGATACTATTCTGTCGCATATAACCGTATGGTCACACCCGGAGAGCTTTTCTACACCCTCGACGGTAATAATACTTTCTCCCGCTCCGCTTATTTTCGCTCCGCAAGAATTAAGAAACTCACATAAATCAATTATCTCGGGCTCCCTCGCCGCATTTACAATGGTGGTGGAGCCCTTAGCTGTAGCAGACAACAAAATTGCATTTTCGGTTGCCCCTACGCTTGGAAACGAAAAAGTTATCTTGTTTCCTTTAAGTTTGTTTTTTACTTTGCAATATATTCTGCCGTAACCTTCTTCAACATCCACACCTAATTTGCGAACCGCATATAGATGCAGATCAATAGGACGCAAGCCGATCTCACATCCACCGGGAGCAGAAACCATCGCCTCTCCCATACGACCGATTATAGCGCCGAGAAAGACCACGGAGGATCTCATTTCCCGCATAAGTTCTTCGGATATCTCGCTACCTGATACAGATGTACTATCAACGGTAACGCTATTTCCATCCCGATAAACCTTACAACCCAGACTCCTCAAAATCTTTATTGTACATTCGGTATCAGAAAGACGAGGACAATTATGTATAGTGCATTTACCGGATATAAGAACGGTTGCGGCAAGGATAGGTAAGACACTGTTTTTGGAGCCTTGAACTCGAAGACTTCCGCTAAGGCGCCTTCCTCCGTTTATGACAAAGGCAGACATACAGCTGCTCCTTTCGAAGAAACTTCGCAGGATTAAACCCACACTGTATAATATGCCTTATGTAAAATTATGTTAAATTACTTTTTCATTATGCTCTCTACAATATCACAAATTCTGCCCGTTGCATCAATAACCGCCATAGCCTTGGCGTTTTTACCGACAGATTCTAATCTACGCTTATCGCTGAGAAGATCGCCTACGTTTCTTGTAAGAACTGTACCGTTAAGATCCTTCTCTTCAATAATAAGAGCAGCATTCTTCTTGACCAATGCCATAGCATTATGGTACTGATGATTTTCCGTAACGTTAGGTGACGGAATAAGAATTGAAGGCTTACCGAGAGCCTGAATTTCCGAAAGAGAAGATGCACCCGCTCTGCAGATAACGAGATCTGCCGCAGAAAGGCAACGCGCCATATCATCAATATACGGTCTTATCTGTATATTATCGGCCTTACTGAGATCCACTCCCATATCGGCAAGCTTCTCCGGTACCCACACACCGTTCTGACCTGTTGATACGATAAAGTTATACTTTCGCTCATACATATCGGACGCAATAACATCCACTATTGCTTTATTAATTTCTCTCGCGCCGAGAGAACCACCCATACATAGAATTATAGGTCTGTTATCAAAACCAAGTTCCTGTCTTGACACCGTAGGATCCGCTTCAAGAAGCTCCCCTCTTATAGGAAGGCCGGTAACAACAGGCTCATTTTTGAATTTCATATGATCCTTGGCTTCCTCTGCGGTAAGCATAACCACGTCAACCTTTTCGGACAACGCCTTGTTTGTCATACCGGGGAAAGCATTCTGCTCATGAATAGCGGTAGGAATACCCATCTTAGCCGCCATACGAACAACGGGACCCGTAACGTAACCGCCGAAGCCGAGAACAACGTCGGGATTAAACTCTTTGATTATTTTCTTGCAATCGCCTGAACTCTTAAGGAGTTTAAAGGCGGTTTTTACGTTTGCTTTAATGTCACTTGGTGAAAAGCCTCTTTTGAGACCCGATATCTCAATAGTCTTTAAAGGATATCCTGCAGCGGGTACAATTTTTGCTTCAATTCTGTCTGCAGTTCCTACAAAACATATTTCAGCATCGGGATATCTTTTTCTGAATTCGCCTGCAACGGCAAGAGCAGGGTTTACGTGACCGCCTGTTCCACCGGCTGATATCATTATTCTCATACCACACCATCCTTTTCTTTTTTAATTTTCCTGTTTAATTTCTTTATTTTTTTGTGTCTTTTTCTTTTTATCTTTGTTTCTGAAAACATAAACCTTCGGAAGATCTGCCTGTCTAGACACCGCTAAAATCGTACCCATTTCAAAAAGCGTAATCCACAAAGCAGAACCACCGTAGCTGAAGAAGGGTAAGCTGATACCTGTATTAGGTACCGTATCCGTAACAACCGCCACGTTGAACACAACCTGCAAGGCAAGCTGAGCCGTCATACCGAAAACGAGAAGCGCACCGAATCTATCCTTGGCTCTCATACCGATATAGATACCGCGACAAATAACAATAACGAATAAAAGTAATATAAATACACAACCAACGAAGCCCAACTCTTCACCAATAATAGAGAAGATGAAGTCTGTATGAGATTCGGGGATGTATAAATATTTTTGCTTAGAGTTACCAAGACCCGAACCGAGGAAGCCGCCCGAACCGAGAGCATACAAGGAATGATTTATCTGCCAACGAGATTCATCGGGAGAATAATCTTTAATACGCCACGCTCTGATACGGTCTATCATGTATTCCTTAAGCGGAAGATCCTCGTAATTGAATATAACGTATATAAGAACAACCGCTGCTACGATACCGCCTATAGCAAACCATCTTGCTCTGCACTCACCTATCCAAAGCATTGCAACACCAATAAGAAGTATAAGGATAGCACCCGAAAGATGGCTTCCCAAAAGAACCATACCTGAAGTAACGGCAATAACAATGGCATAAAAGAACATCGTTGTAGTTCCCTGAGTAACCTTTATTGAATTATTGCTTACTCCCGCTAACTTCTGCGCCCACGAAGTCTTTGAAAGATTGGAGCTTACTATCTTATTGTGATCCTTGTCAAGCCCGTAAGCAAGGAAGATAATGAGAGCAAACTTCGCGATTTCAGAGGGCTGGAAAGAGAATGAACCGATACCAAACCAACGGTTAATACCGTCACCGCCACCTTGAACAACGGTAATCACAAGGATACCAAGAGCGCCAACAAGCGCAAGATTCGAAATGTATTTCAAATACTTATAATTAATTTTACTGTAGAATAGCATAAGAGCTATACCCGACACGTAAAAGAAAATCTGCCTTTTGAAATAATAAAGGCTGTCGCCCGAGCCGCTATTGTAAAAAGCGTAAATATAGCTTGAGGAAAGAAGCATAACAAGCCCCACTATCGCAAGACCCATCATCATTATGAAGAAAGGTAAATCGATACCGTTTTTTATAAAAAGGTCATCGAAATTCTTTTTCTTCTGCATTTAAAAACACCTTCCTCGAAAATTTCATTTTATTTCGATGCGCCGAAATAAAAGAGTAATACTGAGGCGATTCCGCCCAAGAGATTAATAAGTGAAAAGATTTTTACAATCTTAACTTCCTTCCATCCGCACATTTCAAAATGATGATGAATAGGAGCCATTTTAAAGATTCTCTTACCATGAGTAAGCTTGAAGTAACCAATCTGTATGATATCAGAAGCAAACTCAATAACGTAAAGAATACCGATAAGTAATATGATAATCGGACAGTCAACCGCATAAGCCATAGCAACCACGAGACCGCCAAGGAACATAGAACCGAGGTCGCCCATCATAACCTTTGCAGGGTGCCAGTTCCAGATAAGATATCCCACAAGAGCGCCTGCGAGAGCAGATGCCAAAAGGCTAACGCCGAGACAGTTGCGAAGAGCAGCAACGGCTATAAAGCTGATAGCAGCTGTAAAAGTAACCGAACCGCAGAGGCCGTCAACACCATCGGTAAAGTTTACCGCGTTTGTTGTACAGTAGATTACCGCAAAGCCGATCACCCAGAAGAAAATCTTCGTATCAACGTTACCCAAGAAAGGAATGAACATAGTACCAAGAGGATTATTGATATAAAGAGTAAGAAGATAACCAACCATAAGGACAATCTGAAGAACTGATTTCTGCATTATGGTAAGACCGAGATTGCGTTTTTTAACAACCTTGATATAGTCATCAAGGAAACCGATAAATGCAAAGCCAAGAGCCATCACAAGACCCGCCCAAAGCTTAACTTTATTAGAAGTAGCCTGCTCCCTGATAGTTTCAGCAAGACCGGTAGCGCTCTCTGAAGAGATTACCGAACCGATGATATCGCCACCCATAATCTTATCTATTATAACCGCAATAACAAACGCTATAACAGTACCAATGATAAACAATATACCGCCCATTGTAGGTGTACCCTGCTTATTCTTGTGCCACTTAGGTCCAATATCAAGAATAGTCTGACCGAACTTAAGCTTATGTAAGAATGGAATAACCACGTAACCCAATCCGAAGGATAAGGCAAAAGCTATAACCGCCGCTAATAAACATGCTACTACTATATTCATTATATGTACTCCTTGTAGTTTATTTCCTAATTCAATTATGCTACAAATTTAACAAGAAATCAAGTTATTCACTCTTCCAAACCCAACTTCTTGTACAAAGAAACGAAAATCTCTTCCATTCTCATTCCCCTACTGCCTTTAAAGAGGACCGTGTCACCTTTTTTGAGATTTTTAAATAAAAACTCCGCCATTTCTTCCTTGTTATCGTAAGCAATGGCTTTACATCCGTTTTTAATTGCTTCATCGCAGATATATCGTGACAACTCACCATATGTCAGCACATACTCACAACCCACAGAAGACGCCTTCTCTCCAACCTGTCTGTGGGCTTCCTCGCTAAACTCACCAAGCTCAAGCATATCACCGAGGACCGCATAAGCCTTACCTTTATTAATTGTAGCGAGTGCATCGAGAGATGCCTTCATACTGTCGAGATTCGCATTATAGCAATCCTCAATAAATGTTATATCATTTATCTTGGTTATTTTCTGTCTCATACCTTCGGGTTCGAAATCAGCAATCCCCGAAGCAGCTTCGCTCAAGGTATAACCAAGCTTAACGCCAACACACATTGCACACAAAGCGTTATACACGTTATGTATTCCGACACTGGGCACAAACACTTCCGTTTCATCCCCGTCATACACCGCAGTAAAAAAAGTACCCGTTGCATCAGGTCTTATATTTGTCGCTTTCATAGATAAGTTTTCGCCGTCTATGCCAAAGCGCATCAACTCATAATCATCACTTTTAAGGGTTGCAAGCATATCGTTGTCGCCGTTGATTATTAGGGTCGAGCCCTTCTTCATTCCGTGTAATATCTCGCATTTCGCTTTAAGAATACCCTCTCGTGAGCCGAGATTTTCAATATGAGCGGTACCAACGTTTGTAATACAAGCAATGGTGGGTTCAACAGTCCTTGAAAGTCTTGATATTTCATCAAAATGGTTCATACCCATTTCAATAACTGCCGCTTCGTGATAATCCTCGAGACCAAAAAGCGTTTTAGGCACGCCTATTTCATTGTTAAGATTTCCCGCGGTACGGTGAGCGTTAAACTTCTTATTCACCACCGCATATATCATACCCTTGCTTGTAGTCTTACCAACGCTTCCCGTAAGACCGATAATGGGTATATCAAAGGTCTTTCTGTAACCGTGAGCAATATCAAGAAGTGCTTTACCCGTATCTTCCACGTAAATTATACGAGGGTCATCACCGAGATTCTTACTACACACAACTGCTTTTGCGCCTTTTTCCAATACATCTGCCACAAAATCGTGCGCATCGAAGCGTTCACCGATAAGTGCAACGAACAGCGTACCTTCATCAACATCTCTGCTATCGGTGGAAATTTTTGTTATATCCCCCTCAAGAGTAGTCTCTCCACCACAGAAGCTCGCTATATCTTTAATAGAAATACTTTTCATACCCTATCATCTCTCTTTAAGGATTTCTGCTACTACTTCTCGTTCATCGTAATGGATACGTTCCTTACCTATTATCTGATATGTTTCGTGTCCTTTACCCGCAAGAAGAATCGTATCACCCTTTTCAGCAATACTCATAGCATATCTGATTGCTTCCGTTCGATCTAAAACCGATACAACCTCAGCCTTTGATCCAACTGTACCAATGAGAATTTCTTTTATTATTTCCTCGGGATCTTCCGTTCTCTGGTTATCTGTTGTAACAACTACAACATCAGAAAGATCCGTAGCCATGCGTCCCATCTTGGGGCGCCTTGTTTTATCTCTGTCACCGCCGCAACCAAAGAGAGTAATCACCCTACCTGTTGTAAATCCGCGGACTGCATTAAGTGCTTTTTCAAGTCCGTCGGGTGTATGAGCATAGTCTATGATAATTCCGTATTCCGTGTCAGTCTTAAGCAGTTCAAGTCTGCCCTTCACGGAACCTGCAGAAGAAATTGACTCAATCACGTCACCGAAATCAAAGCCAAGCGAACAAACACCCACAATAGCAGCGAGGGAGTTATAGACTGAAAATCCACCGGGAATATGGAAAACAACGTGCTCACCATTGAGATCGTACTCTACTCTGTCTGCGAAAAGCTCAATATTCTCCGCCTTATATGAGCAAGAGGTGTTGATACCGTAGCATTCCGTGGGAACATCTATGCCATCGGTCATATATTCTCCTGCTTCATCGTCTGCATTGATCACTGCATTATCACAATTACGGAACAAGGTCTTCTTACAAGCCATATACTCCTCGATAGTACCGTGATAATCAAGATGATCTTGTGTAAGATTTGTAAAAATACCCGTTTTAAAATGAATTCCTGCAAGGCGCATCTGATGAAACGCTTGGGATGAGGTTTCCATTACACAATACTCAATACCCTCGTCAACCATCATTTTAAATAGCTCATGCATATCGTATGGGTCGGGAGTTGTAAGCTCAGTATGAAATTCTTTATCACCAACCATATTTTTAACAGTACCGATAAGACCGCTACTCACACCGAGACCCTTTAGAATATCCTTGATAACAAAAGCTGTGGTCGTTTTGCCGTTTGTACCTGTGATACCGATAATCGTAAGCTTTGAGGCACTGTTATTACAAAGATTTCTGCACATTATTGCATACGCTTCTCTGCTATTCTCCACAAGAACCTGCTCTTTTATTCCCATATCAGTAGTAACAATAACAGCCTTAGCACCTTGAGAAATAGCGTTTTCTGCAAAAGAATGACCGTCAAACCTTGCGCCCTTAACACAAACGAAGGCACAACCCGCAGATATCTTTGCTGTTTTATCCGTTACATCGGATATTTCTCTATCGTCATACGTCGAAAGAACCTTAACGTCCTTTAAAAGCTCTGATAAAAGCATATTAAACCTCCCAAAATAACTGAATCCGTTTAATCCTCTACACCTGATGTCGTTTTAAAGTAAACCGTTATTGTAGAGCCTAACTCAGCCGTAGTACCCGGCTCTATACTCTGCTTGTATGAAACTACCTCGCCACCTACCGTAGTTCCCGAAATTTTGATATTAAAGCCCGAATTAACCGCCTTTGCGTTAACGTCACCTATAGACAGACCCGAAAGATCGGGAACCTCTGCGGTAGTGTCACCGCCACCCATCTCAGTATAGACAATAACAACACCATTAAGCGGAATGTTCTGAGTCGCGGCAGGATACTGTGATACAACAGTTTCACCATCGCCTATTACTCTTGCTGTAAAGCCTTGGTTTTCAAGAGTCGTAACAGCACCCGATACAGTCATATCAACAACATTGGGAGCCGTTGCATTGAGCACCGCAAGTTCCTCATCCGTATAAACGGGCTCAACGTTCATATATTTAAGCGTTTCTTCAATAATAGCACCTGCAACGGGAGCTGCAATAGCACCACCGCCGTGTACGGCGCCCTGAGGCTCATCTATGATAATGAGAACTGCAATCTTGGGATCATCTGCAGGAGCACAACCAACGAAGGATGCTATGTATTCACCGTCAACAGTAAGCTTTTCGGACGTACCCGTCTTACCCGCTACTCGGTAACCGGGAATATAGGCATTCTTACCTGTACCCTCGGAAACAACCTTTTCCATCATCGCAAGTACTGTTTCAGAAGTGCTTTCCGATACAACCTGACGTCTTACTGTTGGAATTGTCTCTGCAACAATATTTCCGTCTTGATCAAGTTTCTTAGCAACGAGATAGGGTTGCATCAATTTACCGCCGTTCGCAATAGCTGAAACCGCCGTAATCATCTGAATGGCACTTACCTGGAAGGTCTGACCGAATGCACTTGAGGAAAGCTGAGGAAGACCTAAGCCCTCCTGCGCATGATAAGTAACACCTGCGGTTGGTGTAGCCTCCGCAGGAAGGTCAATTCCTGTTGAAGAAGTAAAGCCAAATGCCTCGAAGTATTTATAAAATGCTTCGGAACCGAGATTCTGACCAATGGTAATAAAGAAGGGGTTACAGGAATTCATAAGTCCTTCCGAAAGCGTCTGGGTACCGTGACCGCCAAGATTATGACATCCGATTATGTTGTCGGCAACCTGAATCGAGCCGGTGCAATGATACGTGCTGTTAGCGTCAACAACACCTTCCTCGATACCTGCCGCCGCAGTAAATATCTTGAAGACCGAACCCGGCTCATATGTATCGCTGATAGCTTGATTTCGCCACATTGAATATACTGCATTGTTATATGCAATATCGTATTCCTCGGGATCCTCGATCTTTGCAAGTTCCTCGAGAATAGCCTCGTCAGTTATCACAGAGGGATTGTTAAGGTTGTAGTCGGGCATCGTAGCCATAGCGAGGATTCCACCGGTTTCAACGTCCATAACAATACCATACGCAGATTTTGCTTCGTTATCCACAACCGCCTGCATAAGTCCCTTTTCGAGAGCATATTGAACAGTCTTATCAAGAGTAAGCACAAGGCTTGTGCCCTGCTCTGCCTCAAAAATCGTCTCATAGTTACTTGACATCAAACCACTCTGAGCATCCTTCGCGGTAATAATTCGGCCAGGTGTACCCATAAGAATGTCGTTGTACATAAGCTCGATACCCGCTCTGCCGTTGTTCTCAGAATTTGTCATACCAAGCACGGTAGAGGCGAAGTTACCGAAGGGATAGTATCTCTTAACATCGGGGTCAATACCGATTATCTCGCCGAGCTCATTTTCGCTTCGGAAATTAACAACCGCCGTTTTCTCAGTATATTCAACACCACCAGCAATTTTCACATAGCTGTATTCACGGTAGCTTAACTTCTTCAATATGCTTTCGGATGTAAGATTTGTAAAAATCTTCGACAACCCATCCGCTATCAACTGCGCTTGAGCATCATCCTTGATCTTGGAGGGATTTACATACACAAGCCAAGCAGAAGCACTTTCTGCAAGAATGTTCATATTGGCATCGTATATAACACCTCGATCCGCAGAAATCACTGTATCGCTAAGCTGTTGAGCCTCTGCCTGCACTCTGTATTCATCGGATTTTATAACCTGGAAATAAAAAAGGCGGCAAATATCTGCACCAAAGCCAAGCACAAGAATAAATGCAATAGCTCCTATACAACGCTTTTTTAAACCCGAATTCACCTTAGACATACTAAATCTCACCCATTTTCACGTGAATATTTTTGCCCATTCTATGCAAAAAAGAGAGTCGAGCACTTCTCAACTCTCATATAATTTATTGCCTACTCAATCATTATATGCAAATAATGATTCTAATTTTCCATACCAAACCGACTCTTCTTCGGTGGCGCTCCTGTCACCGGATACGACTATCTCATCATCCTCTGAACGATCAATATAACTAATCTGATGACTTTCTGCCTTAACCATTCCAAGAACATCCTGAGCATATATATCTATCTTATCTGATGCGATAAGGCTATTAAGCTCTGCGTTAAGACGCACCGCTTCACCTTCTGCAATAGCAATCTCATTATTAACCTGAGCAATCTCTGCATCAACCATATCGTTCTTGGTCTGCAAAACGAGGAGCGCTATCACGAGAGAGAAACAAAAGCACGCAAAAGCAATAGCCTTCTTAGCCGCTGCAGATACTACCGCGCTACTGGACTTTCTCTCAACAGTCTGTTGATGCTCATTTACAAGCCTTACAACGTTATTCTTCTTTATTTCAGGCTTTCTCTCGGGAACAACTCTGCGTTGCGGCGCAGTATTACCCGCAGAAGCACTTCTTCTGACAGTACTCTTGCCGGAAGCATTTGTTTTCTTAGGTTGTTCAATTACCTTAGGCTCAAATAGAGAAAAATCATAAGCCTCTGACCCCATGTACGCCATACTGTCCTCCAATTCAATCTAAAAGAAACCCCAAACAGGATTTCCTACCCCTTATAGTTTAACAGCCGTACGAAGCTTTGCGCTCCTGCTTCTGTTATTGTCATCTAATTCTTTATTGGAAGCCGTTACGCCCGACGACTTCACTATTGCCTTCGGCTTCCTACCGCACACGCAAACAGGAAAATCCTTAGGACATATACAACCCTCTTTAAGAGTTTTAAAATAATCCTTCACAATCCTATCTTCCAAAGAGTGGAAGGTAATAATCGAAAGTACTCCGCCTTCATTAAGACTCTCAAACATTGCAGGAAGAGTGTTCTTTAAAACATCAAGTTCTCCGTTAACCTCTATCCTTATAGCTTGAAAGGTTTTTCTCGCGGGATGTCCGTTTCTACGAAACTTCGCCGGTATTGCTGACGACACGATTTCAGCAAGCTGCATTGTTGTTTTGATGGGCTCATCAGCTCGCGCTTTTACAATAGCATCGCTCACCCTATCAGCAAACTTTTCCTCGCCGTAGTTCTTTATAATTGTATATAGCTCTTTACCGCTATAAGTATTCACAACATCCGATGCGCTCTTACCCTCTTGACTCATTCGCATATCGAGGGGCGCATCCTTGTGGAAAGAAAACCCTCTATCTGCTGTATCAAGCTGATGACTGCTAACGCCGAGATCGGCGATTATACCATCGACCTTATCAACATGAAGTTCATCAAGTATATGTACAAATTGAGAAAAGTTATTCTTAACTATCTTCACACGAGAATCGCCTTCGAAACGTTTCTGCAACGTCGCGATAGCATCGGGATCCTGATCGATAAGAATCATTCGACCCTTCTCCCCAAGCCTTTCGAGTACCGCCGCAGAATGACCACCGCCACCCGCCGTACAGTCAACGTATACTCCATCGGACTTCACGTTCAAGGAATCAACCGATTCCTGAAGAAGCACGGTAATATGTTTAAAATCCATAACAATTCACCGATCAGAAATTGATATTAAGATCATCGGTAGATTGAGCATCAAGAAGTTCAAGCTCCTTAGCCCACTCTTCGGGTGACCAAAGTTCAATGTGGTTATTGTTACCAACAATATGAACCTCACCATCTATACCGGCATATTCTTTGAGAACAGAGTTAAGAGTAAGTCTGCCACCCTTATCAACCTCACCGCTCACAACACCGGAAAGAATCTTACGAGCCATACGGCGCATAGCCTGATTGTGTTCGCCTGCTTGATTAAACTCCTTATACAGCTCGTTCCAGCCTTCCTCGGAATAAAGGAATATGCACTTTGTTTCGGAATCGGGAGATTTAATGAGATAAGTTTTGAGACCCAACTCATCACGAAGGGCTGCGGGTATTTTAAAACGATTTTTGTCATCAAGAGCGTGATCAAACTGACTACAAAACATACCTACAACTCCTTCCGTTCAATCTCACTTCTTGCTCAAAACGAGACACTTCATCCCATTTCGAGACACTTTGTACCACCATTATAGTTTTATATAGCGTTTTTGTCAATAGATTTCAATAAAAAAATAGCAGTTTCGAACGATTTTTTTCGTTCAAAACTGCTATGTATTTTTCATTGTTTTTCCGCTCGATCATTTACCGAACGAACGTATTATTTTCATCGCCTTTTCCGCCATTCCAACAGCTCTCTCGTCAGTTATTTTAGCCTTGTTATAACGGAACCTGATCCTCACGTCATCATCACAAATAAAAGTATCGATCATTGCACAAAATTTACGTACAAAAGGCTCCGATACTCTCACCTCTTCAAAAGAAGTCAACGGTAGCCAATATTCTTGTGTAAGGTTGCAGGAAAACGACCCCAATATACGCTCATCGTTACAACCGTAATTATCCGCCAATCTTGATGCGGCCCTTGAGGAATAGCACCCTGCTGCGCTCATATATGAAGCATCACAATATACAGGTGGCACCTTCATAAGCAACAACTCATCGTAAAACGACCTAAATGCCGAGGTAACACCCTTGTAAAGCGCAAGATGAAAAGCCTTCAATCTACCTTCGTCATCCAGTTTTTTATCCTTGGGCTTCAAAGAAACATCAACGTTTCCGTTAAAAGCACTAACGAAGCAATTCTCTGCACAAGACAAGAAGAAGCGTCTGTCGGAATACGCCGAAAGCTTACGCGCCCTCTTCGGCACATTAACCATACCATAAACCGCATCATAAAAACCAAATGCCACAACGGATGATAAATCCAACTCATTTTCTGAGCAGTACTTAGCAAGTGCCGCCTTATCGTCAGATGATAATCGCTCCGTCAACACACCGATTTCCGCTTTCTTCGCAGCATACTCCTTCGATGCCTTTAAAAAATCATCAACGGTAAACCTCACACCTGCACCATTCCACTTGCTTTCCAAATCAGCAGAAAGTTTGTCAATAATTGGTGAATTTAATTTAGCCGGCAAGCTCCGCACATCAGGAAAGGTCAACACGTCAGAAGGCTCTACAGAAAGATTGTTGTGACTGTAAAAGCTGATGAAAAGCTTCACTAAACGAAGCAAGGATTTGCAGTCACAAACAGTTGTATGAGCGCCTATAACAAGTGTATTTCCGCCACAAACAGTAAACTCAAAAAGTCTTTCCGAGAAGTTCATACCATTTTGATCATACATTTTTTCGAGTGTCGAAGCATCATCCTCGGAAAAGGCTACAACCGGCTCGTTTTTTCCAAGCACCACGTCAGCAGAAGCATCATCATTGAACTCAATGGCAGCAGTTATAATAGGCTCCTTGATCGTCAGCATTTTAAGCGCCTTAGTACACGTCCTCTCGTCGAAGGGCTCTTTGCTCACTCCCACGAAAACAACAGTATTATCAAAGGAAAAAAGCCTGTTTCGGGTCAAGCCCAATGTATATCTTTCAGACATTTTCTTTATCTCCGATAAACTCTGAATTTCTCATGATTTTCTCAATCATAGACTGCTTTACGCCCCATAATTTGCCCGAAAAATCCACGTAGTATCTATGGGGATTCTCAAAGCGTATAACCTCTTCCCACAAGGAAGAAACCTGCTCGTTGCAGTAGGCTCTTATATCTTCAAGAGAGGGCATATCATATACGCATTTCCCATTCTTAAACACCGGCACAAGCATTTCACGAGCAACGAAGTTATCAACGGTTTTTCGCTTCCACGTAAAATCGGGATCAAAAAGAGAATATGTTTTTTCTTCGCTTATATTTTCGCTGTCAAGAGTAAGCACATCAGCGATAGCCTTACCCGACTCCATATCAAAAAGTCTCCATACTCTCTTAGAGCAAGGTGTAGTGATCTTGTTAACGTTATTACTAAGCATGATAGCGGGGGCTTTTTCCCCGTTTTTCTCAGTTTCACAGAGTTTGTAAACCCCGTCAAGAACAGGAGAAGACTCGGAAGTAATTAGTTTCTCCCCTACTATGAAGCCATCAATTTTAGCCCCTTGGTTAAGCATATCCTTAATAAGAATCTCATCAAGAGAATTAGAAGCATAGATATCACAATCCGGGAAACCCGCCTCGTCAAGCATTCTGCGAGCACGCTTGGAAAGATACGTCATATCACCGCTATCTATAATAATTCCCGCAGGACGAAGACCCTTTGGAACGAGCACGTCATTGAATGCCTGAATAGCATTTTTTACACCGCTATCAAGGGTATCGTAGGTATCAACAAGCAAAGCGCCATCCTCGCCATGCTCCTCAAGATAAGCTTTGAACGCATCCAGCTCTGAGTCAAACAATTGAACCCAACCATGACCCATCATAGTAGCAACCGGCACTCCATATTTGCGGAACGCAGGATACAAAGACGTGGCGCTTACACCGCCAATATAAGCTGCTCTCGCACCATCTATAGCGGCGTCGAAGCCATGCGCACGACGAGCACCCATCTCGATTATACGTCTTCCCGACGCAGCCCTACAAACTCTATTAGCCTTTGTAGCTACAAGAGTCTGATAGTTTATTGTATTAAGTAACAGCGTCTCTATAAGCTGCGCTTGTATAGCAGGACCTTGAACTTTAACAATAGGTTCATTCGGGAAAACAGGAGTACCCTCAGCCATAGCATACACATCGCAAGAAAACTCGAAGCCCTTAAGGTAATCTATCAGCTTATCGGAAAAGCCCTGCTCCTTAAGACATTCAAGAAAAGACTCATCAAAAGTAAGAGAACTTAATCTCTCACAGAGCTGTTGAAGACCCGCCATAACAGCAAAGCCCCCCTTGTCGGGTATCTCACGGAAAAACATATCGAAGGTAACGTTCACGTCACCCATCCCCGAAGAAAGAAGACTCTCCGCAGTAGCAAGACAGTTATAATCCGCAAAAATCTCATCACAGAAGCCCATAACGCACCTCTAAACACTAAAATTATTACTTTATTTTATCACATATATAATCATATATCAAATGTTTTTCAAAAAAAGCCGCCTTTTATTCTTTTTCGACAAAAAGCGTATTTTTGTAGAAAAAAATATAAATAAGTACTTGCAAGACTAATAATCTTATGGTATCATAACTCATATACACAACAAAGCCAACACAAGGAGGATTCGGCATGAGAATCAGAAAGCAGCCCATCGGCACTAAAAATATCTGCGGAATCAAGGTTGAAGAGAGAAGAAAAGCTATCGGAATGAAGCAGAAAGATCTTCTCACACAGCTCCAGATTCGTGGCATCGACCTCAACGCATCCGGTCTCTCTAAATTAGAAGGACAGATTCGTTCCGTTTGCGACACCGAGCTTATTGCATTATCCGAAGTACTTGGCGTATCAGTGAACTGGTTACTCGGAATTGAAGAATAATTAGTCACCCGGAGATTTGTTCCACTATTTGGTGGAGCAAATTTTTTTATATTTAATTACCCCGAGACCAAAATAAGCACATCAACATATTTGCAATTTATAAAAATATGTGGTATTATGTAGAAAATTGTCGAGGGAGGTTAGTTTATGCTTTGCCACAGAATGAAGCAATTCAGAGAATACAACGGACTCGAAAAGTGGATGATTGCAGAGCTTCTCGGCATTTCCGCAGATGAATACGAGCTTCTTGAAAACGGCAAAAACGAGCCCACCATTGACCTCATCCACGATTTGGCACGTTGCTACAAGGTTACCGTAGATGAGTTTTACGGTTATACTCCACGAGTTACTCTTCATTCAAAGGACGATAAATTCGACGACCTTGATGACGAAGTCCCCTCTTCATTGCTTAAAATGTCAGACCTTTCATGGGAAGAATCTCAGATTATACTTTACTATCGCAAATACGGTTCTGATGATGATGTAATTAAAAGTATTCTCGAAAAAAACTTCCCCAAAAACGATAAATAAAAAATGCCTTGAGTACCGAAGTTACTCAAGGCATTTAATTTTACACAAATCAGAACTTAACGATTTCGCCCATCATACCGGGAGTAGCAAAAGCAGCATTGCTTTCGTCTGTATCGATGTGCATAGCGGGAGCGAACTTCTCACTAACACGACAAACAACGTCGCCGAAGATAAGGTTTCTACCATCAGACTCAACCTTAACACCAACAATTTCCTTGTCAGCAACGCCGAACTCTGCAGCAGCTTCGGGAGTAAGGTGGATATGTCTCTTAGCAACGATAACGCCCTCCGAAAGCTCTACCTCGCCCTTAGGACCAACGAGCTTACATGCACCGCTACCTGCTGTATCACCGCTCTCACGAACGGGTGCTACGCAACCGATAGAACGAGCATCGGAAGCAGAGATCTCAACCTGAGAAGCAGGTCTTGTGGGGCCAAGAATAGAAACTGCAGGGAACTGACCCTTAGAGCCAACAACAGCAACTCTTTCTTCGCAAGCATACTGACCGGGCTGAGAAAGATCCTTCTTAGGTGTGAGCTCATAGCCTTCGCCGAAGAGGATATCAAGATCTTCTCTTGATACGTGCACGTGACGTGCAGATGTTTCAATAAGTACTTTTGACATTTTTATCCTTCTTTCTGTTTTTGACAAATTTTTAACCGAGTCAATTATACTACTCCTATATTTTTTGTCAAGAAGAACAACCAAGAATCTTCTTGAAAAACCACGCCTTATATGTTATATTCTTTTATAGTATTAACTTACGGAGGGTGTCATTAATGACTTTCTACGAAAAAATTGTTGCATTTATTATGAGTATTATCGCTCTTTTTACCGGAGTGAGCAGCGGCGTTCAAAATGCAAAGCCTGTCAGAAACACTAATTTTGATTACCTGGAATATCCCGCAGAGGCAATTATAAACCCCGCAAACGTAGGACTTTCTATTGGGGAAATCACAAGCCGTGCCGATGACGATGGCGATGAATTATACGTAAACGCACAAGGCTATCAGGATATAAACGGAATAATAGAATCCCCCTACTTCTTCGTTCACGTAGAGGGCAAGCGCATTCCTGTATATGCAACAACCGTTTTCGTCGGAACAACCCAAAAGGGTGCACTCCACTCCTTCTGCGAAATATACGTTGATACAAGCAAAGCAATCAACTACAACTTCCAACTTAACACACGCGGCTTCTTAATAAACGAAGCCAAGATTCTTCCCTCCACATTAAACGCAAATCCTTCATATGTTAATAACGTTCTTAATATGAAAATAACCGAGTTGGGTACATATACTTTTGTATTCAATAACAATGACCAGGAGCACGGCTTCACACTTTTTGTCCGCGAGCTTGTTGACGAAGACAGAGAAATCGCCCAATATCGGAATGAAGGCTATAACGTAGTTGTTATAGAAAAAGGCTTCCACAACGCCGACGCATACTTCGATTTCTGCGGATGGAACAACACTGTGTTTTATCTCAAACGCGGCGCTTACCTTCTTTCGAAGCACACATATGATATAGCCAACGACAACGACAACTACAATAATACAAGCACACAGGATACAGATCTGATTAACGCCGGACACCTTGCCATGGGACTCAACCGTTGTCCGTATTTAAACCTTACAGGTTGTAACAACGTAAAAATCGTCGGAAATGGTGTTGTTGACCTTTCCCATCTTGACAGAGGAGAAAGACGAGGTATTGTTATTGCATACGCAAGAGATATTGAAATACGCGGTGTAAAATTCATCAATGCTCCCGAGTGGACATTCATAACCTATGATAGCGAAAACATCACCATCAAGGACGTCGATATATTCGGCTACAGACAGAACTCCGATGCTTTCGCAATATGCAACACAAGAAATGCCACAATAGATAATTCCTTCTGCCGTAGTGGTGACGACCTTTTCGACGTAAAGACATTGGGTGGTGCAGAAACCGCTATAAGCAAGAACATCACCTTCTCCAACTGTACTGCCTGGAACGGCAAAGCAAGATGCTTTGGCTTCTGCGGTGAGGCAAACAAAGAAATCAGCGATATCACCTTCAAGGATTCATGTGTGGTATTCCATGATGCAACGTGGGATACAAACCGAATCCCGACTATTGCAATCGTTGTAGAAAGTGGCGGCGGAAGCATTTCGAACGTTACCTTTGAAAACATAGAGATCAACCAGACTGCAACGCGTGCCATAGGTGTTACGATATACGGAAGCGACGTGCAGAACTTCAATATATCCGGGGTTGTATTTAAAAACATACGATACAACTCTTCGATACCAAACAAAATCTCATCTAACGGAAGCACAACCAACAGTATCTCCGTTGAATTTGAAAACGTTTATGCTAACTATCGAAAGATAACCTCGGTAACATCAGACAACTTCGAAACCGACCAATATGCAACAATAACAGTAAGATAACAAATCAACATCCCCCGTGATTCAGATGAATCACGGGGGATTACATTTTATTACTTCAAACTTTCAATAAACTCAAGAAGAAGCTTTTTTTGTTTCGGGGAAAGCTTAGATAACACTGCAGATACCTCGTCCGTTTCAGGTGACACATCAAAAAATTCTCTCATAGATATACTCATAGCATCACACAAAAGCTGAAGATGACCTACGGTAATATCTGCCTGACCCAGCTCAACTCTTCGCAGATGTGTCTGTGATACACCTGCCCTTTCGGCCAAACCGTTTTGGGTGTATCCACATTGCTCTCTCATTATCTGCAATCTCTTACCAACATCCATATTGCGACTCCTTGTTTAGTCTTATAAGATTATGTTAACACAAATATAACCAATCATTTAGTTTTATACAGTTGACTTATTAGTCTTATAATGCTACAATATTGAAACAATAAAGCTTTTTTCTTTTAAAAAAGCAATAGAAAAGAGGACTATTTATGAATTTAAACGAAACCGAAAACTTATCAAGAAGTGAATTAATCTCCAAGTTGAAAGAAATCTACTGTTTATATCAGAACACTGTTGAGATTGAAGAGGAAATGGAAGATTTCGAACCAGAAGATAATTACAACAGAAATATTGTTCTCCCCCAATTCCCCGGAAACTACAGATCCGAAGAAGAGAGAGGAATATGGTGCAATAAAATTGATCACACCGCTGAAGATGCTCTTCAGGCGATTGCTTATGCATACGATACCATATATTATCCCAAAAAGCCCGATGATCCGGTGATTCAAGAAGCTCCGAAAGCCGTAAACGCTGAGGCTGAAAAAACAAAAAAGAATATGGGTTGTCTCACTTTGGGTGCCGCCTTTGTTGGTGTCGTAGCTCTTCTTAGTTTAATTGGCAATTCGGATCCTTTAGGAATCACGATTTCCGTTCTTCTTGCAATAGGCTGTGCCGCGCTCCTCGTATTTTCGTATATGAAAATATCCAAGGCAAAGCAAGCCGATGCCATGACTCTCGCAGAAATGCAGAGACAACACAACGCAGAAAGTGCCGCAATAATGGAACAGTACCGAAACAGTATGGTTGAATACGAAAATAATTGTAACGCCTTCAAGGTAGAGCGACAGACATTTTTAAATGACTACGCCAACTGGAGAAACATATATCTTCAGCACGTTGCGGAGGAAGAGGAAATCGAAGATAAACTTGAAGAAGACAGACTTACGGCAGTACAAAAAATCCGTGAAGAAAAATACCTTCCCGCAATGCAGGAGCTTGAAGAATGCAACGATTTAATATCCGAAAGATATTTACCCGTTCTCAACGTTATCATTGAGCTTATCGCAAGCAACAGGGCTGATAATTTAAAAGAAGCCGTAAACCTCTATGAGGAATTGGTTTATCGCGAGAGACAGCTACAGCTACAGCGAGAACAGGAAGAGCAGAGACGTTACGAAGAAGAATGTCGTCGTCAGGACGAAGAGCGTCGTCATCGCGAGGAAATGCAGTTCCGCGAAGACCAGGACCGCCAGAGAAGATTCGATGAAGAACAACGTCAACGCAGAGAGGATGCTATCCGAGCACAAGAAAACAAAGACAGAGAAGAGCGAGAACGAAAGAATGCCGCAGATGCCAAAAGAGAAGCAGAAAGAAAATGTCATTGGTGTACAAACTGGGAAAATTGCGCTATGAGAAGAAAGCCTCCGCTTAATTGCACCGGTTTCCGTCCGGGTCCCACACACCATATATAAGAAGTAAGACGATTATAATCAACATATTGTCTTTACAATAAAATAAACGAGGAGGAAAAAACAATGGGATTTTTCGACAAGGTTTTAAGCAAAGTAGGAGCAACACTTGCGACGAGATACGCATCTGTTGTGAACGGTAAATTCGTGGGGTGTAATATATCCTTAGGCAATCCCCCGCACGAAAAGATTTCCGTCGCTAACAGCTTCTCTCAGGTCATTTTCTTGAAGGGAAACGAAGAAATGGGACGATACAATATCGCAACAGACTTGGAGGATATTGAGTATCTCGGTACTTCCGAATTAGGATACCGCTGTACCCTCACCTTCACAAACGCCGAAACATCCGAATTTGATCTCACCAAAGAGAAAGCAAAGGCAAGTGTATTTGTAACAAACACGAAAACACTTATGCGTAAGGAAACATACGACTTCTTCGAAAAAGAATTAAGCTTATAATCAAATCCAAAAGCAAACCCCCGTGATTCCGAGAATCACGGGGGATAAATATTTATGGAATAAATTACTTATTCATTGCCTCTTCGATAGCAACTGCGCAAGCAACTGTCATACCAACCATGGGATTGTTACCTGCACCGATAAGACCCATCATCTCAACGTGAGCGGGAACTGAGGAAGAACCTGCAAACTGAGCGTCAGAGTGCATACGGCCCATTGTATCTGTCATACCATAGGAAGCGGGACCTGCAGCCATGTTATCGGGGTGAAGAGTACGGCCAGTACCACCACCGGAAGCAACTGAGAAGTACTTCTTACCCTTCTCCATGCATTCCTTCTTGTAGGTACCTGCAACGGGATGCTGGAAGCGAGTGGGGTTAGTTGAGTTACCTGTGATAGAAACGTCAACGCCTTCCTTCCACATGATAGCAACGCCTTCTGTTACGTCGTTTGCACCGTAGCAGTTAACCTTTGCACGAAGACCGTCGGAGTATGCCTTACGGAATACTTCTTTAACTTCGCCTGTGTAGTAATCCATCTCTGTCTCAACGTATGTGAAGCCGTTGATACGAGCAATAATCTGAGCAGCATCCTTGCCGAGACCGTTAAGGATAACTCTAAGAGGATTCTTTCTAACCTTGTTTGCCTTTTCTGCGATACCGATAGCACCTTCAGCAGCTGCGAATGACTCGTGACCTGCGAGGAATGCGAAACACTCTGTCTC
>JAZUSK010000001.1:0-36815 GCA_045606645.1 Acutalibacteraceae bacterium | reverse complement strand
TTTCGATATCTCTTTCGGGGTCGATTGTTGCATCAACATGAACGATATCGTCATCCTCAAAACAGCGAACAACGTGAATAATCGCATCAACCTCGCGGATATGTGAGAGGAACTTATTACCGAGACCTTCGCCCTTGGATGCGCCTCTTACAAGACCTGCGATATCAACGAATTCGATTGTTGCGGGAGTAACCTTTGCGGGGTTATACATTTCGCAGAGAGCATCTAATCTCTTGTCAGGAACTGCAACGACGCCGATATTGGGTTCTATGGTGCAGAAAGCGTAGTTCGCTGCCTGAGCACCTGCGTTTGTAAGTGCATTAAAAAGTGTGCTTTTACCTACGTTGGGTAAACCAACTATACCAAGTTTCATTTATTATACTTCCTTTTGAAAAATTACAAGTTATTTTAACACAATACAAAATGTATTTCAATAAGTTTAGGTATAAATATTTAATTGTATATGATTTCTTAGCCTTACCAATAATATTGGTGAGGTGATTTTTATGGATTTCAGAACAGATTTAACCATTGAGAGAAAGGAGATACTCAATACAAATATTCGTGGTGTAAAAGTGAAGGAGTATGAAAACGACGAATGTAAGACTGTTGTGATAGATATCGATACCGAGGCGGCTGCCAAGCGTCTTGGTAAGGGCGTGGGAAGATATATAACTCTTGAGATGAATGCTTTTTCTGATGAAGCTGCCGTTTCTGATGGCAGATTGGAAGCGCTTGTTGATAGTATTCGCTCACTTCTCCCTGATAGTGATGATACTGTGCTTGTGACAGGTGTAGGGAACATGAATATGACGGCAGATGCCCTGGGTCCTCAGACTGCATCAAAGATTTTTGCTACAAGGCACATAGGTGATGCTCTGCGAAAGCAGGCAGGATTTGATGATACTCTTCGATCCGTTGCATCCGTTTCTACGGGAGTTTTGGGGCAGACGGGAATTGAGACGGGCGAGTATATAAAGAGCATCTGTGAGGCGGTAAAGCCCTGTTGTGTTATTACTATTGATGCACTCGCGTCGGGAAGTGTATCGCGGTTAGGAAACACAGTTCAAATGTCCGATACGGGTATAGCACCGGGGTCGGGTATAGGTAATACACGAATGCGAATAGATGAGAAATTTCTCGGCATACCCGTAATTGCTATAGGTATTCCGACTGTTGTTGATTCCTTGTGTCTCGCATCGGAATTATCGGGTGTTCCGTTAGGTAAGTTCAATAGCGAGTGTTGTGAACAATATCATAAGTTGATTGTAGCTCCCAAAGACGTTGATTTAATGGTTAAAAACGCTTCCTATCTTCTTGCTCTTGCCATAAATTGTGCGTTACAACCGAGCCTTACGCCTAAGGAATTATATGCACTTATGTAATAATAGAAATCATCGCATCATATTTTAATATGAAAAGAGGTGTGTCTTATGATACTTCAATACGAGAAAATTAAGTCGGTGCTTTGCATTGCCGTATGCGTGGGCATGATTGGTGCCACTCTGTTATTAGGTGATAGGACGGCAGTAGTTTGTCAAAGTGTATTTGAAGATGTCAACCAAGCATCTGCAAAGCTTACGTCATCCTCGGTTTTGTTTCACGGTGAAAAAACCGAAGATGTTAATATATCAGGTTACGGCGGCGGAGGTTATGGGGGAGATACAGTTTCTTCGGTGCCGTCGGATATATCTGCGCTTATGGAGCAAGCAGAAGGTATGTATGCAAATTTCACTAAAAGCGGAGATATAGAGGAGACTCATATGGGCGCATCACCTCAAACAACCTCCTATGGTGCAGTTGACGTCAATAATAAAACTGACGAAAGTATAGATATTAAATCACTTCTTAATACAAAACCGTCTTTCGGTAGTATCACAAAGGACGAACCGTATATCCTTATATATCATACTCATTCTACTGAGGGGTATGAGCTTCTGGATATGGGGTGGTATTCCAATGAGTATGTTTCGAGAACAGAAGACACTGCCAAAAATATGATAAGGGTGGGCGACGAGCTTACGCTTGCCTTAGAAAAAGCCGGATTCACAGTTATCCACGACAGAAATATATATGATAAGTCATATAACGGTGCTTACGATCGGTCTCGCGTGGTTGTGGAAGATTATTTGAAAAAATACCCGTCTATAGTATTGACTCTCGATGTGCATCGCGATGCTATTCATTATGATGATGGTACGAAATGTAAGCCTACCGCTACGATAAACGGAAAAAAAGCGGCACAAGTAATGATAATTACAGGCTGTGAAGGGGATGGTGTAACCGATTTTTCTCGTTGGAAGGAAAATCTTGTTTTTTCAGTTCACTTGCAGAATCAAGTTGAGGAATCATATGAGGGCTTGATGAGACCTATCTTCTTTTGTAACAGAAAGTATAATATGAACGTAACACCCTGTTCGCTGCTTCTTGAATTCGGTACGGATGCGAATACACTTGAGGAAGCGGTTTATTCCGCGCAATTAATAGGGGAGAGTCTCGGAAAACTATTAAATAATAACATTGGGTGATGACAAATGGAATTTAACAGACTGTTTAATATATTTACAATTTCAGCGATTATAATAATGCTTTTTACTACGCTTGTTTCTGCCGGATTTGCGGTTCGGGAAAGGGCTGAAAATAACATGGGGCACAAGACCGCGACAAATCTTACAATAATTGACCACTCTTTTTGATGAAATAGTAAAAAATTGAAATTTTTTTGTAAAAGTGCAAAAAGTCTATTGAAAAAACTGTATCTGTATTGTAAAATATTAGCAAAGAACAGTACACTCGATAGGTGTAATGTTTATTATCCTCAGGAGAGATGAATTAATGTCAGTTAAACTTAACACACGTTATCTCGAGGGCTTTATTGATGAGAAAAAGGTTCTCGCAGAAATAGCCCCCGAAGTTGCAGAAGCAGCAGACCTTCTTCACTCAGGTAAGGGTGCAGGAAGTGACTTTCTTGGTTGGGTTGATCTTCCCGTTAATTACGACAAGGAAGAGTTTTCCCGAATCAAAGCGGCAGCAGAAAAGATTCGTAGCAATAGCGACGTTTTAGTTGTTATCGGTATAGGTGGCTCTTACCTCGGTGCAAGAGCAGCCATTGAGTTCTGTAAGTCACAGAACCGTAATTTATATGAAAAACCGCAGATTATATTTGCAGGTAATACTCTTTCATCCTCTGCGTTAGCAGAAGCAATCGCACTATGCGAGGGCAAGGATTTCTCAGTAAATGTTATCTCTAAGTCAGGTACAACCACTGAGCCCACCATAGCATTCCGAGTATTCAAGGAAATGCTTGAAAACAAGTACGGCAAAGAAGAAGCCGCTAAGAGAATTTACGCTACCACCGACAAGGCAAGAGGTACTCTTAAGGAGCTTTCCGATCGCGAAGGCTATGAGACATTTGTTATTCCGGATGACGTTGGCGGCAGATATTCAGTTCTTACTGCAGTAGGTCTTCTTCCTATCGCTGTTGCAGGTATTGATATCGACGCAATGATGAAGGGTGCCGAGGATGCTCGCGCAGCTCTTTCTCAGGGCGACGTATATACAAATGATTGCTACAAGTATGCAGCTCTCAGAAACGTTCTCTATCGTATGGATAAGTCAGTAGAAATGATGATATCGTACGAGCCCGATTATACTCTTATGAACGAATGGTTCAAGCAGCTTTTCGGTGAGAGTGAGGGTAAGGATGGCAAGGGTATATATCCCTCATCTGCAATTTTCTCAACAGACCTTCATTCTCTTGGTCAGTACGTTCAGGATGGCGAGAGATTGATGTTTGAGACAGTTGTTACTTTTGACAAGCCCAAGAAAGAACATATTATAGGCTTTGATCCCGAAAACGGTGACGGCTTTAACTTTGTTGCAGGTAAGTCTGTTGACTTTGTTAATAAGAAGGCTTTCCTTGGCACGGTTCTTGCTCATACCGATGGCGGAGTTCCCAATATGATTCTTGAAATGGAACAGATGAACGAATATGAATTCGGATATCTTGTTTATTTCCTTGAGAAGGCTTGTGCGGTATCCGGCTATATTCTTAAGATCAATCCTTTTGATCAGCCCGGTGTTGAAAGCTACAAGAAGAATATGTTTGCTCTTCTTGGTAAACCCGGCTACGAGGCTCACAAAGAAGCACTCGAAGCAAGACTTTAATACTTATTAAAATTCAGAAATCACGCCGAAAGGCGAGAAATATAAATGACGGAGGTAAATCATATGATTTCACTTATTATAGGCAACAAGGGTTCCGGTAAAACAAAGAGACTTATTAACCTTATCAACGAGGCAGTAGCTAAGTCAGACGGAACAGTAGTTTGCATTGAAAAATCCCCGTTACTTACTTATGAGGTAACCCACAAGGCAAGACTTATCGAGACCGATCGTTTTGGTATCGAAGGCTGTGACGCTTTCTACGGAATGGTGTGCGGTATCATCGCACAGGATCACGACCTTACAGAGGTTTTTGTTGACGCTACATTTAAGATCGTTGGCAGAAATTACGATGAGTTCGCAGCCCTTATTAATAAACTTAGTGCAGTTTCCGAGGAAGCAAATGTTGATTTTGTATTCACGGTTTCCGAAGATAAGGAAAAGCTTCCCGAGGCTCTTTTTGCAAAGGCTCAGGTTATCTAAGGTGTTTTTTCAATTCCTCCTCGATCACTCGGGGAGGAATAGTTTTTTGAGTAAAAATATTCTCAAAAAAGTTGAAATAATTATTGACAAAATGCCTTTTAGATAATATAATATTCGGGTATGTTGAGAGGTTATGTATATGATTATCGAGCTTGAATCAATTTTCAATACAGAAGGACTTAAGACATCCTTCGATTATGAGCTTTCTCTTGCAGGTATTGAGATATGGGGACATAGTCCCATAACCGAGCCTGTTAAGGTAAAGGGATATGTTGAGAATAGAGCAGGTATCGTTAGTCTTAAAGCAAGTGCAGATCTCGTTTACGAGGCTCCTTGTGACCGCTGTGCTACGGATGTGCGTACTGAGTACCATTTCCCCGTTGAGCATACTCTCGTGGTTGCTCTCGAAAGCGGTGACAATGATGATTTCCTCGAGGTGCCCAATATGCGCCTTGATCTGGATGAACTTGTTGAGGAGGATGTCAATCTCGCTCTTCCCGGCAAATACCTTTGCAACGAGGAATGTAAAGGCTTATGCCCTCAATGCGGTGTAAACCTGAATGAAAACCAATGTGATTGTAAAGCTCCCATAGATCCACGTATGGCGGCGCTTTTACAACTTTTGGATGAGTAAGTAATTATTTATATTATATAGGAGGTAGTACTCATGGCAGTACCTAAGAGAAGAGTTTCTAAAGCAAGACGTGACAAGAGAAGATCCAACGTTTGGAAGATGGATGCAGCTGCACTCGTAAAGTGTCCCAACTGTGGTGACTACAAGAGACCCCACAGACTTTGCACAGCATGCGGCTACTACAACGGTAAGCAGGTTATCGCAGTTGACTAATCTGTAATAGTCTCGTATTTCAAAGGGCGGTGAGAGAAAAGTCTCCCCGCCCTGTTGGACTTTATTGAATTTCTTGAAAAGAGGTGAGATGTGTGTCTGTTGTTATAGAATCGGTGCTTTCCGATTCCTACGCTTATAGGGTTGGAATACAAGCGAACGACGAGTTGGTTTCTATTAATTCACATGAGATTTTCGACGTTCTTGATTACCGTTTTTATATACAGGCTCGTAAGCTCTCTCTTTTGATAAAGCGAGACGGCGACGAGATTACCTTTAATATTCGTAAGAGTGATGAGTTTTCTGATATAGGTCTTGAGTTTAAGACGTATCTTATGGACAAGCAACACTCTTGTAAGAATAAATGTATTTTCTGCTTTGTTGACCAGATGCCAAAGGGTATGAGAGATACCCTTTATTTTAAGGATGACGACTCTCGAATGTCATTTCTTTTCGGTAATTATATTACTCTTACGGGACTTTGTGAAAGGGAAGTGCAACGTATAATTGATATGCATATCTCTCCCGTGAATATATCCGTCCATACTATGAATCCTACCCTTAGAGTAGAGATGATGAAGAATCCTCATGCGGGTGAGTCTCTTGATATATTGAGAAGATTTGCTGAGGCAGGTATCGAGATGAATACTCAGTTGGTACTTTGTCCCGGTATAAACGACGGAGACGAATTGATGTTTTCTCTTAGCGAGCTTGGTAAGTTGGGCGATTGTGTCAAGAGTATTGCCGCAGTACCTGTTGGTCTTACTAAGTATAGAGATGGGCTTTATCCTTTGCATACTTATTCTAAGGAAGAGGCAGAGAGCGTAATCGATATTATCGATGATTTCAATGCTCATTATTCATATTATAAAGACGGTAAGATAATCGCCTATCCCTCGGATGAATTTTATATTCTTGCCGAGAGACCTATGCCTTCTGCTGAGTATTACGGCGAGTTTTCACAGCTTGATAACGGTGTAGGTATGTGTGCTTTGCTTGAAAAAGAGTTTACCGATGCCCTGGCGGACGAAGAGGCGCGAGGAATTAATCGCAACGTTTCGGTTGCTACGGGTTGTGCTGCTTATCCGCTTATTTCTCGTCTTTGTAAGTTGGCGGAAGATAAGTTCAGCGGTCTTAAAATAAATGTGATTAAGATTAATAACGACTTTTTCGGTGAAACAGTTACTGTTGCAGGACTTATTACCGGTAAAGATTATATAAATCAGTTGAAGGATATATCTTTAGGTGACGAGCTTCTTATTCCGTCAGTTTCTCTTCGTAATGAAGGGGATAAGTTTCTTGATGATATTACCATAGAAGAGTTAAGAGATGCTTTAAATATTAACGTTTGTACCGTCAGAAACGACGGATACGAATTCCTTGATGAAATTATAAACGGAGGTGTTTAATATGCCAAGACCTGTTGTTGCCATCGTAGGCAGACCTAATGTAGGCAAATCAACACTTTTTAATAAGCTTACGGGCACAAGACTTGCTATTGTTGATAATACGCCGGGTGTTACAAGAGACCGCCTTTTCGGTGATTGTGAATGGCTCGGACACAGTATGCTTCTTGTAGATACGGGCGGTATTGAGCCTTATTCTACTGATATTATTCTTTCTCAGATGCGCCGCCAGGCTCAGCTTGCTATTGATAGCGCAAATGTGATCATTATGGTTACTGACGTACGTGATGGTATTGTTGCTACTGATGAAGAGGTTGCAACAATGCTTCAGAAGAGCGGTAAGCCTATCATTCTTGCGGTTAACAAGTGTGACGGTTTAGGTGCTCCGCCACCCGAGCTTTACGAATTCTATAACCTCGGTCTCGGTGACCCTATTCCTGTATCATCAGTTCACGGTCACGGTACAGGTGATCTTCTTGATGAAGTTTTAAAACACCTTCCCGAAGAATATCTTACCGAGGATAACGACGAGGACGATTATATTAAGGTAGCTGTTATAGGTAAGCCCAACGTAGGTAAATCCTCTCTTGTTAACAGAATCATCGGTGAGGATAGAATGATTGTTTCCAATATCGCGGGTACTACTCGTGATGCTACCGATAGTTTTGTAGAGAATAAGCACGGTAAGTTTATGTTCATTGATACTGCAGGGCTTCGCAGAAAGTCAAAGGTTGACGATGCCGTAGAGCGATATAGTGTTTTGCGTACTGATATGGCTATTGAGAGAGCAAACGTTTGTGTTATTATGGTTGATGCTCTCGAAGGCTTTACGGAGCAGGATAGCAAGGTTGCAGGTAAAGCACTCGAGCTTGGTAAAGCTTGTATTATTGCCGTTAATAAGTGGGATGCTTATGAAAAGGACGGCAAAACAATGGATAACTATCGCAAAGAGCTTATGAAGGATTTCTCCTTTATGTCCTTTGCTCCCATTATCTTTATATCTGCAAAAACGGGTCAGCGAGTTGACAGACTTTACGAGCTTATTAAGTTCGTTGATACTCAGAATGCTATGCGTATCAAGACAGGTCAGCTTAACGAAATTCTTGCAGCGGCAACTCTTCGTGTTCAACCTCCGACAGATAAGGGTAAGAGACTTAAGATATACTATATGACTCAGGCTTCCACAAGACCCCCGACGTTTATCTGCTTCGTTAATAGTGCAGAGCTTTTCCATTATAGCTATCAGCGTTATATTGAAAATCAGATTCGTGAGGTTTACGGCCTTGAGGGTACTCCCGTACGCTTTGTAATAAGAGAGCGAGACGACAAAAGTAAGCATTAAAATCAAAAATATAAAATCGGTGCAATCACAATTGGTTGCACCGATTTTTTTACAAAAAAACCTCGCTCCGTATGGAACGAGGTTTAATCTTATTGATTAAGAATCAATTATGCAAGCTCTGCAAAGTACTTGATTGTTCTAACCATCTGGCTTGTGTAGCTGTTCTCGTTGTCGTACCAAGAAACAACCTGAACCTCATAAAGATCGTCAGCAACCTTAGATACCATTGTCTGAGTAGCATCGAAGAGTGAACCGTACTTCATACCGATAACGTCGGAAGAAACGATTTCATCTGTGTTGTAGCCGAAGCTCTCGGAAGCAGCAGCCTTCATAGCAGCGTTGATGCCTTCCTTAGTAACGTCTGCACCCTTAACAACAGCTGTAAGGATTGTTGTAGAACCTGTGGGAACGGGAACTCTCTGTGCAGAACCGATAAGCTTACCGTTGAGCTCGGGGATAACGAGACCGATAGCCTTAGCAGCACCTGTTGAGTTGGGAACGATGTTAGCAGCGCCTGCACGTGCTCTTCTCATATCGCCCTTTCTGTGAGGACCGTCAAGGATCATCTGGTCACCTGTGTAAGCGTGGATTGTGCTCATGATACCGCTCTGGATGGGAGCATAATCGTTGAGAGCCTTAGCCATAGGAGCGAGGCAGTTTGTTGTGCAAGATGCAGCAGAGATGATCTGGTCATCAGCTGTAAGAGTATCTTCGTTTACAGAGAAAACGATTGTCTTGAGATCGTTGCCTGCGGGAGCAGAAATAACAACCTTCTTTGCACCTGCGTTGATGTGAGCCATGCTCTTGTCCTTTGAGCAGTAGAAACCTGTACACTCAAGAACAACGTCAACACCGAGGTCACCCCAGGGGAGCTCTGCAGCGTTAGCCATAGCGTAAATCTTAAGAGTCTTACCGTCAACTGTGATTGTACCTGCTTCGTCGTCAGCCTCTACTGTGTGGAGACCTTCGCCGATTCTACCGCAGTAACCACCCTGTGCTGTGTCATACTTAAGAAGCTGAGCAAGCATTGAGGGCTTTGTAAGGTCGTTGATAGCTACTACATCGTAACCCTCAGCGCCGAACATCTGACGGAATGCGAGACGGCCGATACGACCGAAACCGTTAATTGCAACTTTAACTGACATTTGAATTACCTCCAAATTTTAATTAGTTATTTAACCGTAAATATTTTACCACAAAAAAGAATAAATGCAACAACTTTGATATAATTTTAACTTAGATTTAAAAGATTTGTCATAATGCCAAAAAATGACATATCAAATACAAGAAAAATAAGTTATTTTCTATACGGTTAATTTACAACGTTAACCATATTGCCGCTGATGTATCCTCTTACGTTATCCTCGAGAATGCCCATAAGTCTCATTCTTGTCTCGTAAGCTGCCCAAGCGATGTGGGGAGTGATGAGACAGTTGGGAGCAGAAAGGAGGGGATTATCTTTCTTCGGTGGCTCTGTTGAGAGTACGTCTGTGCCGTAGCCTGTAAGTGTGCCGTTTGCCAGTGCATCGGCAATATCTTGCTCGTTTGCCACCGGTCCGCGAGAAGTATTAACGATATATGCATTTTTCTTCATTTTGCCAATGAAATCTTTATTTATTAGACCGGCTGTATCAGGAGTAAGAGGACAGTGTACACTTATAAAATCAGAGTTTCTTAGTACGGTATCAATATCTGTAAACTCAATATCGTTATAGCCTTCTTTCTTACCGGAAGGGGTGTAAGCCATAACGCTCATACCGAAGGCTTTTGCGATCTCGGCTACTCTTGAACCGATTTTACCGAAGCCGATAATGCCGAGTGTTTTACCGTCAAGTTCATAAAGAGGGCTCTTCCAATAGCAGAAATCGGGACAATTTGTCCATTCGCCGCTCTTAACGTCCGCGGTATAAAATGCTGTTTTATTCACAAGCTCGAGTATAAAGGCGAAAACCATCTGAGCCACCGCATTTGTTGAGTATGCGGGGATATTAGAAAGGGAGATACCTCTTTCTCTCAGTGCCTTTCCGTCTATTTGATTAAATCCCGTAGCAAGAGTTGAAACGAATTTAAGATTTGGAAGTCTCTCGATTATTTCGCGAGTAAGAGCAACCTTGTTTACAATAAGGATGTCCGCATCTTTTGCTCTCTCGATGATCATATCCTGAGGAGTGCGGTCATATACGGTGAGATCCGTCATTTCTGCTACCTTATCCCAGGAAAGGTCGCCGGGGTTTTCTGTGTAGCCGTCAAGGATTACGGCTTTAAGTTTATTATTCATAAAATCACCGTAAATATTATATACTAAATAAATAAATGTTTCAATGCTTTTTCTACTTGACCTTGATGATATATTGTTATAAAATAAAATATGTTTGGAGTGGAGTATATATTTGAAGCATTACGATAAATTCGGTAACAAGAACTCACCTAAGTATTTTAAAGTCTTATCATTCGTTTGTTTTCTGTTAGCCGTTTCACTAATGATATTGACTTTTATATTAAGCTTGCCGTTAGTCCAAAAGAATCTTGGAGAAATTAACGCTTGGTTAATTCGAATTGAACATTATATAGCGGGGTACGATTGGCTAAAAGCGTTATTTCTTATAGTGCTGATGTTTCTTATCAAAACCGTAATTCCTATTATACCGTTTTCGGTTATGTTTGTCAGTGCCGGTATGGTTTTTCCCGCCCCTATAGCGGTTTTTATCGGTACTCTGGGTGTTTCTCTTCTTTGTACCGTCAAATTCTTCTGGGGTAAAAGATATGGCGGTGGAAGTGTGCATAAGGTGGTTTTCAAATCCCGTCGTGCTACGAAGTTTATGGGATTTAACGATAAAGGCAACAGATGGATACTTGGTCTTTTGTGCTTTATTCCCGTATTTCCCGTAGGTGCCGTAAGCCGTGCCTACGGAGCTACGAAGATGAGTTTTTCTACTTTTATAACGCTTATTTTTTTGGGCGTAATGCCCCGTATTGTTTTATGGAGCTTTGTGGGTGTCAATATCTTCGAGCCATTCACGGTCGGCTTTATTGCTCCATTTATTATTTTGCTTGTTATCAGTGGTGTTTCACTGTTGATATTAGATATACTTTTACAAGGTGAAAGGATAGAAAAATATGAAAAAGAATCAGATAATGAGTCCTGAATTTCTTTCAAGGCTTTCTGCGGTTTACGGCGACGAGGCTTCTGTTCAGCAGGAGAGATACGTTGCTTTGGCGGATAGCTATAATTCCGCTTTCGGTGTGGATGGCGATATTCGTTTCTTCTCAGCTCCCGGTAGAACAGAGGTTGGCGGTAACCATACTGACCATAATAACGGCAAGGTTCTTGCTGCTGCGGTTAATCTTGATGCAGTTGCGGCAGTTGAAGCAACTGCCGACGGTATTATCAGAGTGAATTCTGAGGGTTATGCACCTCTCGTAATAGATACGGCAGATCTTTCTGTTATTGATAGCGAAGCGGGCACTTCTGCGTCTCTTATCCGTGGTGTGTGCGGACGTTTCAATGAGTTAGGCTATAAGTATGGCGGCTTCAATGCGGCTGTTACTTCCCGCGTTCTTTCCGGCTCCGGTCTTTCATCGTCTGCGGCTTACGAGGTGCTTATCGGTACAATTCTTAACTACCTCTATAATGACGGCAAAATTTCTGCAGTTGAGATTGCTCAGATTGCTCAGTATGCTGAGAATGTTTATTTCAAGAAGCCTTGCGGTCTTATGGATCAGACGGCTTGCTCTGTAGGTGGCTTTGTTAAGATTGACTTCGAGGATACTGCTAATCCCGTTATTGATAAGGTCGATTTTGATGTCGCAAAGCACGGCTACAACCTTGTAATCATTGATACAGGCGGAAACCACGCTGATCTTACAGATGACTATGCTTCAATTCGTCTTGAGATGAACTCGGTTGCAGAATATTTCGGCAAGCCCGTGCTTCGTCAGGTTTGCGAGTGTGACGTTATTGCAAATATGGGTGATATCCGTAAGAAGACAGGCGACAGAGCGCTTGAGAGAGCAATTCATTTCTATAACGAGAACAAGAGAGTTGAGCGTCTTGCAGATGCACTTTCAAAGGGCGATTTTGAGGAATTTAAGTCAATCATAATCGAGAGCGGTAAGTCATCATATATGTACAACCAGAACTGCTTTACACTTGCTAACCCCAAGGAACAGCCCGTTGCTCTTGCGCTTTGCCTTGCAGAGGAGCTTCTTAAGGGTAAGGGTGCATACCGTGTACACGGCGGCGGCTTAGCAGGTACTATTCAGACATTCGTTCCCGTTGATATGACAGATGATTTCGTTAAATCGATGTCCGCGCTTCTCGGTGAAGGCTCTTGCTACATACTTAAGGTTAGAAGCCACGGCGGTTGCGAGATATGATCGAAAAACTAACCCATATAGGTGAGCTAAGCGGCGATCAATCGCCGCTTTTACCATTGATATACTGTGATTTTCACAGTTGTGTAAATGAAACAGACGGGGTGTATATTCAGCGAGTTGACGGGGAGATCACTCTCGTATTTTCTCTGAAAAACAGCTCCGTCACCTTATCCTTGCTTTCGGAAAAATGGGACAAGGATGAGTTCGTTTCTTTTGTTAATTTTACTCACACAAGATACGTAACTGCAGATTTTAAATGGGATGATACTGCAGAGTCCGTTTGTCTTATGGAACGCTGTACGGAAAACCTTATCTCTGAAAAAGTTACTTCAATAACGGCTCAGTCAACTCTTAATGAATATAGAAATATTCATTCTCTTTTAAGTAGTGAAGGCGATGATTTCGAAAGTTGGTACGTTTCTTTTTCGGGTAAAGTAAATAGCGGTAACGCACTTGCGGTATATACCGAGGATTTTCGCAGTTGTGCCGTTTGTACCGCTATTTTCAATGATACGGGAATTATTGCGGGAGTTTATACAAATGCAGAGTATCGCGGTAAGGGATATGGCAAAATTGCCGTATCGGGTCTTCTCGGCGCTATGTATAAAGCTAACGTCAAAAAAGCTCTTCTTTGGTGTGAGGAGAAGAATATATCATTTTATGAAAAAATAGGTTTTTCGCGTATAGGAAAAATCTATTACAGTGAGGTAATATAGTAATGTCATTCTTTAGCTTTAGCGATGAATTGAATAATTTATCAGAGAAGGCAATGGCAAAATGCCGCGAGGCTTTCTTTGAAATAGATAAATTAACTGAGTTTAATCAGCAAAAGGTACTTAAAGCATTTATTAATAACGGAGTAAGCGAATCTCATTTCGCAGGCTCTACGGGCTATGGCTACGGTGACCGAGGACGTGAGGTTTTAGACGAGCTTACCGCAGAAATTTTCGGTACAGAGGACGCGGTTATCCGTCATAGCTTTGCAAGTGGTACTCATACTCTCGGTGTAATGCTTTTCGGTGTGTTGCGTCCGGGTGATAATGTGCTTTGTGTGTCGGGTACACCTTACGATACAATACATGCGGTTATCGGTCTTACGGGTGAGGGTATGGGCTCACTTAAGGATTTCGGAGTAACCTTTGATATAGTTGATCTTTTAGCGGACGGGACTATTGATTACGACGGTATATCCAAAGCACTTAAGAAGAAGGATTATAAAGCTGTTTACGTTCAGCGTTCAAGAGGTTATAGCCTCAGACCTACACTTCTTCACGAGGATCTTAAGAAAATCGTAGCAACCGTTAAGACGCAGAGCAAGGCTTTCGTGATGCTTGATAACTGCTATGGCGAGTTTACTGAGTATAATATGCCTTCCGAGGCAGGGGTTGACCTTTTCGCAGGCTCACTTATTAAGAATCCCGGTGGCGGTATTGCTAAGTGTGGCGGATATATTGCAGGAAGAAAAGATCTTATCGAGCTATGCACCTACAGAATGACAACACCCGGTGTAGGTAGAGAAGTTGGCGCTACTCTCGGTAACAATAGAGATTTATTTATGGGTCTTTTCAACGCTCCTCACGTAACGGGTGAAGCACTTAAGGTTGCTGTGTTTACCGCCGCGCTTTTCGAGGAAATGGGTTATGAGGTTTCTCCCTCGTATTCTGAGAAGAGAGCAGATATTATTCAGAGTATTAAGCTCGGTGATTCCGAGAAGCTTATCGGCTTCTGTCAGGGACTTCAGAGCGGTTCTGTTATAGATAGCTACGTTGTTCCCGAGCCTTGGGAAATGCCCGGCTATGACAGTGAGGTTATTATGGCGGCAGGTGCGTTTACAAACGGTTCTTCAATCGAACTTTCTGCCGATGCACCTCTCAGAGAACCCTATGCAGTATGGCTTCAGGGCGGTCTCAACTTCCATAGCGGTAAGATCGGCGTGCTTCTTGGTGCACAGAGAGTGCTTGATATAATGCAAAATTAAAAATTCAAAATGCAAAATTAAGGGGAGCTTTGCTTCCGAATAGTAAAGGCTTCGTGATACAATTAGTGTGTCACGAAGCTTTTTTAGTGTTTTTCAATTTGTCATTTGCAATTTGCCGTTCCCAATTATCCCTTCTGCAATCTCTTTGAATACGGGTGCGCAGTCGCTACCGCCCGATATACCGTTTTCTTTCATAACGCATATAGCGTATTTGGGATTTTCTGCAGGAAAGAATCCCACAAACCAACAGTATAGAATTTCGTTACCGTTTTCGTCATATTGTCCGCTTTGTGCCGTTGCGGTCTTGGAGCAACAAGTATATAGAGATGAAAATGCCCGTTTTCCCGTTCCGTCTATGGTAGTAAGAGACAAAGCATCCTTTAGAACATTACACGTATTTTCCGACAAGACTCTCGTGCCTTCTTTTCCCGATAAGGGGGAGAGGGCTCCGTTTTTATCAGTGTATCCGTAAATAAGTCTCGGTTCGTTTAAAATTCCGCCGTTACCGATACAAGCGAAAAGATTGGCTATTTGTACGGGTGTTGCAGTCAGCTCACCTTGACCGAAGGCAAAGTTTCCTATAGCGGCATCGCTGTTTAATGAGTCAAGCTCGGGAAGATTTCCCGTGTCGGTCATAAACCCATTCCCGAAATCCGTCGCTTTTCCAAAACCTAATTTGTCTGCCGTAATCAATAGTTTTTCTCCACCGATTTTAGTACCTAAATCAATGAAATATGGATTGCAGGAATCGGATAATGCGACTGAAAAATCGATATATCCGTGCCCCGATGAATCACTGCAGTTAAACGTATTTCCGCTCTTTGCTATATAACCCTTGCAGTTGAAATGCGGTAGCGCAATACCGTTTTCAATAGCCGAGGCGGAGGTGACTACCTTGAAAACAGAGCCGAGGGGATATGCTGTAAAGGCGCGGTTTATAAATGGTGATGTAGGAGAATTGATATATTCTGAGACGTTATCTCTGTCATAATCGGGTGCAGATGCACAGGCTAAAATCTCCGAGGTTTCGATGTCCATAACTACAACGGCGCCTTTAATGATATTATTGTTTTTCAAAGATGTTTCGCATAGGCTTTGAATATCATTATCTATAGTCAAGACTATTCCGTCATAGTCATAATATCCCGTATTTCTGATTTCCACGTCTTCTCCTGTAAGTATTCTGCCCGTAGCATCTGCAGAGTATATTACCTCTAACGTACCTCCTTGTGAGACGAGCAAATCGTTATAATATTTTTCTATACCGCATACTCCGTTGCCCGAAAAATCCGTATATCCGATTAAATGTACGAGAGAAGAATCTGCATATCGCTGATATGTTTTTATAACTTTGATACTATCTGATGATACTATTCTTTCGGGATATTCATTCTCCTTTACGGTGAAATATCCGTCGGATAATTGCTTGAGTGTTTCATTGTCTGCGCCGTTTCTTTTGAGTATCGCCATAGACTCCTCTGATGGGAATATAAGTAGCTTTTCTGTGTAATTACCGTTTACAAGCGGTGTTAGATTCCTATCGTATATCATTCCACGTGCAGACCCGATTTCCTTGACCCTTGTACAACTTGTTTCTGCTACAGTCATAGGTGTTGCAGAGATGAATAGTAGCCTTGAAAATAGAGATACGAAGGCAACAATAACAGATGTAAGAAAGCAAATAACTCGTTTTTTCATAAAATTATCCTTTTTAGTAATAAATTACACTATAGTATTTGACTTTCCTTTTAATATTATTATATAATTACATTAAATAATTTTGCAAAAGAGGTGATATTGATGGATGAGCGCTTTTCTCGTACCGCTCGTGTAATCGGAGAAGATTCACTTCGTAAGCTTTCTGAATCCTCCGTTATCGTTTTCGGTCTCGGCGGGGTAGGCGGCGCCGCTGTGGAAAGCCTTGTGAGGGCGGGCATCGGCAGAATTGGAATCGTTGACAAAGACACCGTCGATATCACAAATATAAATCGTCAGATAATCGCTACGGATAAGACGGTCGGTATGAATAAGACCGATGCTATGGAAGAGCGTATTCTCAGCATCAACCCTGATATTAAGATAGATAAATATAATCTTTTCTATCTTCCGGAGACGGCGGATGAGATAAATCTTTCGGAATATGATTTTGTGGTGGATTGTATAGACAACGTTACCGCTAAATTAGAGCTTATTTGCAGAGCGAAGAAAGCGGGCATTCCCGTAATATCCTCTATGGGTACGGGTAATAAACTTCATCCCGAAATGCTTCGTATTTCCGAAATCAGTAAAACCAGCGTATGTCCTCTTGCGAGAGTTATGCGCAGAGAGTTAAGAAATAGGGGAATCGGTAAGCTTCCCGTAGTTTATTCCGAGGAAGAGCCTGTTAAGACGGATTCATCGGTGCCCGGTTCAACTTCCTTCGTACCGCCCGTGGCAGGGTATCTTATTACGTCGTACGTAATTAATCAGTTAATAGATGAGGTATAATATATGAAATTTACAGAGACAGACAGAGTCGGTGTAGTAGACGGCTTCGGATTAGTAAAGAGCGTAGAAAAGAAGAGCGCAAAGAACGGCACCTTTTATCTCGATATGCTCCTTGGTGACAAGGATGGAGACGTATATGCAAAGGTGTGGGATTTCCGTGAAGAGGTTACTCCCATTCCTGCGGCTAATTCAATTATAAAATTCCGTGGAAATCTTCAACAGTACAACGGTAATGATCAGCTTATAATTCAGAAGATGCGTCCCGCAGGTGTAGAGGATAACGTTAATATGAATGATTTTGTTAAATCATCCGATATTGACGGCGAAGATATGTACAGAACTATTGTAAATATGGTTTCTGCATTTTCAGATACCGAGCTTAAAAACGTTGTACTCGGTATGCTATCCGATAATCGTGAGAATATGGTGTCCTTCCCCGCAGCAGAAAAGCTTCATCACGCTATGCGCGGCGGACTTCTTTACCATACACTTTCAATAGTAAGACTTGCAGAGAGTGTTTGTGCTATTTATCCTTTTGTAGATAGAGAATTGCTCCTCTCGGGTGCTATACTTCACGATATTGCAAAGATAAGAGAATATTCTCTTAGCCCTGCGGGTGTTGTTGACGGTCATACTCTCGAGGGTATGCTCCTCGGTCACCTTGTAATGGGGGCTGAGGACGTAGGCAGAAAGTGTGACGAATTAGGTATCTCCTCCCAGAAGAAATACCTCCTTCAGCATATGCTTATCTCACACCACGGTAAGCTTGAGTTTGGCGCGGCGGTAAGACCTGCATTTATCGAAGCAGAGCTTCTTTCTCAGCTCGACTTACTTGATGCTAATATCTATGAAATGGCTGATGCTGTAAAAGATACCGCAAAGGGTGATTTCACGGGCAGATTGTGGATGCTCGACAACCGCAGACTCTATAACCACGGACGTATGGAAGTAGAGCCGAAGGCGGAAATACTTTAAAATGATGAATGAGGAATGATGAATGAGGAATTTCGGAATGCTACGCGTTAATTTATAAGCTTTGCAAAAAAGAGGTTGCTTTGTGAATATAAATTGCGTCGCAGACCATCAATTCCTAATTCATAACTCCTAATTCCTAATTGAAAGGAAGATATATTATGAGAAACCATGAAGTTACTAACGTACAGAAGCTTTTGAAGGAAGACGGCTCTCTTCGTGAGCCCGGCTGGTCAAGACAACTTGTTCAGCAGTATAGCCGTAGTGATATAAAAGCTCCCAAATTCCGTATAAAGGAATGGGATTACTATCTCGTTGTATCAAACGCTCACAATATCGCTGTAGCGTTTACTATCTCTGACGATGGCTATATCGGTCTTCAGTCTGCTTCATTCCTTGACTTGGGAAACGAGCCGTGGGAGCATACAGAGACTATTCTCAATTTCTTCCCTATGGGTAAATTCAATCTTCCCGCATCAAGTGAGAGAGGTATTACAAAATACAAGGATAAGCGCCTTGATATGAAGTTTGTTGCTGACGGTGCAACGAGAAAGCTTACATGCGACTTTAAAAACTTCTGGGGCGAAAAGAATCTCAAGTGCGACATCACACTTGACCAACCTCCTATGGATACAATGGTAATCGCTACTCCTTGGAAGGAGAAAAAGACTGCTTTCTACTATAATCAAAAGATCAACTGTATGAGAGCAAGCGGTACTATTGAGCTGGATGGCAAGACCTATACCCTTGATCCCGCTACCGACTACGGTACTCTTGACTGGGGTAGAGGTGTATGGACTTATGACAATACCTGGTATTGGGGCTCGGGTAATATGACCGTTGACGGCAAGCCCTTCGGCTTCAATATCGGCTATGGCTTCGGTGATACTACCGCTGCGTCCGAGAATATTATTTTCTACGACGGCAAGGCTCATAAGATTGACGACGTTAAGTTCAATATCCCCGAAAGCGGATATACCGATCCTTGGACATTTACGTCAAGCGACGGCAGATTCGAGATGGATTTTGTTCCGATTCTCGACAGAGCCGCTAAGATTGATATTAAGTTTATTATTACAGACCAGCATCAGGTCTTTGGCAGAATGAGCGGTAAAGCCGTTCTTGATGACGGCAAGGTAATCGAAATCAAGGATTGCCTTTGCTTCGCTGAAGACGTTCATAACAAATATTGAGGTAATTTATGAATTATACTGAAGTAAAAATATCCGTACCTACAAGCGATACGGAGAGAGCATCCGGTATCGCCGTTATGACAGTGCCATACGGCATATACATCGAGGACTACAGCGACCTTGAAGAGGGCGCATGGGAGATAGCCCATATTGACCTTATCGACGAGGAGCTCCTTGAAAAAAGCAGAGACGAGTCTATCATTCATGTCTATATAGAAGAGGGTAATAACCCCGCAGAAGCCGTTTCATTTATCTCAGAGCGATTGTCCGCAGAGGGTATCTCCTTCAAGATTGAAACAGACGGCTGCAGCGAAGAGGACTGGGCGGATAAATGGAAAGCATTCTTCAAGCCCACCGCAGTAGGCGAGAGACTTTTCGTAAGACCTATATGGATCGATGATTTCGATAGCGGCGATAGAGTAGTGCTTAATATAGAGCCGGGTGCCGCATTCGGTACGGGTACTCACGAGACTACACGCCTTTGTCTTGAAACTCTCGATAAGATTATTAAGGACGGCGATACTGTACTTGATATCGGTTGCGGTAGCGGTATATTGGCTATTGCATCAATGCTTCTCGGTGCAAAGGAAGGCTTCGGCGTTGATATCGATCCTCTCGCTGTTAAGACGGCGAAAGAAAACGGTCTTATGAATAATCTTACAGAGCCCGAATTGTCATTCGTTTGCGGCGATCTTGCGGATAAGGTTACAAAGAAGTACGATGTTGTTGTAGCGAATATAGTTGCCGATATCATTATGCTTTTCAGTACTCAGGTACGAGCATTTATGAAGCCCGATGCTAAATTTATTGCATCAGGTATCATCGACTCCCGTGCAGACGAGGTCGTTGCTTCTCTTCAAAACGCAGGTCTAACCATTGAAGAACGCATAGAAGAAAACGGATGGGTTTGCCTTGTGTGCAGATAAAGACAAAATACAAAATTAACGGGAAGTTCCGCTTCCGAAAAATTATAAGCTTCGCGATTCATTACTGTATCGCGGAGCTTTTTCTTCTATGTTATTAAATATTTTCATATACTTTCCCGAGGTGACTATATATGAAAAAAACGTTATGCTTTATACTATCGTTATTATTGTTTCTGAATATCTGCGTGACGAATATTTACGCAATAGGCGGTGAAGATGCAGTTGTAACAGAAACGCCCGTAATATCTACTAAAACCGCCGATTTACCTATAGAAATCAAGGCGAAATCGGCACTTCTTATGGACGTTGAAACGGGTACTGTGCTTCTTGAGTATAACGCAGATGAAAAGCTGTTCCCTGCATCAGTTACTAAGATAATGACAATTCTTCTTGTGGCGGAAGCTATTGCGGATAATAAAATAACACTTGCGGACAGAGTTACTTGTTCCGAGAATGCCGCAACCAAAGGTGGATCTCAGATATGGCTTGAGCCGGGGGAGAGTATGACTGTTGACGAGCTTCTTCGGGCAACGGTAATCGGTAGCGCTAATGATGCGGCAACTCTTCTTGGAGAGTATGTTTCGGGTAGCGAGGAAGCTTTTATAGACCGAATGAATGAGAGAGCAAAGGAATTGAGAATGATCAATACCAACTTTGTAAATGCAACGGGTCTCGATGATACTACAGACGACCATCTTACAACAGCTCGTGATATTGCTCTTATGTCTTGTGAACTGCTGAAGCACGATTTTATAAAGAAATATACAACCGTGTGGATGGATACCCTTCGCGACGGCGAAACGGAGCTTGTAAACACAAATAAGCTTGTACGATTCTACGAGGGTACAACCGGATTAAAAACGGGTACAACATCAAAAGCCGGATGTTGCATAAGCGCATCTGCTCAGCGAGAGGGGTTACATCTTGTAGCCGTTGTAATGGGTAGCGAAAACAGTGACGACAGATTTAATACTGCAAAAGCAATGCTAAACTACGGATTTTCCAACTACACGTCTTACCAACCGCAGGTCGATACATCTCTTATAAAGTCCGTTCCGATAATAGGTGGCAAAAAGGATTTTGCAGAAGTTTGTTTTAACGGCGTAAAGCCAATTCTTATTAAAAAAGGGCAGGAGCAGGATATAACGGTTTCGGTTAGTACGTGTTCCGACGTATGTGCTCCTGTTTTGAAAGGGCAGACCCTTGGTACGGTTACCGTGAAGCTCGGAAACGAAACCTTGGCAGAGTACCCGATTACCTCAATCGGTGATATCGAAAAATTAACTTTTTTTGATTCGTTTATTAAAGTGACCAATTATATATTAAACGGCGATACAGCTTACCCCGAATTTCTCCTATAAGTCCTTGATTTACTTGACATTTATTATACCTTTTGATAAAATAAATCGATAATGCATTAGTGCGACTTTTTATAATATCAATAAGGATGTGATTGCGATGTTTTTTACTTCAACTCGCGACAATAACGTAAAGGTTACCGCTTCCAAGGCTATCGCTGACGGTATTTCTCCCGATGGTGGACTTTACATTCCCGAGACCATTCCTCAGCTTAGTGAAGATGAGATTAAGGCACTCTGTGACGTAAGCTATATTGAACGTGCAAAGAAGGTTCTTGGTCTCTATCTTACAGACTTTACAGAGGAAGAATTAAGCTATTGCGTAGAAGGTGCTTACAAGGAAGGAAAGTTTAATTCACCCTTCGTTGCTCCCGTAGTTAATCTTCACGATAACGTTAATATTTTAGAGCTTTTCCGTGGTCCTACCTGCGCCTTCAAGGATATGGCTCTTCAGATACTTCCTTATCTTCTTACAGTTTCCGCTAAGAAGAATCTTAAGGATAAGGAGATCGTTATTCTCGTTGCTACCTCAGGTGACACCGGTAAGGCGGCTCTTGAGGGCTTTAAGGATGTAGAGGGTACTCGTATTCTTGTATTCTATCCCAATGACGGTGTTAGCCCCATGCAGAAGCTTCAGATGACTACTCAGGAAGGTGCTAACGTAGGTGTTTGCGCTATCTACGGTAACTTCGATGATTGCCAGACAGGTGTTAAGAATATCTTTACAAACAAAGAGATTCTCGATAGATTTGAGCAGAATAACCTCGTATTCTCTTCTGCTAACTCTATCAACTGGGGCAGACTCGCACCTCAGATCGTTTATTACGTATCCGCATATTGCGATATGATCAATAACGGCTCTATCAAGTACGGTGACAAGATCAATATCGTTGTTCCTACAGGTAACTTCGGTAATATCCTCGCTGCTTATTTTGCAAAGGAAATGGGTCTTCCCATCAACAAGCTCATCTGTGCATCAAATGCAAATAAGGTTCTTACAGATTTCATTGAGACGGGTGTATATGACAGAAACAGAGACTTCTACACAACTGTTTCACCCTCTATGGATATTCTTATTTCCAGCAACCTTGAAAGACTTCTCTATATGCTTTGCGGAAGAGATTCCGACATCATCAACGGTTGGTTTACAGAGCTCAAGGAAAAGGGCGTTTATAAGATAAGTGACGATGTTAAGGCGAAGATTCAGGAGGTTTTCGTTGCAGGTTGTTGCGATGACACAGCTACTGCCGAGACCATCAACAAGACCTTCAATGAGTATGATTATCTCGCAGATACTCATACTTCTGTTGCGATTAATGTTTGTGATGCATATATCGAGAAAACGGGTGATATGACACCTGTGGTTGTAGCATCTACAGCTTCACCATTCAAGTTCTCAAAGGCTGTTTTATCTGCTGTTGAGGGCGAGAAGGAATATGCCGACGAGTTCAGTACTGTTGCCGCTCTTGAGAAGATATCTTCTCAAGAGGCTCCCGAGCAGCTTTCAGATCTCAAGGGCAAGGAAGTTAGATTCACTCAGGTTACGTCAAAAGAAAATATGGCAGACGTAGTCTTCAATATGCTCGGTATCTAATATGGCACTTTTTGTAATAGGTGACCCTCATTTATCATTTTCCGTTGATAAGCCTATGGATATCTTTCGTGGGTGGACCGACTACATTGACCGTCTTGAAAAAAATTGGAACAGCGTAGTAGGGGAGAATGACAGCGTTGTTGTTGCGGGTGATATTTCCTGGGCTATGAATTTTGAGGAAGCCAAGAAGGATTTTCAGTTTCTTCATTCTCTTAACGGCACGAAGTATATTATCAAGGGCAACCACGATTATTGGTGGGGCACAATGTCCAAGATGAACAAGTTTCTCGCGGATAACGGCTTTGACAGTATCAAGATAATCCACAATAACGCATATAAGGTAGAGGGCTTTGCTCTCGCTGGTACGCGCGGTTGGTTTTATGACGATTCCGAGGGCGATATTAATAAGGTCATCCTCAGAGAAGCGGGGAGACTTCGTGCATCTCTTGCGGAGGCTCAGAAGCTGGGCGGAGAGATTATAGCATTTCTTCATTACCCTCCGCTTAATGAGATTCAGCGTTGCGATGAGCTTTTGTCGGTGCTTCATGAATTTCCTGTCAAGCGATGCTTCTTTGGTCATCTTCACGGCTACGTTGCTCCCGGATGTGCTAAGATATCCGACGGAGATATTGATTTCAGACTTATATCTGCCGACTTTCTTCAGTTTGTACCGAAGCTTATTCCCGTGGAAATTGAGGAAAATATATAAATTTTCCCTTATTAAATAAATATTTTACTAAATATTGGAAGAAAATTAAAAAAATAGTGGAAATATTGAGATTGTTGTGATATAATTTTGCAGAAATATTTTGAATTATTCGCAAAATGAAAGGATGTAATCAAAAATGTTAAAGTCTTGCGAAAAAATCGAGGCAAACGTATATGCTCTTGAGGTTGCTCTTGAAGGCGACGCATTCAAGGCTGCGGTAACTAAGGCATACACAAAGACAAGGGGTAAATACAACGTTCCCGGTTTCCGTAAGGGCAAAGCTCCCAAGCACATTATCGAAACATACTACGGCAAGGAAGCTTTCTGGTACGATGCAATTGATGCTGAGTATCCCGCTCTCTACGAAGAGGCTGTTAAGGAAGCAGGCATCTCTCCCGTTGCTGCTCCCCACGACGATGAGATCGTTGACATGAGCGAGAACGGTTTCACAATCAAGTTTAAAGTAACAGTTAAGCCTGAGGTTGAGCTTAAGGCATACAAGGGCATCAAGGCTGAAAAGGAAAAGGTTACTGTTAAGAAGACAGAAATCAAGGAAGAAGTTGACAGAGCTCTTGAGAAGGACGCAAAGCTTGTTGCTGTTGAAGGCAAGGCCGCTAAGAAGGGCGACATCGCAACAATCGACTTTGAAGGCTTCCTTGACGGTGTAGCTTTTGACGGCGGTAAGGGCGAAGGCTATGACCTCGAGCTTGGTTCAGGTAGCTTCATTCCCGGCTTCGAGGAGCAGGTTATCGGCCACAAGGCAGAGGAAGAGTTCGATATCGACGTAACATTCCCCGAGGATTACGGCTCAGAAGACCTTGCAGGTAAGGCTGTTGTATTCAAGATCAAGCTTCATAAGATTATGAAGAAGGAGCTTCCCAAGTACGACGACGAGTTCGTTAAGGACGTTAGCGAGTTCGACACAGTTGCAGATTACGAGAAGCACCTTGAAGAAGAAATCAAGGCAAGAAAAGAAGCTGCTGCAGATCGTGCATTCGAGAACGCAGTTATGGATACTCTCGTTGATAACGTTGTTGCAGAGATTCCCGCAGTTATGATCGAGAAGGAAATCGATAATCAGATCAATGAGTTTGAGTATCGTCTCCGCGCTCAGGGTCTCCAGATGGAAATGTACCTTCAGTACCTCGGTATGGACATCGCTGCTCTTCGTGAGACATATAAGGACGGCGCAGAGAAGCAGGTTAAGCTTCGTCTCGCTCTTGAGAAGATCACAGAACTCGAGAAGATCGAAATTTCTGACGAGGATGTTGAGACAGAGCTTAAGTCATATGCAGATGCATACGATATGACAATGGATAAGATCAAGTCTCTCGTTTCTGTTGACGATGTTAAGGCTGACCTTGCTTGCAGAAAGGCTATGGATATCGTTAAGGATACAGCAGTAGCCGGTGCAAAGAAGGCTCCTGCTAAGAAGAAGGCAGATGCTGATGCAGACGCTGAAGCTCCCGCAGAGGAGAAGAAGGCTCCTGCAAAGAAGGCTCCTGCTAAGAAGAAGGCTGCTGACGATGCTGAGAAGCCTGCTGCAAAGAAGCCCGCAGCAAAGAAGGCTCCTGCTAAGAAGAAAGCAGACGCTGAATAAGCAGAATAATTATCCTGATGCCGCCACAGTAATATAACTATGGCGGTATCGTGTATATATTGGATGTTTTCGTCCAATAATCCATTTATCAAATTTATGGAGGTCATTAGTTATGGCACTTGTACCTTACGTTGTTGAGCAGACCAGTCGCGGAGAGCGTCAGTACGATATTTTCTCCAGACTTCTCAACGACAGAATTATTGTTCTTTCTGACGAAGTAAACGATGCTACCGCAAGCCTTGTAGTAGCACAGCTTCTCTATCTCGAGGGTCAGGATCCCGAGAAGGACATCAGTTTCTACATCAATAGCCCCGGCGGAAGCGTTACCGCAGGTCTCGCTATTTATGATACAATGCAGTATATTAAGTGCGACGTTTCTACTATCTGTATGGGTATGGCGGCATCTATGGGTGCTTTCCTTTTCTCCGCAGGTACAAAGGGCAAGAGATACATTCTTCCCAATGCAGAGGTTATGATTCATCAGCCTCTCGGCGGTGCTCAGGGTCAGGCAACTGAGATTCTTATCGCTGCAGACCACATTAAGCGTACTAAGGAACGTCTTAATAAGATTCTTGCCGAAAATACAGGTAAGACTGTTGAAGAGATCTTCGAAGATACTGAGCGTGATAATTGGCTCACTGCAGAAGAGGCTGTTGCTTACGGTCTCGCGGATAAGATTATCGAAAAGAGATAATCATCAATTATAAAATTTCCCTCGGAGGTGCTACCTTTGGCATCAGATCACGATAAAGAAAAGAAAGTCCGCTGTTCCTTCTGCGGTAAAACCCAGGACCAGGTTGAAAGAATGATATCAGGTCCCGGCGTATATATCTGTGACAATTGCGTTGAGCTTTGTATGGATATAGTTGAGGGTGTACCTCAGAAGCAGAAGATGATCACTCCCAAGCCTGCTAAGAAGCTTCCTAAGCCTATGGAGATAAAGAAGGCTCTTGATGAATACGTAATAGGTCAGGAAAACGCTAAGAAGGTTTTGAGCGTAGCGGTTTATAATCATTACAAGAGAATATATCTTAACTCTCCCGATGACGTGGAGATCAACAAGAGTAACGTGCTTATGCTCGGCCCTACCGGTGTAGGTAAGACGCTTTTGGCATCTACTCTTGCTAAGATACTCGAAGTACCTTTTGCTATTGCAGACGCTACCACTCTTACTGAGGCGGGTTACGTAGGTGAGGACGTTGAGAATATACTTCTTCGTCTCATTCAGGCGGCAGATTACGATATCGAAAGAGCAGAGCGCGGTATTATCTATATCGACGAAATTGATAAAATAGGCAGAAAGAGCGAGAATACCTCTATTACCCGTGATGTAAGCGGTGAGGGTGTTCAGCAGGCTCTTCTCAAAATTATTGAGGGTACTGTTGCTAACGTTCCTCCCCAGGGCGGTAGAAAACATCCTCAGCAGGAATTTATACAAATTGATACATCCAAGATTCTCTTTATCTGCGGTGGTGCATTTGCAGGTATTGAAAAATTGGTTGAGGACAGAATGGGTAAGACTGTTCTTGGCTTTGGTGGAGAGATTCATTCTAAGACAGAGCTTAAGAATATGGATATGTATTCTCAGGTTATTCCTCAGGATCTGGTTAAGTTCGGTCTTATTCCCGAGCTTGTAGGCCGTATTCCCGTTATTACCTCTCTTGAGAATCTTGACGTTGAGGGTCTTGTGAATATCATCACTCAGCCCAAGAATGCCCTTCTTAAGCAGTATAAGAGCCTTCTTAAGATGGATAAGGTTGATCTTGAATTTACCGAGGATGCTATCAAGAGGGTAGCAGAGCTTACTATCGAGCGTGAAACGGGTGCCCGTGGTCTGCGCTCTATTATGGAAAGTGTTCTTATTCCCGTTATGTATAGCGTTCCTTCCGAAAGCAACGTAACTACGGTTAAGATTACATCCGACGTTGTTGATGGTAATGAAAAGCCTGTTATGATAAAAAAGCCTAAGGAAAGCACAAAGGCAGTTTAATATTATTGGGGAGTCGTTATCGACTCCCTATTTGAGTTTTTTTGGAGTTAGCAAATAGTGATCTGAAATCTGTTTCAGATAAGCTTATTCCAACTTATATAGGAGTTAATTTATGACAGAAAACGTATATCAGCCCGAGACTTTGCCTGTTCTTGCGCTTCGCAATCTTGTTATTTTCCCCGAACAGACAATAAGCTTCGAGGTTGGCAGACTTAAATCCATAAGAGCCATAAGATCTGCCGTAGATACAGAATCACGAAAGATTTTCCTTGTTTCTCAGAAGGATGCGTTGGTTGAGGATCCTAAGTTTTCCGACCTTAACACAATCGGTGTTGTCGCTGAGATCAAACAACTCTCGGGCTCTACCGACAGTAAGCATTTTGAGATAGTGGTAGAGGGTCTTTACAGAGCTTGTGTCAGAGAAATAAACAGAGAAAAGGTTTCTCTCAGAGCTGTTGTGCAGCGCGTTCCCGAGATTCATCCCGATGATAACGATGCCAAGACAATCGCAACTCTCAGAGCGCTTAAGGATAATTTTGATAATTACATATCAGTTAGCCCCAGAATCGCACCGGAAATTTTCCTTACGATTCTTGAGGAAGAAAATATAAGAAATGCTACGGATGATATAGCAGGTCATTTCCATTTCACAGTAGAAGATAAGCAGTCTCTTCTCGATGAGCTTGACGTACTTAAACGTGCGGAGATGCTCTGCAAAATACTTACAAGAGAGACGGAAATTCTTCGCCTTGAGCTTGAAATTCAAGATAAGGTTCAGGAGAGAATGGATAAGAATCAAAGAGATTATTATCTTCGTGAGCAGATTAAGGCTGCTTCCGTGGAGCTTGGTGAAGATGATTCTCCCGTAGCTGAGGCGCAGAAGTACAAGGATAAGATATCGGCTCTTCCTATCGACGAAAAGTCTATGAAGAAGCTTATGGAGGAGTGCGACAGACTTATCAAGACTTCTCCCGGCTCACCCGAGGCAAACGTTGCTCGTACATATCTTGACAGAGTGTCCAATCTCCCTTGGGGCGTTTATACAGAGGATTCTCTCGACGTAGCCAAGGCACGTAAGATTCTTGATAAGGATCATTACGGTCTTGAAGAGGTTAAGGATCGCATACTTGAGCTTATTGCCGTTAAGCGTCTCGCGCCTAACGCAAATGCACAGATTCTTTGCCTTGTTGGCCCTCCCGGTGTAGGTAAGACTTCTGTTGCAAGGTCTCTTGCAGCTGCTATGGGCAGAAAGTACGTGAGAATTTCTCTCGGCGGTGTTCACGATGAGGCAGAGATTCGCGGTCACCGTAAGACTTATATCGGTTCTATGCCGGGCAGAATAATTACTGCTATTGAGCAGGCGGAATCGCAGAATCCTTTGATTCTTCTTGATGAGATAGATAAGCTCGGTAGCGATTACAAGGGCGACCCTGCATCGGCACTTCTTGAAGTTCTTGATGGTGAGCAGAACAGCACCTTTACAGATCACTATATCGATGTGCCCTTTGATTTAAGTAAAGTTCTCTTTATTACTACCGCAAACGATGCTTCTCAGATTCCGGGACCTCTCTATGACCGTATGGAGATAATTGAGCTTTACAGCTATACTTCGGAAGATAAGCTTACTATTGCTAAGAAGCACCTTGTACCTCGACAGGTTAAGAATTTCGGTATGAATGCTAAGATGATTCGTTTCACTGACGGAGCAATTAGAGAGATTATCGACAGCTACACCAAAGAAGCGGGCGTTCGTACTCTTGACAGACTTATCTGCAAGGTTATACGTAAGGTCGCCGTAAAGTTTGCTGATGGTGCAGAAGGTAAGATAACAGTTGATAATGCTTCTCTTGAGGAATATCTCGGTACACCCAAATATAAGCTTAAAAAGATGAACTTCGAGGAAATGATTGGCGCCGCAAACGGTCTTGCATGGACCTCTGTTGGTGGTGTTATGATGCAGATCGAGGTTGCCGTTATGGATGGTACGGGTAAGATTGAGCTTACCGGCTCTCTCGGTGACGTTATGAAGGAATCTGCAAGAGCGGCAGTTTCATATATCAGAAGCAGAGCGGACGAGCTTGACGTTGATGGTGATTTCTATAAAACAAAGGACATTCATATTCACGTTCCCGAAGGTGCAGTTCCCAAGGACGGTCCCTCTGCAGGTGTAACAATGACCTGTGCTCTTGTTTCCGCGCTTACGGGCAGAGCGTTTATCAATACGGTTGCTATGACGGGTGAGATAACCCTTCGTGGTAAAGTTCTTCCTATCGGCGGTCTTCGTGAAAAGGCAACAGCCGCATTTAAAAACGGTATGAAGACTGTTCTCATTCCCGAGGATAATAAGGCAGATCTTGATAAGGTTAACGATACGGTTAAGAAGGCTATTGAATTTATTCCTGTATCTACTCTCGATGAGGTACTCAGTATCGCCCTTAAGCCTAAGAAAGAAGATAAGAAAACCGAATCTAAAAAGATTAAAGCAATAAACACACCTGAAGCCAAAGGCAATTCAAAGGGAGTATATTGCAGCGAGGTATAATTATATGAATTACAATAAAGTAGAGTTTGAAGCCGCCTTTGGTACTCTTAAGCAGATTCCCGCATCCGATCTTCCCGAGATTGTTTTTGCCGGTCGTTCAAATGTTGGTAAATCTTCAATGCTTAATAAGATTTTCAATAGAAAGAACCTTGCGAGAGTATCTTCAATGCCCGGTAAGACTATTACGATAAACTTCTTTAAGGTTGACAATATTCGTATAGTTGACCTTCCCGGTTACGGCTATGCTAAGGTTGCTAAGGGCGAAAAGCGTCGTTGGGCGGAGATGATGGAAGGTTATTTTCAGTCACCCCGTAACATTCAACTTGTTGTTCAGCTTGTTGATATGCGTCATAAACCCTCTGAGGATGACTATATTATGATGCGATTCCTTCGTGATGCGGAACTTCCCTTTATAGTTGCCGCTACAAAGAGCGATAAGCTTAATAAGACACAGTACAAGGAACGCGTAGAGGGTCTCAAAAACGAGCTTTCCGAGTTTGGTGATGACCTTGTTATAATACCTTTCTCATCCGAAAAGGGTGATGGGGTAGATACTCTCAAATCATATCTTGAAAGTATTGCAGAGTAAGATATAAAGAAGGTGTATTTATGAGGCTTACAGAAATATTAAACAGCGAGAAGCTCTCTCTTTCTTTTGAGGTTTTTCCTCCTAAGACGGATTCATCATTCAATAGTGTAAAGATTGCTACTGAGGAGATTGCTAAGCTCCGTCCCTCTTTTATGAGTGTCACGTACGGTGCAGGTGGGGGTACGAGTCAATATACACTCGATATCGCAGAAAATATCAAAAAGCAGTACGGTGTACCTATGCTTGCACATCTTACTTGTGTTTCTTCTACGAAGGAGACCGTCCTTGAGAGAATCGAGGCGATGAAAAACGCAGGTATTGAAAACGTTATGGCTCTCAGAGGTGATCTCACACCCGAAATGGAGTATCAGGACAGAAGCAAATGGGCATACCGTCACGCTATAGATCTTATAAGAGATATTAAGGAAAGTGGTACTGACTTCTGTATCGGTGGTGCCTGCTATCCCGAGATTCATCCCGAGAGCGCAGACCAAAAGGAAGATATAAAGTACCTTAAAGAGAAGGTCGATGCAGGTTGCTCGTTTCTTACAACTCAGATGTTTTTTGACAATAATCTTCTGTATAACTTCCTTTATAAGATACGTGAAGCAGGTGTTACGGTTCCCGTTATTCCGGGTATAATGCCTATAACAAACGCTAATCAGATAGACAGAGCTATCAAGCTTTCGGGCTCATTTGTGCCGCAGAGGTTTAAGAGCCTCGTTGATAAGTTTGGCCATTCTCCCGAGGCTATGAAGCAGGCGGGTATTGCATATGCAACCGATCAGATTATTGATTTGTTTGCAAACGGCATTACTAACGTACACGTTTATTCTATGAATAAGCCCGACGTTGCGGCTAAGATTCAGTCTAATCTGTCTGAGATTATCAAATAAGAGGAATTATTATGACTTTTCGTGAATATTTAAAAGACAACTTAATAATTCTTGACGGCGGTACCGGTACCGTGCTTCAAAGCAAGGGTCTTAAGTCGGGAGAGTTGCCCGAGAGATGGAATATTACCCATCCCGACCATATTGTTGACCTTCATAAATCATACTTTGACGCGGGAAGTAACGTTGTAAATACAAATACCTTTGGCGCTAATATTCTTAAGTTTTCTGATGATGAATTAGAAGAGGTTATCTCTTCTGCTATAAATAACGCTAAGAAGGCTCGTGACCTTTCTGAAAGTGATCAACCGAAGTTTGTAGCTCTTGACATCGGACCTACGGGAAAGATGCTCAAGCCATTGGGTGAGCTCGATTTTGAAGATGCGGTTTCCATATTCGCAGAAACGGTTAAAGTAGGTGTTAAGTACGGCGTTGACCTTGTTTTTATCGAGACTATGAGCGATAGCCTTGAGACAAAGGCGGCACTCCTTGCAGTTAAGGAAAATTGTGATTTACCCGTTATGGTATCTAACGCTTACGGTGAAGACGGCAAGCTTATGACAGGTGCTGAGCCCGGTGCTATGGTTGCTATGCTTGAGGGTATGGGTGCCGATGCAATCGGTGTTAATTGCTCTCTCGGTCCGAAAGCTCTTGCACCCATAGTTGAGGATTATTTAAAATATTCATCTGTACCTGTTATTCTTAAGCCTAATGCGGGTCTTCCAAAGGTTGTAAACGGCAAGACAGTATTTGATATATTACCCGATGAGTTTGCTGAAGAAGTCGTTTCTCTTGTCAATAAAGGAGTGCGTGTTGTGGGCGGATGCTGCGGTACAACTCCCGATTATATCAGAGCGGTATCTTCCGCAGTTTCGGGCTTTACTCCCGTTGAAATTACTGAGAAGAGTTTTTCTTGTGTTTCCTCGTATTCTCATGCCGTGTATTTTGGTGAAAAGCCCGTGCTGATAGGTGAGAGAATCAATCCTACAGGTAAAAAGAAGTTTAAAGAAGCGCTTAAATCAAATGATATAGACTATATTCTCCGCGAGGGTATCTCTCAGCAGGAGAAAGGTGTACATATTCTTGACGTCAACGTAGGTCTTCCCGAAATTGACGAGGTAAGCATGCTCACCACCGCCGTGTGTCGTCTTCAGGAGGTTACCGACCTTCCGTTGCAGATCGATACGTCTGATGCGGTTGCTATGGAAAGCGCCCTCAGACGATATAACGGCAAAGCTATGATAAACTCCGTAAACGGCAAAGAGGAGAGTATGAAAACAGTATTTCCTCTTGTTAAAAAGTACGGCGGTTTCGTAGTTGCGCTTACTCTCGATGAAAGCGGTATTCCCGCTACGGCAGAGGGTAGAGTTGATATCGCCCGTAGAATTCTCCGAACAGCAGAGGAGTACGGTATCAATAAGAAAGACATAATCTTCGACCCTCTCGCACTAACTATAAGTGCGGACAATACTTCCGGCAGAGAAACTCTCGAAGCAGTAAGGATTATCAGAGAAGAGTTAGGTTGTCACACCTCTCTCGGTGTGTCCAACGTTTCTTTCGGTCTCCCGAGACGTGAGATAATAAACAGTAATTTCTTTACTCTTGCTCTCTGGCAGGGTCTTTCAGCGGCTATTATGAATCCTTATTTCGATGATATGTTGAAGTCATACTTTGCATATTGTGCACTTAAAGGTCTTGACGATAACTGTCAGAATTACGTTGCCTTTACAGAAACGCTCCCCGAAACAGTTGCGGCTACAGTAGCACGCCAAACAGCGGAAAAGACTGATGATGCAACAGGGCTTAAGAGAGCCGTAATAAAGGGTCTTAAGGAGCAGGCATCAACTTTGACGGATGAATTGTTAAAAGAGCGTGATGCCCTCGATATCGTTCGAAACGAGATAATTCCCGCCCTTGATGAGGTGGGTGTAGGCTTTGAAAATAAGACTGTATATCTTCCTCAGCTCCTTATGAGCGCAGAGGCGGCGAAAAGCTCATTTGAACGTATAAAATCATCTATGGGCACGAATAAATCTTCGGATAAATGCGCTTTTGTAATCGCAACAGTTAAAGGTGATATGCACGATATCGGTAAGAATATCGTAAAGCTGCTCCTTGAAAACTACGGCTTCGACGTGCACGACTTAGGTAAGGACGTTGCCCCTGAGGCGGTAGTGGGTAGGGTGTGTGAACTCAAAGCACCTCTCGTAGGCCTTAGCGCGCTTATGACTACAACAGTACCCGCTATGGAAGAAACAATTAAGCTTCTTCGCGTAAAAGCCCCTTGGTGTAAGGTAGTAGTTGGCGGTGCAGTCCTTACGCAGGAATACGCAGATTCCATAGGCGCGGACAAATACGCTAAGGATGCTATGGAAACCGTAAGATATGCGGAAGAGATAAATAAGCCTATATAAATTGTATTAAATACTAAAGAGATGATAATGCTACGAAAAGCAGAATCATCTCTTTGCTATTTTGCATAAAATACGATACTCTGATTTAGCTATTCGTACAAATTATAAGAAGATTATAAAATAATGCTCGAAAAAGTGTAGTATTTTTGATTTTTTGTCATATATTAGTAGGTGGAGAATATTTTTTGTTTGATGATCTTCGAAAGGAGCGTCTTTATGAAAAAAGCAAGTCTCATATCAATGGTTTTGATATTTTTGTTTGTTTCTTTGTGCGGTTGCGGTAAAAACACGGACTCACCCACAGATATAAAAGATACAACAAAAGAAGTTATCTCAACGGTTAAACCGGAAGAACCTACAGATTCTGATTACGAATATGCTGAACTTCCTGTTGAGGGCGAACTGAATGTTTATAGGATTTCTCGTAAAGTATTCTTTGATTTCATCGAAAGCCCTTCGATTGAGATATTAAATACGAAGAATAGCGGAGTTCATTCTTATCCTAGCGAAGGTGAAAAAATATATGAAACTTCCGGGGTGTTTAGGATTGAACAGTCTGTTGTGGATTTTGTTGATGTAGAATCAATTCAACGATACCTTTCCGATAACGGTTATGATGTTACTGTTGAAAGTGTTTCGGTTTTCAAAAATGAATCATTGCCTGTTTGTATATGGATAATAACAACAAAAGAAGATTTTGCAATAACAATAAATGAAAAGTTGGATGATTATTACTCGGATGAACCGTACGTTTACAGACTGTATACTCAAGCTGAATTTGTTGACAAGTTTTCTCGCATAGAGGGTAAGGCTGTTATAAACGGCAAATCACTTCCGGATGATGCAATAGTATATATTTATCATAATTATGCAGAGGTTCCGCTTCTTGCTTCATTGGAGTGTTATGGTGCAGAGATCATAAGTAATGATGGTGATATCGCTGAATTAAAGTTGAATGGTGAAACGTACTATCTCGATTTAGTTTCACGTAATTTCTATCGAGATGGAGAAGAGCGCGATAATCTCTTTCATCAAGTTGATGGCGGGGTATCTTATTACTATGTTCTTGGTAATGATATGATGGTAGACGATATCGTTTTCAGATATATAATAGAGGATATAACGGGTGTATTTCCTAAAGTACATATTGATAGAAACACCAAGATTGTAGAAATAACTAATAATTATTAAATTAATACGATAGGTGTACGTTTGTGGTGCGGTCGTTTATGCATTGATAAAAACTGACGGAACCGTACTTGCAGTATGGCTTGGATAATAATATAAAATTTAATATAGTATAAAGAGGAGGAGTATAATATGAAAAAATCAGGTGTAAAAAATATTCTTTTAGTGTTATTAATGATTATCCTTCTTTTATCATCTTGTATAGGTTGTGAAAAATCCTCGGATAAGGATAATTTGAACGGAAGCACCACAGCCGTTGATGAATCTTCTGCATCCGATACAAACGCTACACAATCAGACAAGTCTGATAGAGAATATTTAATGGAAACCGTTTCTGTTGTTGAAGTGGATAAATATAGTGTGGATTATGAGAGAATTGAATTTCCAATTGAATTTGAAGCTGATGTTCTTGAGCTTATAAAGCCAGTTAAGACTGATGAAGAAGCAAAGAGTGTTGCAATAGATATACTTGAAAAGCGTCATAAACAGGGGAAATGGCGTGATGATACTTTAGTCGGCATACTGCATTCATCGGAGGATAATATATGGCGATTTGAGTATGGTTTAGATCAAAGTGATGTGCCAATTGATGAACTTGTTGATGGTAGTGTTTCGTATGTTGTGATAGACGGAAATTCAGGGGAACTCATTGCTGCATGGGCAGAAGAATAGAACTAAATTAAGACATAAAAACACGAGCCTTTCGCATTTGCGAAAGGCTCGTTTCGTTTGTGATTAATTATTAATTAAAGAACACCCTGTGCGATCATAGCATCTGCAACCTTGATGAAGCCTGCGATGTTAGCACCTGCTACGAGGTCGTAGCCAAGACCGTACTCTTCTGCAGCTGCAGCGGAGTTGTCGTGGATTTCCTTCATGATCTGCTGAAGCTTGAGGTCAACCTCTTCTGCTGTCCAGCTGTATCTCATGGAGTACTGACCCATTTCGAGAGCAGAAACAGCAACACCACCTGCGTTAACTGCCTTTGAAGGAGCAACAACCTTAACGTTCTCCTTGAGGAATTCAAGAGCATCGTTAGTTGTAGGCATATTAGCAACCTCGATGTAGTACTGAACGCCGTTTGCAACGAGCTTCTTTGCTTCGTCCATGTTGATCTCGTTCTGAGTTGCGCAAGGCATAGCAACGTCAACCTTTACGCCCCAAGGCTTCTCGCCGGGATGGAACTCTGCGCCGAACTTGTCAGCGTAGTCCTGAACCTTGTCTCTGCCGGATGCACGCATTTCGAGCATGTATTCGATTTTTTCTTCTGTGTTGATGCCATCTTTATCATAAACGTAGCCGTCGGGACCGGAGATTGTAAGTACCTTACCGCCAAGCTCTGTGATCTTCTTTGCTGCGCCCCATGCAACGTTACCGAAGCCGGAGAGAGCAAATGTCTTGCCCTTGATATCCTCGCCGAAGTGCTTGAATACTTCGCAAGCGTAGTATGTTGCGCCGTAGCCTGTAGCCTCGGGACGGATAAGAGAACCACCGTAGGAGAGACCCTTACCTGTAAGAACACCGTTCTGGAAAGCACCCTTGATTCTTCTGTACTGACCGTAGAGATAACCGATCTCACGAGCACCTACGCCGATGTCGCCTGCGGGAACGTCAACGTCGGGGCCGATGTGTCTGTAAAGCTCTGTCATAAAGCTCTGGCAGAAACGGAGGATATCCATATCGCTCTTGCCTCTGGGGTCGAAGTCGGAGCCACCCTTACCGCCACCGATGGGGAGACCTGTAAGACTGTTCTTGAATGTTTGTTC